>NZ_JBJQMA010000002.1:0-377220 GCF_046486065.1 Escherichia sp. WS547 | reverse complement strand
TATGGGATATCTGAAAGGGAAAAGCAGTCTGATGCTTTACGAGCAGTTTGGTGATTTGAAATTCAAATACAGGAACAGGGAGTTCTGGTGCAGAGGGTACTACGTCGATACAGTGGGTAAGAACACGGCGAAGATACAGGATTACATAAAGCACCAGCTTGAAGAGGATAAAATGGGAGAGCAGTTATCGATTCCCTATCCGGGCAGCCCGTTTACGGGCCGTAAGTAACGAAGTTGGATGCAAATGTCAGATCGTGTGCGCCTGTTAGGGCGCGGCTGGTAAGAGAGCCTTATAGGCGCATTTGAAAAACCTCCGGCTATGCCGGAGGATATTTATTATGCTTCATTCCAGGGATATGAGCGATTTTTTATAGTACTTCACTTCTTCTTCACTAAGAATATCCATTATCTCAATGCATTATCAGAGACTCTTTTCCTTTCGCCGGTAGTGTCTGGACGCTCAGGCTACTTTTTCCAGTTATTTCATTTCTGTAATGCAGAGGTTTTATGTTAGGTCATATCTCAAAGTTTGACGGCAATAACTCTTTGATAAAACATGATGTGGTGCAAGGAAATAATAAATTAGATCTTGATTTACTACGTAATTTTAATGGGGTGCCAGGTTTAAATAGAGATAACTTTATTTATATCAGTGATATATTTTTAAATATAAAACAACGGAACGAAAAAAATCATGCAATAAATATGTTTCGTGAAGTCTCAATCAGTAATGATATTATAAGCGTAAAATTCTATAGAAATGAAGAAATAGAATGTGCTTGTGATTTTCTGATGGATAAAGATGCGCAGGGGTATACTGACCTGTCTGATTTGGATTTAACAAGTTGTCATTTTAAAGGTGACGTTATTTCGAAGGTGTCTTTTTTATCGTCAAATCTACAACATGTAACATTCGAATGTAAAGAAATAGGGGATTGCAATTTTACTACTGCAACAGTTGATAATGTCATATTTAAATGTCGACGTTTACACAATGTGATTTTTATCAAAGCGAGTGGCGAATATGTCGATTTTAGCCAAAGTATTCTTGATACAGTTGACTTCTCGCGGAGCCAGCTTACTCATAGTAATTTTCGTGAATGTCAGATTAGAAATTCAAAGTTCAATAATTGTTATCTTTATGCTTCGCACTTCACCAGAGCAGAATTTCTTTCTGACAAAGAAATATCATTTATTAAATCGAATTTGACAGCTGTCGTGTTTGATCATGTGCGAATATCGACAGGGAATTTTAAAGACAGCGTTACACAACGAATGGTATTATCTATTGATTACTCAGATATATTTGGAAATGAATATCTCGATGGTTATATCAATAACATTATAAAAATGATTGATACATTGCCAGATGATCCAGCGATATTGAAATCCGTTCTGGCAGTAAAATTGGTGATGCAATTAAAAATTCTTAATATTGTTAATAAAAACTTTATTGAGAATATGAAGAAAATATTTAGCCATTGTCCTTATATAAAAGATCCAATTATACGTAGTTATATCCATCCTGATGAAGATAACAAGTTCGATAATTTTATGCGTCAAAATCGATTCAGTAAGATGCATTTCGATACCCAACAGATGATCGATTTTATTAACAGATTTAATATGAATAAATGGCTGATTGATCAAAATAACAATTTTTTTATCCAACTTATCGATCAGGCTCTACGATCAACGAATGATACGATCAAAGAAAATGCCTGGCATCTTTATAAAGAGTGGATTCGTAGTGATGATGTTTCACCTTTATTTATAGAAATTGAAGATAATTTAAGAACCTTTAACACGAATGAATTAACACGAAACGATAATATCTTTATCCTGTTCTCCTCTGTCTATGATGGGCCAGTTATGGTGGTAAGCTCCCAGCGCTTACATGATATGTTGAATCCTACAAAAGATACCAATTGGAATTCCACGTATATCTACAAATCCAGACATGAGATGTTGCCTGTTAATCTTACTCCGGAAACACTTTTCGGCACCAAATCTCAGGATAAACATGCGCTTTTCCCAATTTTTACTGCGAGTTGGCGAGCTAATCGTATAAAGAATAAAGGTATTTAAGTAAAGGAAAACATCATCGTTCCTGGCATCCTGGGCGGTGATGTCCCTATGGTTGCCCTCGCCAGCACGGGCATCGGCAAAGCGTAAGGTTCAACAGCGTTTTACCACTTCATGCGATTGTTGCGTTTTTGTTGCGCATTAGATCACTTAATTTGCTTTACATCTCCCGTAAACACTTTTCTGCGATACAATGCCTTTACGTTATGTAACGGAGAGTTCGGCATGTCACACCCCGCGTTAACGCAACTGCGTGCGCTGCGCTATTTTAAAGAGATCCCCGCCCTGGATACGCAACTGCTCGACTGGCTGTTGCTGGAAGATTCCATGACAAAACGTTTTGAACAGCAGGGAAAAACGGTGAGCGTGACGATGATCCGCGAAGGGTTTGTCGAGCAGAATGAAATTCCCGAAGAACTGCCGCTGCTGCCGAAAGAGTCTCGTTACTGGTTACGTGAAATTTTGTTATGTGCCGATGGTGAACCGTGGCTTGCCGGTCGTACCGTCGTTCCTGTGTCAACGTTAAGCGGGCCGGAGCTGGCGTTACAAAAATTAGGTAAAACGCCGTTAGGACGCTATCTGTTCACATCATCGACATTAACCCGGGACTTTATTGAGATAGGCCGTGATGCCGGACTGTGGGGGCGACGTTCCCGCCTGCGATTAAGCGGTAAACCGCTGTTGCTAACAGAACTGTTTTTACCGGCGTCACCGTTGTACTAAGAGGAAAAAAATATGGAGTGGAGTCTGACGCAGAATAAGCTGCTGGCGTTTCATCGCTTAATGCGTACGGATAAGCCAATTGGCGCGTTACTGCTGCTCTGGCCAACATTATGGGCGTTGTGGGTGGCGACACCGGGCGTTCCCCAGCTCTGGATCCTGGCGGTGTTTGTCGCGGGTGTCTGGCTGATGCGCGCTGCTGGTTGCGTGGTGAATGATTATGCTGACCGCAAGTTTGATGGTCATGTTAAGCGCACGGCGAACCGACCGCTTCCCAGCGGCGCGGTAACGGAGAAAGAGGCGCGCGCGCTGTTTGTCGTGCTGGTACTGATTTCGTTTTTACTGGTGCTGACGCTGAATACGATGACCATTCTGTTGTCGATTGCCGCGCTAGCGCTGGCGTGGGTGTACCCGTTTATGAAGCGGTATACCCATCTACCGCAAGTGGTGCTGGGCGCGGCGTTTGGCTGGTCGATTCCAATGGCTTTTGCTGCTGTGAGTGAGTCGGTGCCATTGAGTTGCTGGTTAATGTTCCTCGCCAATATTCTCTGGGCGGTGGCATACGACACGCAGTATGCGATGGTTGACCGCGATGATGATGTGAAGATTGGCATTAAATCCACCGCAATCCTGTTCGGCCAATACGATAAATTGATTATTGGTATATTGCAGATTGGCGTACTGGCGTTGATGGCGATTATCGGTGAGTTAAATGGCTTAGGCTGGGGATATTACTGGTCAATTCTGGTGGCTGGCGCGCTGTTTGTTTATCAACAAAAACTGATTGCCAACCGCGAGCGTGAAGCCTGCTTTAAAGCATTTATGAATAATAACTATGTTGGTCTGGTACTGTTTTTAGGGCTGGCAATGAGTTACTGGCATTTCTGATGATGTAAAAAAGCCGGATGATCATCCGGCTTCCTTCTGGGTTGCCTGATGCGCTGCGCTTCTCAGGCCTACACAACATATCGCAATTTATTGAATTTGCAGATCATGGTAGGCCGAATAAGGCGTTTGCGCCGCATCCGGCAATTCTCCCTGATTACCCTTCGCCCTGCGTCGCACTCTCAATCGTCAAACGCACGTCTGATGTAATCAACTCCGCCAGCAACTGATAAACCTTCATCGTTTCTGCCGGTTCGGCGTCGCCGCTATCGCTGATATACCCTTCATCACGCAGTGTCAGCACCAGAGAACTGAACACCGCCTTGTCGAAGAACTCCGGCGCGTTGATACCGTGCAGCACGGAGAGACGTTGCGCGACGGTGCGGCTCTCTTTCTCCAGCGTACCGCGGTTGATCGACGGGTTGGCGCTCAACAGCCAAAAAGTGATGGCATAACGTTGCAGCGTTTCGCGCGCGCCTGCGGCCAGCAGCTGTAGCGTGCGAGAATGCGCCGGGTTGATATGCAACTCATCATCTTGCAGGGTAATCAGCCCCTGACGTTGCATCTCATTTGCCAGCGCATCAATAACGTCCGGTAACTCGTCGCGATCCCAGCGCAGGAACAGTTCCGCTTTCAGCATTGGGTAAAGCACATTGACGTGCTCCATCAATACGTCGCGGGAGATGTGGCGATGCTGGGTGACAATTGCCGCCATCAGCGAAGGCAGCACCAACATATGCGCAATGTTGTTGCGATAGTAGGTCATCAGCACCGCTTGCTCGCGCGGCAGAATGATGATGTCGCCGATAGTGTCTTTCTCAACTTCAAACTTGTTCATTTGCAGCGCGTGATCGATAAGCTCGCTGGCGCTGGCTGAAGGAACGGTAGAGTCCGTGGAGTAAGGTACGTTGCGCATCAGATCCAGGTAGCAGTTGAGTTGCTCGGTTAACTGCTCGCGGGTGAGTGAGCGCTGACGTGACGCCAGTAGCGCAGTACAGCACAGGTTCATGGCGTTTGCCGCGCCTGCGTTGTTAATGCGTACCATCAGATCGGCAGCAATATTATTGACCGTCGGCGTTAACCAGGCCGGACGCACCGCTTCGATGGGATCGATAGATTCACGCCAGTCTGGTACGTGCTGGTTAAGGTAGGTCATCAACGGCATTGGTTCACCGAAGTTGACGTAACCCTGACCGAGATTACGCAGCTTGCTTAAACCGCGCAGCATCTGCGGCAGGCTCTCTTTCTCTTTCGTCGCGCCGCGCAGTTCTTTGGCGTAAGTACCCACTTCCATGACGTGCTCATAACCGATATAGATCGGAATCAGCGTAATCGGACGCGTGCCGCCACGCAGCATCGCCTGAATGGTCATCGACAGCGTACCGGTTTTCGGATCCAGCAAACGCCCCGTACGGGAACGACCGCCTTCTACGAAGTACTCGACGGAATAACCACGGCTGAACAGTTCGCCGAGATACTCACGGAAAACGGTGGAATAGAGCTTATTGCCTTTAAACGTACGGCGAATAAAGAACGCACCCAGACGGCGGAAAATCGGCCCGGCCGGCCAGAAGTTCAGGTTGATCCCGGCGGCGATATGCGGCGGCACCAGCCCCTGGTGATACAGCACGTAAGAAAGCAGCAGGTAGTCCATGTGACTGCGGTGGCAAGGCACATACACCAGCTCATGACCGTCGTGGGCCAACTGGCGAACGCGCTCGGCGTTATGGACGTTGATACCCTGGTAAAGTCGGTTCCAGGTGAAGCCCAGAATACGGTCAGTCAGGCGAATCATCTCGTAAGAGAAATTCGCCGCAATCTCTTCCATCAGTGCAATCGCGTTCTGCTGCGCTTTTTCATGGGAGATTTTTTTGCTGCGCGCTTCATCTTCTACCGCTTTGGCAATGGCGCGGGAGGCGAGCAGCTTATTAAACAGATCCTGACGAGCAGGCAAACGTGGGCCTACGGCAGCCAGACGTTGACGGGCAAAGTGCATACGCGCCACGCGCGCCAGTTTCTGCGCGATAGTTTTATCCGTGCCGTGTTCATCCGCCATACGGCGCAGCGAAACTGACGGCGAGAAACGCACAAAACTGTCGCGACCGAGCCACAGTACAGCGAAAAATTTCTGTACGCCGTTAAGCATACGCAGCGGCGGGTTTACTTCGCCTTTTTCACGCCCCGGCGCGCGACCAAACATCACCGATACTGGCACCATCTGCACATCCAGATTTGGGTTGCTACGGTGCAAGTCGAGATAGTCGTGGAACAGCTTAATAGACTCTTCTTTCGGCGTGTAATAGGTGAACACACGCGGCCCGCCGTGAATGAACACATAGCGCGGCAGTAGCGTGCCGTCGATTTCCAGCGGCTCTAACGGGTCAGGCAGGTCATGTGCCAGACACTGGGCGCGCAACGTCAGCAAGTCTGCTTTCGAGTTGTACGGTAAAACGTACATAATTGGACGAGAGGTATCCAGCCCCAGTTCCGGGGCAGGATCTGCCGGAATAGACTTGCTTTTTACCAGGATGCTTAATGGTAAATTCAGTAATTTGTAGTAAATTCGTGGCCAGCCGGACATAAACGATGTAAAGCCTCTGGTTAATAATGCAAATGCGCGGCAAGGATAGCAGAAAGTCATGGGAAATTCTGTGGTATCCGCTCATGTTTCGCGCGGCGTTACGCAAACCCGAATCATCGGATTTAACGGTACACTGATATTGACGCTCATAATGTAAAAAGGTTCTTTCAATGGCCAATAATACCACTGGACTCACCCGAATTATCAAAGCTGCTGGCTATTCCTGGAAAGGTTTACGCGCTGCATGGATCAACGAAGCGGCATTCCGTCAGGAAGGCGTAGCGGTATTGTTGGCGGTGGTCATCGCCTGCTGGCTGGATGTGGACGTAATTACCCGCGTGCTGCTTATCAGCTCCGTGATGCTGGTGATGATTGTGGAAATCCTCAATAGCGCCATCGAAGCAGTGGTTGACCGAATTGGCTCTGAATACCATGAGCTATCCGGACGCGCTAAAGATATGGGATCCGCCGCGGTGCTGATTGCGATTATCGTCGCCGTGATTACCTGGTGCATCCTGTTATGGTCGCATTTTGGATAACCCTTCCAGATTTCGATAAATCTCTGGTTTATTGTGCAGTTTATGGTTCCAAAATCGCCTTTTGCTGTATATACTCACAGCATAACTGTATATACACCCAGGGGGCGGAATGAAAGCGTTAACGGCCAGGCAACAAGAGGTGTTTGATCTCATCCGTGATCACATCAGCCAGACAGGTATGCCGCCGACGCGTGCGGAAATCGCGCAGCGTTTGGGGTTCCGTTCCCCAAACGCGGCTGAAGAACATCTGAAGGCGCTGGCACGCAAAGGCGTTATTGAAATTGTTTCCGGCGCATCACGCGGGATTCGTCTGTTGCAGGAAGAGGAAGAAGGGTTGCCGCTGGTAGGTCGTGTGGCTGCCGGTGAACCGCTTCTGGCGCAACAGCATATTGAAGGTCATTATCAGGTCGATCCTTCCTTATTCAAGCCGAATGCTGATTTCCTGCTGCGCGTCAGCGGGATGTCGATGAAAGATATCGGCATTATGGATGGCGACTTGCTGGCAGTGCATAAAACTCAGGATGTACGTAACGGTCAGGTCGTTGTCGCACGTATTGATGACGAGGTTACCGTTAAGCGCCTGAAAAAACAGGGCAATAAAGTCGAACTGTTGCCAGAAAATAGCGAGTTTAAACCAATTGTCGTTGACCTTCGTCAGCAGAGCTTCACCATTGAAGGGCTGGCGGTTGGAGTTATTCGCAACGGCGACTGGCTGTAACATATCTCTGAGACCGCGATGCCGCCTGGCGTCGCGGTTTGTTTTTCATCTCTCTTCATCAGGCTTGTCTGCATGGCATTCCTCACTTCATCTGATAAAGCACTCTGGCATCTCGCCTTACCCATGATTTTCTCCAATATCACCGTTCCGTTGCTGGGACTGGTCGATACGGCGGTTATTGGTCATCTTGATAGTCCGGTTTATTTGGGCGGCGTGGCGGTTGGTGCAACGGCGACCAGCTTTCTCTTTATGTTGTTGCTGTTTTTACGCATGAGCACCACCGGGCTGACTGCGCAGGCTTATGGTGCCAAAAATCCTCAGGCATTAGCCCGAGCGCTGGTGCAACCGTTGCTGTTGGCGTTGGGGGCTGGGGCGTTAATTGCGCTGCTGCGTACGCCGATTATCGATCTGGCGCTGCATATTGTTGGCGGCAGCGAAGCGGTGCTAGAACAGGCGCGGCGCTTTCTTGAAATCCGCTGGTTAAGCGCACCGGCGTCGCTGGCGAATCTGGTATTACTTGGTTGGTTACTCGGCGTGCAATATGCCCGTGCGCCAGTAATTTTGTTAGTGGTCGGCAATATCCTCAACATTGTGCTGGATGTCTGGCTGGTGATGGGGCTGCATATGAACGTGCAGGGCGCGGCGCTGGCGACGGTTATTGCGGAATATGCAACATTGCTGATTGGTCTGCTAATGGTGCGTAAAATCCTCAAACTACGCGGAATCTCCGGCGAAATGCTGAAAACTGCCTGGCGAGGAAATTTCCGTCGCTTACTGGCGCTTAACCGCGATATCATGCTGCGCTCGCTGTTGTTGCAACTCTGTTTCGGCGCGATCACCGTACTTGGCGCGCGACTGGGGAGTGACATTATCGCTGTTAACGCGGTTCTGATGACGCTACTCACCTTTACCGCCTATGCGCTGGATGGTTTTGCCTACGCGGTTGAAGCACATTCTGGTCAGGCGTACGGTGCGCGCGACGGTAGCCAGTTACTGGATGTCTGGCGGGCAGCGTGCCGCCAGTCGGGGATTGTAGCGTTACTGTTTTCGGTGGTTTATTTGCTGGCAGGGGAACACATCATTGCATTGCTGACGTCGTTAACCCAGATTCAGCAGCTGGCCGACCGCTATCTTATCTGGCAGGTGATTTTGCCGTTGGTCGGCGTCTGGTGTTATCTGTTCGACGGCATGTTTATAGGTGCAACGCGCGCCGCCGAAATGCGTAACAGTATGGCGGTGGCCGCCGCAGGTTTTGCGCTGACGCTCCTTACGCTGCCGTGGCTGGGTAATCATGGTTTGTGGCTGGCATTAACCGTCTTTCTGGCTTTGCGCGGGCTTTCTCTGGCGGCTATCTGGCGGCGTCACTGGCGCAACGGTACCTGGTTTGCCGCAACGTGACGGTTAAAAATTCTGAATAAATAATCCTAAGCCAAATTGCTGACTACACTTAATCTCACGTTCAGAAGAAAAGTGAACGTACTCTCATTCACAACCTAACGATGAGGTCTTGATTATGAATAAAGATGAAGCCGGCGGTAACTGGAAACAGTTTAAAGGTAAAGTGAAAGAGCAATGGGGCAAACTGACCGATGATGATATGACGATCATTGAAGGTAAACGTGATCAACTGGTCGGTAAAATCCAGGAACGTTATGGTTATCAGAAAGATCAGGCAGAAAAAGAGGTCGTGGATTGGGAAACCCGCAATGAGTATCGCTGGTAATTAATCCCTCCTGCCCGACGTGTACAAGGATGTACGCCCTCTTAACGTGATTTCTTTTTCACCTGTACAGAGTGATCATGCTGGCACTGTTCAGGATGACGACACGCTTCCACTTCCACGCATGCCGCACAGAGTCCATGTGCTTCAATCACATTATGCCGCAGGGCAAACCCCATTTTGGCCGCCAGCGTATGCATAATGTCTTCCACGCCTTCTGCACATTCTTCTTTCACTGCGCCGCAGCGATCGCAAATAAACATGGCTGACGTATGCGTGGGCTGGTCGAACAGATGACAGAGCACATAACTGTTGGTGGATTCCACCTTATGCACAAAACCTTGCTCAAGAAGAAAATCCAGCGCGCGATAAACCGTTGGCGGCTTGGCTTGCGGTTCAGCTTCGCGCAGCAAATCAAGCAGATCATAAGCGCTGATAGCGCCATCCTGCAGACTCATCAGGCGCAACACTTCCAGGCGCTGTGGGGTCAGGCGCACATTACGCTGCGCACAGATTTTTTCAGCCTGCGCTAATAACTCCTGCGTTGTGGTCTTTTCCATCGGGCACCTCAAAGTGGGGGTTAAGAATGTCCTTACTTTACCATGTTCCAGGAAAAACACCGAGAACCCTTATTGTTGCCGTAATGTTGATTTTCTGTTTTGTACGTAAGGTGTTGTTTTGCCTGGTAGTACCATTATCAACACGATAATAATTAATAATTCATTTTTAAATAAATTGCTTCAAGTTAAATCGCTATTTATTTAGCTGGGTTTGATCGCATACCTGTACTTCAGAGATTATGAGCGATTTTTGATAGTGAGCAGATGGCAAAAGAATTATAAGGAGGACACGGTACGACAAAAAAGGTGGATGAATCATGTCAGGTATAATTTCAAGTGCAACAGAATTCTTCAATAATACACTCCATTCAAATCAATACGAAATTAAAGATGCGAGCAAAGAAAAAATAAAGGATATATATAATAAATCGGTTGATTATGCAACTGCGAATAATCGCGATGTGATTATTGCAAAAATAGATTTATTTATTCAAAAAATCACCCTTAATTTATGGACAGCAAGTATCAAAAATGTGTCGTTAATCAGCAGAATAAATGAACTCAAACTGTGGGTCGATAAGTGTATTGATGACTGCTCTCAAGAGCAATTAGGCGATCGTGATTATATCGCTTTATATGTAGACAGGGCGATTTTTCATTATGCGATTAGTTTTGTCTGTAATAAAGTAGAACATCAGACAGTAAGTCTCATAGACAGATGTACTTTTGATGTAGCAAGCCCGAATGGACTCCCATCAACTATTCAACTATTTTATGAAAAATCTATTGATGATGAATCTATAGCTTCGTTACATCTACAAACTTTAGGTGATGGTTTTATAAATTTAGAAAATGCATATCATCAATATGACGATATTCGCTTAAAACCCTTGGCTTCCCTTTTAATTTCATGTTCATATGGTAGTGCATTAGCAGATCTGGTAGCTGCAGTGGATATTGATGAGTATTGCGAAAAATACATAACAGATCAGGTGAAAACGTTATCTCAACAAGAGATGAAAAAAATCTGAAGGAGATGAAAAATCTGGCAGTCGCAGGGAAACTGGATTTCAATGACATTGTAACTGATATGAAACGTCAGGAAGACGAAGGAAAACGAGTCCTAAAAGACGTTACAAAAATGCATGGTGCGGCGCAGAAATTAAATGACTTCGTACAATCGTGTGACCCAGATTCAACGGAATTGATTCAAATTCCAAACGATATCTCTAATTCAATTTATGATCTATTTGGTATTGAACTAGTAAAATAATATGTGAAGTTCTTCGATGGTATGGAAGGTATTACATAAAAGAACCCAATGCTTATTGGGTTCTTTTTTTCTCTATCAGTGCTATTAGCAGGGAGAGATATCACCGTAGTTTAATGTGTGATTTTTATTTATCGTCGAACCTGGATTGTTTATCATTGGCCTTAACAAAGCTAACGGCTAATAAGATTATTTCCATCACTTCGTGAGAGCTTCATGCCTTGAGAGGATCTCAATTTTCTTTTGCAATGAGACAGGCGCTTCCTGTTGTTATGGTATAGTACCCCGCTATTGAGCCTCCTGAACAGTGATGCTGAATAACATAACCCCATGATATATCGATAAAATAATCTCTACATTTGAAAATGCACGGTAATTCTGAAATGCAAAAAATCAACCAAACCAGCGCAATGCCTGAAAAAACTGACGTTCACTGGAGTGGTCGGTTTAGCGTTGCACCAATGCTCGACTGGACGGACAGACATTGCCGCTATTTCTTGCGTCTGCTTTCCCGCAATACGTTGCTGTATACCGAAATGGTGACTACAGGGGCGATTATTCACGGTAAAGGTGATTACCTGGCGTACAGTGAAGAAGAACATCCGGTAGCATTGCAACTGGGCGGTAGCGATCCGGCGGCGCTGGCGCAGTGTGCAAAGCTGGCAGAAGCGCGCGGATATGATGAGATCAACCTGAATGTCGGCTGCCCGTCTGACCGGGTGCAGAACGGCATGTTTGGGGCGTGTCTGATGGGTAATGCGCAGCTGGTTGCCGACTGCGTGAAAGCGATGCGCGATGTGGTGTCGATTCCGGTGACGGTGAAAACGCGTATTGGCATCGACGACCAGGACAGCTATGAATTTCTCTGCGATTTCATCAACACCGTTTCCGGCAAAGGCGAGTGTGAGATGTTCATCATCCACGCACGTAAAGCCTGGCTTTCGGGGTTAAGCCCGAAAGAAAACCGTGAAATCCCGCCGCTCGATTATCCGCGTGTGTATCAACTGAAGCGTGACTTTCCGCATCTGACAATGTCGATTAACGGTGGCATCAAGTCGCTGGAAGAGGCTAAAGCGCATTTGCAACATATGGATGGCGTGATGGTCGGGCGCGAAGCGTATCAGAATCCGGGTATTCTGGCGGCGGTAGACCGAGAGATCTTTGGTTCCTCGGATACCGATGCCGATCCGGTGGCGGTAGTGCGCGCCATGTATCCGTACATTGAGCGTGAACTCAGCCAGGGGACGTATCTTGGCCATATTACCCGGCATATGCTGGGCTTGTTCCAGGGTATTCCTGGCGCGCGGCAGTGGCGGCGTTATTTAAGTGAAAATGCCCATAAAGCGGGTGCAGACATTAATGTGCTGGAACACGCGCTCAAACTGGTGGCGGATAAGCGTTAACTTTTCACCAAAAAATAGTCAAATTCACCACGCCCTGCGCACCGTCGCGGGGCGTTTTGCTGTTAAATCAATAGATTATTTTTGGCATGATTCTTGTAATGCCAGCAAGAGATTTCATATTTGGGAGAGCATCATGCTGGAACTACTTTTTGTGATTGGCTTTTTTGTCATGTTGATGGTCACCGGCGTTTCGTTGCTGGGCATTATCGCCGCGCTGGTTGTGGCGACGGCCATTATGTTCCTCGGCGGTATGCTGGCATTGATGATTAAGTTGCTGCCGTGGTTACTCCTGGCGATTGCGGTGGTGTGGGTTATTAAGGCGATTAAAGCACCAAAAGTGCCGAAATATCAGCGTTATGACCGCTGGCGTTACTAAGGGATTGTGCGGATGATCACAACCTAAGGTTTTATCCTTAGAACAAAATAGGAATTGATAATCAAATCTGTCACTATTGCGCCTCTAACAGATTCATCGTGCTGTACCCTACATACAGCCGAACTATAAAAAGAAAGGGCTTCCCAGGTGGAAGCCCTATTTCTTTTATGGAATCAACAGGCTGGAACCTTGCGTCGCCCGGCTTTCCAGAATCTCATGCGCACGCTGCGCATCCTTCAGCGGATATTTCTGCTGCTCGGCGACATCGACCTTAATCACACCGCTGGCAATCAAAGAGAACAGTTCATTACTGGCCTCGGTTAATTCCTCCCGCGTGGTGATATAGCCTTGCAGGGAAGGGCGTGTCACATACAACGAGCCTTTCTGATTGAGAATGCCTAAGTTCACACCGGTAACCGCACCTGATGAGTTGCCAAAGCTCACCATTAAGCCGCGGCGTTGCAGGCAATCCAGCGACCGTTCCCAGGTGTCTCTGCCCACGGAATCGTACACCACGCGCACTTTCTTGCCAGCGGTGATCTCTTTTAACCGCTCGACCAGATTCTCTTCGCGATAGTTAATAACCTGCCATGCGCCCGCTTTTAGCGCACTCTGCGCTTTTTGCGCGGTTCCCACGGTGCCGATAAGTTTCGCCCCAAGGGCTTTTGCCCACTGGCAAGCAATTAAGCCAACGCCGCCAGCCGCTGCGTGGAACAGGAACTGCTCATCGGGTTTAATTTCATAGGTTTTGCGCAGCAGATAATAAACCGTTAAGCCTTTCAGGAAGGATGCCGCAGCTTGCTCAAAAGAAATTGCCGCAGGCAGAATCGCCGCTTTATCCGCATTAATGTTATGCACAGAGCTGTAAGCGCCTAACGCCGACTGCGCATAGACTACACGATCGCCTGCCTTAATATGCTTTACACCACTGCCGACTTTACTCACGATGCCTGCCGCTTCGGTGCCTAATCCGCAGGGTAGTGATGGCGGCGGGTAAAGGCCGCTGCGGATATACGTGTCGATAAAATTGATGCCGATGGCTTTATTTTCGACCTGGATTTCATTCTCCGCCGGATCGGCAGGAGTGAACTCTACGGCTTGAAGTACTTCCGGGCCACCGTGCTTGTGAAATTCAATTCGTGTTGCCATGTGTCCTCCAGAACGTATCGTCAGGGTCTGCTTCATATGGTAAAGTTTCGACCCATTCTTTATCTCGGTAACTCCATTCACTATGGCAGGAAATAAACCCTTCAACAAACAGCAGGCTGAACCCCGCGAACGCGATCCACAAGTTGCCGGGCTGAAAGTGCCTCCGCACTCGATCGAAGCGGAGCAGTCGGTGTTGGGCGGTTTAATGCTGGATAACGAACGCTGGGATGATGTAGCCGAGCGTGTGGTGGCAGACGACTTTTACACCCGCCCACACCGTCATATCTTTACTGAAATGGCGCGTTTACAGGAAAGCGGTAGTCCTATCGATCTGATTACCCTTGCGGAATCGCTGGAACGCCAGGGGCAACTCGATAGCGTCGGTGGTTTCGCTTATCTGGCGGAGCTGTCAAAAAATACGCCAAGTGCGGCGAACATCAGTGCTTATGCTGACATCGTGCGTGAACGTGCCGTTGTTCGCGAGATGATTTCGGTTGCGAATGAGATTGCCGAAGCCGGTTTTGATCCGCAGGGGCGCACCAGCGAAGATCTGCTGGACCTGGCTGAATCCCGCGTCTTTAAAATTGCCGAAAGTCGTGCAAACAAAGACGAAGGGCCGAAGAACATCGCTGATGTGCTCGACGCAACCGTGGCGCGTATTGAGCAGTTGTTTCAGCAGCCACACGATGGCGTTACCGGAGTAAACACCGGTTATGACGATCTCAACAAAAAAACCGCTGGCTTGCAGCCGTCGGATTTGATCATCGTCGCCGCGCGTCCGTCGATGGGTAAAACCACATTTGCGATGAACCTCGTCGAAAACGCGGCGATGTTGCAGGATAAACCTGTACTTATCTTCTCGCTGGAGATGCCATCAGAACAGATTATGATGCGTTCTCTGGCGTCGCTGTCGCGCGTTGACCAGACTAAAATCCGTACCGGGCAGCTCGATGATGAAGACTGGGCACGTATTTCCGGCACCATGGGTATTTTGCTCGAAAAACGTAATATCTATATCGATGATTCCTCCGGCCTGACGCCAACGGAAGTGCGTTCCCGCGCACGCCGTATTGCCCGTGAACACGGCGGCATCGGGCTTATCATGATCGACTACCTGCAACTGATGCGCGTACCGGCGCTTTCCGATAACCGTACGCTGGAAATTGCAGAAATCTCCCGCTCGCTGAAAGCACTGGCGAAAGAATTGAACGTGCCGGTGGTGGCGCTGTCCCAGTTGAACCGTTCTCTGGAACAACGTGCCGACAAACGCCCGGTCAACTCCGACCTGCGTGAATCTGGCTCTATCGAGCAGGATGCGGACTTGATCATGTTTATCTATCGTGATGAGGTGTATCACGAAAACAGTGATTTAAAAGGCATCGCGGAAATTATTATCGGTAAACAACGTAACGGCCCAATCGGGACGGTACGCCTGACCTTTAACGGTCAATGGTCGCGCTTCGACAACTATGCGGGGCCGCAGTACGACGACGAATAATAATTATTTTATGAATTAGGTAATTAAAGCAAACACTTATCAAGGAACACAAATGCAAGCGGCAACTGTTGTGATTAACCGCCGCGCTCTGCGACACAACCTGCAACGTCTTCGTGAACTGGCTCCTGCCAGTAAAATGGTTGCGGTGGTGAAAGCGAACGCTTATGGTCACGGTCTTCTTGAGACCGCGCGAACGCTCCCCGATGCTGACGCCTTTGGCGTAGCCCGTCTCGAAGAAGCTCTGCGACTGCGTGCGGGGGGAATCACCAAACCTGTACTGTTACTCGAAGGCTTTTTTGATGCCAGAGATCTACCGACGATTTCTGCGCAACATTTTCATACCGCCGTGCATAACGAAGAACAGCTTGCTGCGCTGGAAGAGGCCAGCCTGGACGAGCCGGTTACCGTCTGGATGAAACTCGATACCGGTATGCACCGTCTGGGCGTAAGGCCGGAACAGGCTGAGGCGTTTTATCATCGCCTGACCCAGTGCAAAAACGTTCGTCAGCCGGTGAATATCGTCAGCCATTTTGCGCGCGCGGATGAACCAAAATGCGGCGCAACCGAGAAACAACTCGCTATCTTTAATACCTTTTGCGAAGGCAAACCAGGTCAACGTTCCATTGCCGCATCGGGTGGCATTTTACTCTGGCCACAGTCGCATTTTGACTGGGTGCGCCCGGGCATTATTCTTTACGGTGTATCTCCGCTGGAAGATCGCTCCACCGGTGCCGATTTTGGCTGTCAGCCAGTGATGTCACTAACCTCCAGCCTGATTGCCGTGCGTGAGCATAAAGCCGGAGAACCTGTTGGTTATGGTGGAACCTGGGTAAGCGAACGTGATACCCGTCTTGGCGTAGTCGCGATGGGCTATGGCGATGGTTATCCGCGCGCCGCGCCGTCCGGTACGCCAGTGCTGGTAAACGGTCGCGAAGTGCCGATTGTCGGGCGCGTGGCGATGGATATGATCTGCGTAGACTTAGGTCCACAGGCGCAGGACAAAGCCGGGGACCCGGTCATTTTATGGGGCGAAGGTTTGCCCGTAGAACGTATCGCTGAAATGACGAAAGTAAGCGCTTACGAACTTATTACGCGCCTGACTTCAAGGGTCGCGATGAAATACGTGGATTAATCGTTCTGTAATATTTGATTGTTTGTGCCGGATGCGGCGTGAATGCCTTATCCGGCCAATAAAATCCTACCAATTCAATAAGTTGATATTCTTTCATGCTCTTATGAAGGCCGTGCCTCTGGCGGATGTACGTTTGTCATGAGTCTCACTCTGTTGCTAATTGCCGTTCGCCCCTGAACATCCACTCGATCTTCGCCTTCTTCCGGTTTATTGTGTTTTAACCACCTGCCCGTAAACCTGGAGAACCATCGCGTGTTTCAAAAAGTTGACGCCTACGCTGGCGACCCGATTCTTACGCTTATGGAGCGTTTCAAAGAAGACCCTCGCAGCGACAAAGTGAATTTAAGTATCGGTCTGTACTACAACGAAGACGGAATTATTCCCCAACTGAAAGCCGTGGCGGATGCGGAAGCGCGCCTGAATGCGCAGCCTCATGGCGCTTCGCTTTATTTACCGATGGAAGGGCTTAATAGCTATCGCCATGCCATTGCGCCGCTGCTGTTTGGTGCGGACCATCCGGTACTGCAACAACAGCGCGTAGCAACCATTCAAACCCTTGGCGGCTCAGGGGCATTGAAAGTGGGCGCAGATTTCCTGAAACGCTACTTCCCGGAATCAGGCGTCTGGGTCAGCGATCCTACCTGGGAAAACCACGTAGCAATATTCGCCGGGGCTGGATTCGAAGTGAGTACTTACCCCTGGTATGACGAAGCGACTAACAGCGTGCGCTTTAATGACCTGTTGGCGACGCTGAAAACATTACCTGCCCGCAGTATTGTGTTGCTGCATCCATGTTGCCACAACCCAACGGGTGCCGATCTCACTAATGATCAGTGGGATGCGGTGATTGAAATTCTCAAAGCCCGCGAGCTTATTCCATTCCTCGATATTGCCTATCAAGGATTTGGTGCCGGTATGGAAGAGGATGCCTACGCCATTCGTGCCATTGCCAGCGCTGGATTACCCGCTCTGGTGAGCAATTCGTTCTCGAAAATTTTCTCCCTTTACGGCGAGCGCGTTGGCGGACTTTCTGTTCTGTGTGAAGATGCCGAAGCCGCTGGCCGCGTACTGGGGCAATTGAAAGCAACAGTTCGCCGCAACTACTCCAGCCCGCCGAATTTTGGTGCGCAGGTGGTGGCTGCGGTGCTGAATGACGAGGCATTGAAAGCCAGCTGGCTGGCGGAAGTAGAAGAGATGCGTACTCGCATTCTGGCGATGCGTCAGGAACTGGTGAAGGTATTGAGCACAGAGATACCAGAACGCAATTTCGATTATCTGCTTAATCAGCGCGGCATGTTCAGTTATACCGGTTTAAGTGCCGCTCAGGTTGACCGACTACGTGAGGAGTTTGGTATTTATCTCATCGCCAGCGGTCGCATGTGTGTCGCCGGGTTAAATACGGCAAATGTACAACGTGTAGCAAAGGCGTTTGCTGCGGTAATGTAATGCAGGAAAGCAGGCTGGAGTTATCCAGCCTGCAGTGAAATTAAACTGTCGTCGCTTTCACTCTTGCTTTATAGATGATTTTTTTGATGCCATCGTTCTACGTGAGAGGTAATAAAACGTTGTTAGTTCTAACTTGTTAAGTTTATCCCAATGTTCTGGAGTGCTTTTCCCTGTTTTACCGTGTGGAGTAATAATTTCTGCACATCTAACCATTATTAAATTTAATAATAAGTATCGGGTTTGTTACGATAGAATATTTCTATATCCTCAAGAATATGCTTTGCCTTATTGCCTGTGACTTTCTGAGATTCAATTATAGTATCGTTAAATTCTAATGTTAAAGAGAACTCTTTTTTTCCGCTTTGTGTAAGTTTAACCTTATATTGATTACCAATATCAAATAAAAAGGTCCTGTAATGAGAATAATCACCTTTAACCTCCTCGGCAAAACAGCAAAGTGTGCAAATATACATACAATCTTTCTTGCCTCTGATTTTGTTAACTAAATCAATAAATGCATGAAAAACTTTATTTGCAATAGATCTTGATACTTCCTCTCCTGGTCTACAAAAATCTTTTGCAATTTTTAACTGTGTTTCTATATATAAAAAGAAATCTTTGGCATAAGAAAAATCTTTGGAATAAGAGATATCTTTATTATTTAGTGCATCTAGCTCAACAGGTAAAGATGTCATTTTGTTGCTATTCACATATGATATATTCATATCATCATCTCCTTCGAGAGTAATAAAATTAGTCACCATTGTAGGGTAGGGTTCTGGTCAACCAGAAATCATCTTTATAAACTTCGATTGTTTTTGTAATGCTGTATCATTAAGTTCATTAAATCGTACAGCAGATAAATGTTCTATCAAATTTCGCTCATTTGCAGAGGATTCATCATAATAAACGTAAAATTAATGTATCCTTCATTGAGGAATAAACATTTTTTTACAAAAAAACGACAGGAACGTATTTACTGGGTTAAATATAATCATCCTGCTTTTCATCACAAAAACCGCAGATAATCCTTCCTTTCCCCTGCTGCTGGCGTTATGGTCAGATGGTTTTTGCAACAAATCTCACAATAAAAAGTTTCAACATACTGACTATTTAGGGAAAAATATGCGCAAGATCACACAGGCAATCAGTGCCGTTTGCTTATTGTTCGCTCTAAACAGTTCCGCTGTTGCCCTGGCCTCATCTCCTTCGCCGCTTAACCCTGGTACTAACGTTGCCAGGCTTGCTGAACAGGCACCAATTCATTGGGTTTCGGTCGCACAAATTGAAAATAGCCTCGCAGGGCGTCCGCCAATGGCGGTGGGGTTTGATATCGATGACACGGTACTTTTTTCCAGTCCGGGCTTCTGGCGCGGCAAAAAAACCTTCTCGCCAGAAAGCGAAGATTATCTGAAAAATCCTGTGTTCTGGGAAAAAATGAACAATGGCTGGGATGAATTCAGCATTCCGAAAGAGGTCGCTCGCCAGCTGATTGATATGCATGTACGCCGCGGTGACGCGATCTTCTTTGTGACTGGTCGTAGCCCGACGAAAACAGAAACGGTTTCAAAAACGCTGGCGGATAATTTTCATATTCCTGCCACCAATATGAATCCGGTGATCTTTGCGGGTGATAAACCAGGGCAAAATACAAAATCGCAATGGCTGCAGGATAAAAATATCCGAATTTTTTATGGCGATTCCGATAACGATATTACCGCCGCACGCGATGTCGGCGCTCGTGGTATCCGCATTCTGCGCGCCTCCAACTCTACCTACAAACCCTTGCCACAAGCGGGTGCGTTTGGTGAAGAGGTGATCGTCAATTCAGAATACTGACAGCGCGGGAGAGCGTGACACTCTCCCGAATGCTGTTTTTTTAATCACACCTTTATCCTTTCTCTGTCTTGCTGCAAACTGATTAAGAGAGTTTTATCAAGGAGCAGCACATGTGGTATCAAAAGACGCTCACGCTTAGCGCCAAATCTCGTGGGTTTCATCTGGTAACGGATGAAATTCTGAATCAGCTGGCTGATATGCCGCGCGTTAACATCGGTTTACTGCATCTGTTGTTGCAACATACCTCCGCCTCTCTGACACTTAATGAGAACTGCGATCCCACCGTACGCCACGACATGGAGCGTTTTTTCCTCCGCACAGTTCCCGACAACGGAAATTATGAGCATGACTATGAG
The DNA here is from genome assembly GCF_046486065.1 of Escherichia sp. WS547. NCBI lineage: Bacteria > Pseudomonadati > Pseudomonadota > Gammaproteobacteria > Enterobacterales > Enterobacteriaceae > Escherichia > Escherichia sp. WS547. The sequence goes on along the minus strand of NZ_JBJQMA010000002.1, from coordinate 356,943 downwards.
GGAGCAGACGATATGCCTTCTCATATCAAATCCTCAATGCTGGGAACATCGCTTGTATTGCCGGTGCATAAAGGGCGTATTCAGACCGGCACCTGGCAAGGCATCTGGCTGGGGGAACATCGCATCCACGGCGGATCGCGTCGCATTATCGCGACACTACAAGGGGAGTAAAAAATGACCATTTCGGAGTTGCTACAATATTGCATGGCAAAACCAGGCGCAGAACAGAGCGTGCATAACGACTGGAAAGCGACGCAGATCAAAGTGGAAGATGTACTGTTTGCGATGGTGAAAGAAGTAGAAAATCGCCCGGCGGTTTCGCTGAAAACCAGCCCGGAGCTGGCGGAGCTGCTACGTCAGCAGCACAGCGATGTGCGTCCAAGCCGCCATCTGAATAAAGCGCACTGGAGCACCGTGTATCTCGACGGATCGCTACCGGATTCGCAAATCTATTATCTGGTGGATGCGTCTTATCAGCAGGCGGTGAATTTGCTGCCGGAAGAAAAACGTAAATTGCTGGTGCAACTCTGAAAGGAAAAGGCCGCTCAGAAAGCGGCCTTAACGATTACAGCATCGGCTTGAGGAAGCGTGCCGTATGCGAAGCTTCGCACTCCGCGACGGTTTCTGGCGTACCGGAGACGAGGATTTCGCCGCCGCCACTGCCGCCTTCCGGTCCCAGGTCGACAATCCAGTCAGCGGTTTTGATCACGTCGAGATTGTGCTCAATCACCACAATGGTGTTGCCCTGATCGCGCAGTTTATGCAGTACGTCGAGCAGTTGCTGAATATCGGCGAAGTGCAGACCGGTGGTCGGCTCATCAAGAATATACAGCGTCTGCCCGGTGCCGCGTTTTGACAGCTCACGCGCCAGCTTCACGCGCTGGGCTTCACCACCAGAAAGTGTGGTTGCGGACTGCCCCAGGCGAATGTACGTCAGACCAACGTCCATCAACGTTTGCAGCTTACGCGCCAGTGCAGGTACGGCATCAAAGAACTCACGCGCCTCTTCGATGGTCATATCCAGCACTTCGTGGATGGTTTTGCCTTTGTACTTAATCTCCAGCGTTTCACGGTTATAGCGTTTGCCTTTGCACTGGTCGCACGGTACGTAGATATCCGGCAGGAAGTGCATCTCCACTTTGATCACACCGTCGCCCTGACAGGCTTCGCAGCGTCCGCCACGGACGTTAAAGCTGAAACGTCCTGGCGTATAACCACGCGCACGGGATTCCGGTACGCCCGCAAACAGTTCGCGCACAGGCGTAAACACGCCGGTATAGGTCGCCGGGTTAGAACGCGGAGTACGACCAATTGGGCTTTGGTCGATATCGATCACTTTATCGAAATGCTCCAGCCCCTGAATATCGCGATACGGTGCCGGTTCGGCGATGGTCGCACCATTCAACTGGCGTTGGGCAATCGGGAACAGTGTGTCGTTAATCAGCGTCGATTTACCGGAACCTGAAACCCCTGTGATGCAGGTAAACAGACCGACTGGCAGCGTCAGCGTCACGTCTTTCAGGTTATTACCACGTGCGCCTGTCAGCTTCAGCACTTTTTCCGGATTCGCCGGAACGCGTTTCTTCGGCACTTCAATCTTGCGTTTGCCGCTCATGTACTGCCCGGTCAACGACTCAGGCACTGCCATAATCGCTTCCAGTGGACCTTCTGCGACCACTTCACCGCCGTGTACACCTGCGCCCGGGCCAATGTCGATCACATGGTCAGCGGCGCGAATCGCGTCTTCGTCGTGCTCCACCACAATCACGGTATTACCGAGATCGCGCAGATGGATAAGCGTACCCAACAGGCGCTCGTTATCGCGCTGGTGCAGGCCGATAGACGGCTCGTCCAGCACGTACATAACGCCAACCAGGCCCGCACCAATCTGGCTCGCCAGACGGATACGCTGGGCTTCACCGCCAGAAAGTGTCTCTGCCGAGCGGGAAAGTGTCAGGTAATTCAGGCCTACGTTAACGAGGAATTTCAGGCGATCGCCAATCTCTTTAAGAATTTTTTCCGCAATCTTCGCTCGCTGACCTGCGAGTTTGAGATTGTTGAAGAATTCCATCGCATGACCGATGCTCATGTCGGAGATAGCAGGCAGCGGCGTATTCTCGACATACACATGGCGCGCTTCTCGACGCAGACGCGTCCCTTCGCAGCTGGCGCACGGGCGATTGCTGATAAACTTGGCTAATTCTTCGCGTACCGCACTGGATTCCGTCTCTTTATAACGGCGCTCCATATTGTGCAGCACGCCTTCGAACGGATGACGACGAATGGAGGTATCGCCACGATCGTTCATGTATTTGAATTCAATGTTTTCTTTGCCAGAACCGTACAACACCACTTTATGCACGTTCGCGCTCAGGCTGCCCCACGGCGCTTCGACGTCGAACTTATAGTGATCTGCCAGCGATTTCAGCATCTGGAAGTAATAGAAGTTGCGGCGATCCCAGCCTCGGATCGCACCGCCAGCCAGCGACAGTTCCGGATTCTGGATCACGCGGTCAGGATCGAAATATTGCTGCACGCCAAGGCCGTCACAGGTCGGGCAGGCCCCTGCCGGGTTGTTAAACGAAAACAGTCGCGGCTCCAGTTCACGCATACTGTAGCCGCAAATTGGGCAGGCGAAATTAGCGGAGAACAGCAACTCTTCCGCTTTCGGGTCGTCCATATCCGCAACTACCGCGGTACCACCGGAAAGCTCCAGCGCGGTTTCAAACGACTCGGCAAGACGTTGGGTAAGATCGTCACGCACCTTGAAGCGATCAACCACCACTTCAATGGTATGTTTCTTTTGCAGTTCCAGTTTCGGCGGATCGGAAAGATCGCAGACTTCGCCATCAATACGAGCACGGATGTAACCCTGACTTGCCAGGTTCTCCAGCGTTTTGGTGTGTTCGCCTTTGCGCTCTTTAATGATTGGCGCGAGCAGCATCAGGCGTTTACCTTCCGGCTGGGACAACACGTTATCCACCATCTGACTGACGGTTTGCGCCGCCAGCGGGACGTCGTGGTCCGGGCAGCGCGGCTCACCGACGCGGGCGAACAACAAACGCAAATAGTCGTGGATTTCGGTGATTGTCCCCACCGTAGAACGCGGGTTATGAGACGTCGATTTCTGCTCAATTGAGATGGCAGGAGAAAGCCCCTCAATATGATCGACGTCCGGCTTTTCCATCAGTGACAGAAACTGCCGCGCGTAGGCGGAAAGGGATTCAACGTAACGGCGCTGCCCTTCGGCATATAAGGTGTCGAAAGCGAGCGAGGATTTGCCAGAACCCGAAAGCCCGGTCACGACAATGAGCTTGTCGCGGGGGATAACGAGGTTGATGTTTTTGAGATTATGGGTGCGGGCGCCCCGAACTTCGATCTTATCCATTCACCTTTCCCGGATTAAACGCTTTTTTGCCCGGTGGCATGGTGCTACCGGCGATCACAAACGGTTAATTATGACACAAATTGACCTGAATGAATATACAGTATTGGAATGCAATACCCGGAGTGTTGTGTAACAATGTCTGGCCAGGTTTGTTTCCCGGAACCGAGGTCACAACATAGTAAAAGCGCTATTGGTAATGGTACAATCGCGCGTTTACACTTATTCAGAACGATTTTTTTTTCAGGAGACACGAACATGGCCAGCAGAGGCGTAAACAAGGTTATTCTCGTTGGTAATCTGGGTCAGGACCCGGAAGTACGCTACATGCCAAATGGTGGCGCTGTTGCCAACATTACGCTGGCTACTTCCGAATCCTGGCGTGACAAAGCGACCGGCGAGATGAAAGAGCAGACTGAATGGCACCGCGTTGTGCTGTTCGGCAAACTGGCAGAAGTAGCCAGCGAATATCTGCGTAAAGGTTCTCAGGTTTATATCGAAGGTCAGCTGCGTACCCGCAAATGGACCGATCAATCCGGTCAGGATCGCTACACCACAGAAGTCGTGGTGAACGTTGGTGGCACCATGCAGATGTTGGGTGGTCGTCAGGGTGGTGGCGCTCCTGCAGGTGGCAATATCGGTGGTGGTCAGCCGCAGGGCGGTTGGGGTCAGCCTCAGCAGCCGCAGGGCGGCAATCAGTTCAGCGGCGGCGCGCAGTCTCGCCCGCAGCAGTCTGCTCCGGCAGCACCGTCTAACGAGCCGCCGATGGACTTTGATGACGATATTCCGTTCTGATTTGTCATTAAAACAATAGGTTATATTGTTTTAAGGTGGATGATTAAAGCATCTGCCAGCCGTAAAAAAGAAGCCTCCGTTTTGGAGGCTTCTACATATCAAGTCAAAATCATTGGCCATTGTGGCGGTGTCTGATTCATCTCTTCTATCATCACCGACTCGATGTTGTGCCAGATGGCGGTGATATCCGCCATTGTGATGCCAAGCAACCCCATTGCGAACCAGCAGGCAGAAACCACGCCCAGACCGCTGCTGATCACTGCAAGCCCGACATAATCAGACCGACGAAAACGGATGTTGAGTGTGCTGGCCAGAAACATCATTACGGCACTAAGAAGTTGCCAGCGAAGAAGAACCACGCCAGTGGTGAGGGTAGCCATCAAACAATTCCTCTGAAAAGAGCCGATGCCTCGGACAGCGCGGCGTTGTTCACGGGAGGCGTGATACAATCTGGCTATCGCGGGGCTTGCAGAACACAAAAAAGAAACACTCTGTTTGTTTCATTAATTTTGTGAACTATATCACAATTGATTGTTTGTTAGCCAGATTAGGCCGTGACTTTTATTGCCGTACAGATTATGTGTTTTTTCAGCGGCATTAAGGGGATATCTTCCCACCGCCTCTGCATTCCTGTAGGAAATTAGTTTTGAATATCAATGAATTATTTTTATTCAGGTGACGATTAAAAAGGTATCAATTTCAAATCAGGCAAAAGTGCTATTTATACCGTAAGATTTATCTAAAGACGTCGATAACCAGGGTTCTCGCCTTGCAATGACCGGGTATAAACAGGCAGGAAATTGATAGCAATGAGTCATCGTGCACGACACCAATTACTGGCGTTGCCGGGCATTATCTTTTTAGTTCTCTTTCCCATCATACTGTCGCTATGGATTGCCTTCCTTTGGGCAAAATCAGAAGTGAATAGTCAGCTCCAAACTTTTGCTCAGCTGGCGCTGGATAAATCCGAGCTGGTCATTCGCCAGGCAGATTTAGTGAGCGATGCAGCAGAACGCTATCAGGGGCAAGTTTGCACTCCAGCCCATCAAAAGCGAATGTTGAATATTATTCGTGGCTATCTTTATATTAATGAATTGATCTATGCCCGTGATAACCATTTTTTATGCTCATCGCTGATAGCGCCTGTAAACGGCTATACGATTGCACCGGCCGATTATAAGCGTGAACCTAACGTTTCTATCTATTATTACCGCGATACGCCTTTTTTCTCTGGCTATAAAATGACCTATATGCAGCGGGGAAATTATGTGGTGGTCATCAACCCTCTCTTCTGGAGTGAAGTGATGTCTGATGATCCGACATTGCAATGGGGTGTGTATGATACGGTAACGAAAACCTTTTTCTCGTTAAGCAACGAGGCCTCGGCAGCAACGTTTTCTCCACTGATTCATTTGAATGATTTAACCGTACAAAGAAATGGCTATTTATATGCGACAGTTTATTCGACAAAACGCCCAATTGCAGCCATTGTTGCGACTTCATATCAACGTCTTATAGCGCATTTTTATAATCATCTTATTTTTGCGTTACCCGCCGGTATTTTGGGGAGTCTTGTTCTGTTATTACTCTGGCTACGTATTCGGCAAAACTATTTGTCTCCCAAACGCAAATTGCAACGCGCCCTCGAAAAACATCAACTTTGCCTTTATTACCAGCCAATAATCGATATCAAAACAGAAAAATGTATCGGCGCTGAAGCATTGTTACGTTGGCCTGGTGAGCAGGGGCAAGTAATGAATCCGGCAGAGTTTATTCCGCTGGCAGAAAAGGAGGGGATGATCGGACAGGTAACTGATTATGTTATTGATAATGTCTTCCGCGATCTGGGCGCGTACCTGGCAACACATGCCGATCGCTATGTTTCTATTAACCTGTCGGCCTCCGATTTTCATACGTCACGGTTGATAGCGCGAACCAATCAGAAAACAGAGCAATACGCGGTGCGTCCACAGCAAATTAAATTTGAAGTGACTGAACATGCATTTCTTGATGTCGACAAAATGACACCAATTATTCTGGCTTTCCGCCAGGCTGGTTACGAAGTGGCAATTGATGATTTTGGTATTGGCTACTCTAACTTGCATAACCTTAAATCATTGAATGTCGATATTTTGAAAATCGATAAATCGTTTGTTGAGACGCTGACCACCCATAAAACCAGTCATTTGATTGCGGAACACATCATCGAGCTGGCGCACAGTCTGGGGTTAAAAACGATCGCTGAAGGCGTCGAAACTGAGGAGCAGGTTAACTGGCTGCGCAAACGCGGCGTGCGCTATTGCCAGGGATGGTTCTTTGCGAAGGCGATGCCGCCGCAGGTGTTTATGCAATGGATGGAGCAATTACCCGCGCGGGAGTTAACGCGCGGGCAATAAAACTACAGGCGGTGGCGATAATCGCTGGGAGTGCGATCAAACTGCCGACGGAAAACGCGGGAGAAGGTCTGCTGCGAGACATAACCCAGGTCCATTGCGATATCAAAAATCGGACGCTCGGTGGTGCGCAACTCAACGGCGGCCAGTAACAGGCGGCGTTGGCGAATGTAATCACCAAGTGTCTGATGCGTCACCGTGCGGAACATCCGCTGTAAGTACCACTTTGAATAGCCTGATTTTTTTGCGACGACATCAATGTTAAGCGGCTGGTCAATATGCTCGTCAATCCATGCGATAAGATCCTGAATAATTTTCTGATGGGACATAAATCTGCCTCTTTTCAGTGTTCAGTTCGTTAATTCATCTGTTGGGGAGTATAATTCCTCAAGTTAACTTGAGGTAAAGCGATTTATGGAAAAGAAATTACCCCGCATTAAAGCGCTGCTAACCCCCGGCGAAGTGGCAAAACGCAGCGGTGTGGCGGTATCGGCGCTGCATTTCTATGAAAGCAAAGGGTTGATTAGCAGTATCCGTAATAGTGGCAATCAGCGGCGATATAAACGTGATGTGTTGCGATATGTCGCAATCATCAAAATTGCTCAGCGCATTGGCATTCCTCTGGCGACCATTCGTGAAGCGTTTGGCGTGTTGCCCGAAGGGCATACATTAAGTGCGAAAGAGTGGAAACAGCTTTCGTCCCAATGGCGAGAAGAGTTGGATCGGCGCATTCATACCTTAGTGGCGCTGCGTGACGAGCTGGACGGATGTATTGGTTGTGGCTGCCTTTCGCGCAGTGATTGCCCATTGCGTAACCCGGGCGACCGCTTAGGAGAAGAAGGCACAGGCGCACGCTTGCTGGAAGATGAACAAAACTAAAGCGCCACAAGGGCGCTTTAGTTTGTTTTCCGGTCTTTGTCTTTCTCTCTATCCCGCTGGTACACAGGAGGGTTTCCCCCGACGTCAACACACCTCATTCGAGCACGTGGTGGAGGTTCCGGTTGGTGTTGATGCTTTAATTGTATGTCACCGGCGTTTCTTCGCCAGTGTAAAAGTACACTTTTTAGCCGCAATATTTTTGTCATCTCAGACGATTTTTTATCGCAATCCTGAACGGTATGCGGCTCGATAACGCTGCAATCTTGCGCATCGACGATAACGTTTGCGCATCAATTGCCTGGTTTTTCATCGTCAAGACAATAAAAGAGAAAAAAGCAGCAAACTTCGGTTGAAAAAGCCGCTATGATCGCCGGATAATCGTTTGCTTTTTTTACCACCCGTTTTGTATGCGCGGAGCTAAACGTTTGCTTTTTTGCGACGCACCAATTTGTCGCAAACCTGGAGCAGGAAGATAACGTTTCGCTGGCAGGGGATTGTCCGCCACGCATCTTGACGAAAATTAAACTCTCAGGGGATGTTCTCTTATGTCTACGCCATCAGCGCGTACCGGCGGTTCACTCGACGCCTGGTTTAAAATTTCACAACGTGGAAGCACTGTCCGTCAGGAAGTGGTTGCCGGGTTAACAACGTTTCTGGCGATGGTCTACTCGGTTATCGTCGTTCCAGGCATGTTGGGTAAAGCGGGCTTCCCGCCTGCGGCAGTTTTCGTTGCGACCTGTCTGGTTGCCGGACTCGGTTCTATCGTGATGGGTCTGTGGGCTAATCTGCCGTTGGCGATTGGTTGCGCCATCTCCCTGACGGCGTTTACCGCATTCAGTCTGGTGCTGGGGCAACATATTAGCGTACCTGTCGCGCTGGGTGCTGTGTTCCTGATGGGTGTACTGTTTACGGTAATTTCTGCCACGGGTATCCGTAGCTGGATTTTGCGCAACTTGCCGCACGGTGTGGCGCACGGCACGGGGATCGGTATCGGTCTGTTCCTGCTGCTCATTGCCGCTAATGGTGTCGGTCTGGTGATTAAAAACCCGCTTGATGGTCTGCCCGTTGCGCTGGGTGATTTCGCGACCTTCCCGGTGATTATGTCACTGGTAGGTCTGGCGGTGATCATCGGCCTGGAAAAACTGAAAGTCCCTGGTGGCATTCTGCTGACCATTATCGGTATCTCAATTGTCGGTTTGATCTTCGATCCTAACGTCCATTTCTCCGGCGTTTTCGCCATGCCTTCATTGAGCGATGAAAACGGCAATTCACTGATTGGCAGCCTGGACATTATGGGCGCGCTGAATCCTGTAGTCCTGCCAAGCGTTCTGGCGCTGGTGATGACGGCAGTATTTGATGCCACCGGAACTATCCGCGCCGTCGCCGGTCAGGCGAACCTGCTGGATAAAGACGGGCAGATCATTGACGGTGGGAAAGCACTGACCACCGACTCCATGAGCAGCGTTTTCTCTGGCCTGGTGGGTGCAGCTCCGGCAGCGGTATACATCGAGTCTGCGGCGGGTACGGCGGCGGGCGGTAAAACCGGGTTGACGGCTATCACCGTTGGCGTGCTGTTCCTGCTGATTCTGTTCCTCTCTCCGCTCTCTTACCTCGTTCCGGGGTATGCAACGGCTCCGGCGCTGATGTACGTTGGCCTGCTGATGCTGAGTAACGTGGCGAAAATCGACTTTGCTGATTTTGTTGATGCGATGGCGGGTCTGGTTACGGCGGTATTCATCGTGCTGACCTGTAACATCGTAACAGGCATCATGATCGGCTTCGCGACTCTGGTGATTGGTCGTCTGGTTTCCGGCGAATGGCGCAAGTTGAACATCGGTACGGTCGTTATCGCTGTGGCGCTGGTGACCTTCTATGCGGGTGGCTGGGCTATCTAATCTTTCATATGATTCTGAAAACGGGTGGCAATGGCTGCCCGTTTTTATTTTCTCCGCACATTGTGTGAGCTTTTGCGATATTCTGAAAAAATGAGAATTCAGGCATAACGTCTTTCTCAGATCATAAAAAACATCGCAAACAGGGAACGCATGGAAATCTTCTTCACCATACTGATAATGACCCTCGTGGTCTCGCTGTCCGGGGTGGTCACTCGTGTCATGCCCTTTCAGATCCCGCTTCCGCTTATGCAAATCGCCATCGGTGCGCTACTGGCGTGGCCGACGTTTGGTTTGCATGTGGAGTTTGATCCTGAACTCTTTTTAGTCTTGTTTATCCCGCCGTTGCTGTTCGCTGATGGCTGGAAAACGCCGACCCGTGAATTTCTCGAACATGGTCGAGAGATTTTCGGCCTCGCGCTGGCGCTGGTGGTGGTCACCGTGGTCGGCATTGGCTTCCTTATTTACTGGGTGGTGCCGGGTATTCCGCTGATCCCCGCCTTTGCGCTGGCGGCGGTGCTTTCTCCGACCGATGCTGTGGCGCTCTCCGGGATTGTTGGCGAAGGGCGCATCCCGAAAAAAATCATGGGCATTTTGCAGGGCGAAGCGTTGATGAATGACGCCTCTGGCCTGGTGTCGTTGAAGTTTGCCGTAGCAGTGGCGATGGGGACGATGATCTTCACCGTTGGCGGTGCGACGGTCGAATTTATGAAAGTAGCCATTGGCGGTATTCTCGCCGGTTTTGTGGTGAGCTGGCTGTACGGTCGCTCGCTGCGATTCCTCAGCCGCTGGGGCGGTGATGAACCCGCGACGCAGATCGTCCTGCTGTTCCTGCTGCCATTCGCTTCTTATCTGATTGCCGAACATATTGGCGTTTCCGGCATCCTCGCTGCGGTTGCCGCCGGGATGACCATCACCCGCTCCGGTGTGATGCGCCGTGCGCCGCTGGCAATGCGCCTGCGCGCAAACAGTACCTGGGCGATGCTGGAATTTGTCTTTAACGGCATGGTATTCCTGCTGTTAGGTCTGCAGCTGCCGGGTATTCTGGAGACGTCGCTGATGGCGGCAGAAATCGACCCTAACGTCGAAATCTGGATGCTGTTTACCGATATCATTCTGATTTATGCGGCGCTGATGCTGGTCCGTTTCGGCTGGCTGTGGACGATGAAAAAGTTCAGCAACCGCTTCCTGAAGAAGAAGCCGATGGAGTTTGGTTCGTGGACCACACGAGAAATCCTGATCGCGTCTTTCGCCGGGGTGCGTGGGGCGATCACTCTGGCCGGTGTGCTCTCTATCCCGCTGCTCTTGCCGGATGGTAACGTCTTCCCGGCGCGCTATGAGCTGGTATTCCTGGCGGCTGGTGTCATTCTCTTCTCGCTGTTTGTCGGCGTGGTGATGTTGCCTATTCTGCTACAACACATTGAAGTCGCGGACCATTCGCAACAATTGAAAGAGGAACGTATTGCGCGAGCGGCAACGGCAGAAGTGGCGATTGTGGCGATCCAGAAAATGGAGGAGCGTCTGGCGGCGGATACCGAAGAGAATATCGATAACCAGCTGCTTACGGAGGTCAGTTCTCGCGTCATTGGTAACCTGCGTCGTCGCGCCGATGGACGTAACGACGTTGAAAGTTCCGTGCAGGAAGAGAACCTTGAGCGTCGCTTCCGTCTGGCGGCATTGCGTTCTGAACGTGCTGAACTGTACCACCTGCGCGCCACGCGGGAGATCAGCAACGAAACGCTGCAAAAATTACTGCACGATCTCGATTTGCTTGAAGCGTTGTTGATTGAGGAAAATCAGTAAGCCGAAAGCAACGTAACCAGGCCCGAGGTAATTTGAAAAAGGTGCAATCTTTTGCACCTTTAACAGGTTAGCTCGGGCTAACATACATGATTCTAAAACAAATAAGTTATCTCTCTTTTAAAGTCAATTCATTGGCTGTTCTTCGGCTTAATCTCAATCTGCGTGTTGCATAATATCTGCAGTAATCTTCATAGCGACTGCATGAATATTATCCTCAGTTTGTGACATGCCAGTATGAGAGGTACAATCTTCTTCAAAGAATTTCTGTAGTGTTACCAGGATATCACTATCAATGGGGATATTTTCCTCCCTACGGAGAATGGAAATGCCCATTCCCTGCACGTTAGCCTCATCGAAATTAACCCGATAGAGACGGGTATTAAACATCCAGGCTTTTGTTAAAACAGAACAGTTGAAATGGCAGTTGCTTAAATTGGCATTATTAAAATTAACATTAGCCATATTAGAGCCGGTACATATAACCATTTCAAGGAATGTATTTGTCAGCCGCGTAAAAAAGAGTTTGCTATCAATTAAGTTTATATTCTGGAGGGTTGCTTTGTTCAGATTGACGCGAGACAGATCAGCATGTTCAAAGTTAATTAAATCGAGTTTAGAGAAACTAAGATCGGCTCTAAATAAATTAACATATGGCGCTATTACTTTATAAAGATTTACCTCAGCCATGTACGCCATATAAAAATTTGAATAATCAAGGAAGGTATTTTTAATATTGGCTCTATTCATTGTTGCATTGACGAATTGAACATGCATAGCGGAGCATGCATTTAGAGTTCCGTCAGTCATTTTTATCTGAGCGAAATTTGAGTCATCGAGAATACAATTATCAAAAAGTATTTTTTCCATTATAGCGAAATTAAAATTCGTTTTATAAATATTACAGTCCTGGAAAATAGCGTTTTGTAGTCTGCAACCTGCAAAATTCGAATTGGATAAATCTTCATCTTTAATCACGATGCCTTTCAGGCTAAGGTGTGAAAAATCGTAACCACCATTTACTGTCTGTGGGATTTCGATAGTATTATTATGGACGGTGACATTGTTTATAAAATATACTACCTTAATGGACACTTCCTTATCTTTATTAAGGTAAACTCTTCTCGTAATTCTATCATCACATTTATTATTTGCATGTGAAGCTATATCTATAAAATATTTATGTATTTTCCTGTCCGTTTCTTTCGTGATTTTTCCTGATGGTAAACTATCATAAAATCTTTTCATTTTCTGAATCAAGCCTATCACTTTTTCATGATCATCTATTTTGAAAAGAGAGAGGGCTTTATTGTCAATTAACGTGTTTTTATGATGTTTTCTGTAATTATCTGATTTTGTTTTCTTTGTATGTGATGGACTTGTGACAGAGTGGTTATTGTTAATCTGGCAAAGAGGGAAAAACATATTATTTAAACCATTGTAGCACATAAAATATCCTTATAATTAACAAGAAAGAAAAGGCATATTCTCTGCATTATCATTTTCTACGACTGTCAAAAATCGCTCATTTTTTAATGCGTTTATTTGTTTAATATTATGGGAAAAGGTGATGCATTTTGCAGAGGAAGAGTATTCCCCGGTCAGGCGACCGGGGAAGGGGAGAGATTAATGCGCGCGGCCTTGCTCAACGCCAAAGCCGGTCTGGGAGCGGATAAACTGCGCACGGAACAGTTCACGCTCACGCGCGCCTTCCGCTGAGTTATCGGTTGCCGAAAAGAACCAGATGCCGAGGAATGCCACGCTGATAGAGAACAGCGCCGGGTATTCATACGGGAAGATAGCTTTTTCGTGACCAAGGATCTGTACCCAAATCGTCGGGCCGAGGATCATCAGTACCACTGCGGTAATCAGCCCCAGCCAGCCGCCCATCATTGCGCCACGCGTGGTCAGTTTTGACCAGTACATGGAAAGCAGAATGATTGGGAAGTTACAGCTCGCTGCGATGGCAAACGCCAGGCCTACCATGAAGGCGATGTTCTGATTCTCAAACAGCACGCCGAGGATAATGGCAATCACACCCAAAATCAGAACGGTGATTTTCGATACCCGCAGCTCTTCACGTTCAGTCGCGCCTTTTTTGAAGACGTTAGCGTACAGGTCGTGAGACACCGCCGATGCGCCCGCCAGCGTCAGACCCGCAACCACCGCAAGAATGGTGGCGAAAGCAACCGCTGAAATAAAGCCGAGGAACAGGTTGCCACCCACTGCATTCGCCAGGTGAACTGCCGCCATGTTGTTACCACCAATCAGATGGCCCGCCGCGTCTTTATATTCCGGATTCGCACCAACCAGCATGATCGCGCCAAAGCCGATAATAAAGGTCAGAATATAGAAGTAGCCCATAAATCCGGTGGCGTAGAACACGCTCTTACGCGCTTCGCGGGCATCGCTGACCGTAAAGAAGCGCATCAGAATGTGCGGCAAGCCAGCCGTACCAAACATCAGTCCTAGCCCCAGAGAGAGTGCGGAGATCGGATCTTTCACCAGTCCGCCCGGTTTCATGATGTCGACACCTTTCGGGTGTACCGCCATCGCTTCGCTGAACAGATTGTTGAAGCTAAAGCCGACGTGTTTCATCACCATAAAGGCCATAAAGCTGGCACCGAACAGCAACAGAACGGCTTTGATAATTTGTACCCAGGTGGTCGCCAGCATGCCGCCGAACAGGACGTACATCATCATCAGCACGCCGACCAGCACCACCGCAATGTGATAGTTAAGGCCAAACAGCAGCTCGATCAGTTTACCTGCGCCTACCATCTGAGCGATAAGGTAAAGCGCCACCACCACCAGAGAACCACAGGCCGAAAGAATACGGATTGGCCCCTGTTTCAGGCGGTAAGAGGCTACATCGGCAAAGGTGTAGCGACCGAGGTTACGCAGACGTTCGGCAATCAGGAACAGAATTATTGGCCAGCCCACCAGGAAGCCCAGCGAGTAAATTAAGCCATCATAGCCGGAGGTAAACACCAGCGCGGAGATCCCCAAAAATGAGGCGGCAGACATATAGTCCCCGGCAATCGCCAGCCCGTTCTGAAAACCGGTGATATTGCCGCCTGCGGTGTAGTAGTCATTACGCGAACGTACGCGTTTTGACGCCCAGTAGGTAATGCCGAGCGTAAACACGACGAAAATCAGGAACATAATAATCGCCTGCCAGTTCGTTGGCTGGCGCTCTACGGCCCCGCTAATAGCATCCGCGGCGTTAGCTGCGAAAGGGAGTGTGGCGGCAAGCGCCGTCAGAACTCTTTTCATGATGCTTGTACCTCATGCAGGACTTCATTATTAAGACGGTCGAATTCGCCGTTCGCCCGCCAGATGTAGATACCAGTGAGAACAAAGGAGATCACAATCACTCCAACACCAATCGGAATACCGCGTGTGACGCTGGTGTTCGGATTCAGCGGGGTGCCCAGCCAGCCGGGCGCGAAGGCGATCAGTAAAATAAAGCCGATATAAACTGCCAGCATAATAATCGACAGGATGGTGGCAAACCGTTGCCGTTTTTCGACTAACTCCCTGAAATGCGCATTGTCTTCTATCCGCTGATAAATCGTACCATTCATCACAGATTCTCCAGAGGTTCCCCGTCGTCATTCACGCCGCAGGTTCGTCAGCCGCACATGCCTCCCCCAGTCACATAGTTTTCTATGCTCCTGGGAGATGCTCGCTTGCTTCCTTCCTGCAACGCGAAATACTTAGGGGAATTTTTATATTTGCCCTTTCCCACTATAAAGAAAGGGGCGTGTAGACCGGATAAGGCGTTATACGCCGCATCCGGCAATTGTGGGTTACGATGGCATCGCGATAGCCTGCTTCTCTTCAAGCAGCTTCTCGACTACGCCAGGATCGGCAAGCGTCGAGGTATCGCCCAGGTTGCTGGTATCGCCCGCCGCAATTTTGCGCAGAATACGGCGCATAATTTTGCCGGAGCGGGTTTTAGGCAGGGAGTCGGTCCAGTGCAGCACGTCTGGCGTCGCCAGCGGGCCAATCTCTTTACGCACCCAGTTGCGGACTTCTGCGTACAGTTCTGGTGACGGTTCCTCCCCATGATTAAGCGTGACGTAGGCGTAGATCGCCTGACCTTTAATATTGTGCGGAATACCGACGACAGCGGCTTCGGCGATTTTCGGATGCGCCACCAGCGCCGACTCAATCTCCGCCGTTCCCAGACGGTGACCCGAGACGTTCAGCACGTCGTCCACGCGCCCGGTGATCCAGTAATAGCCATCTTCATCGCGACGCGCGCCGTCGCCGCTGAAATACATATTTTTGAAGGTGGAGAAGTAGGTCTGCTCAAAACGTTCGTGATCGCCAAACAGCGTACGCGCCTGACCCGGCCAGGAGTCGGTGATCACCAGACTGCCTTCGGTAGCGCCTTCCAGCGGGTTACCTTCGTTATCGACCAGCGCCGGTTGCACGCCGAAGAACGGACGTGTTGCCGAACCGGCTTTCAGCTCGGTAGCGCCAGGCAGCGGGGTGATCATGAAACCGCCGGTTTCGGTCTGCCACCAGGTATCGACCACCGGGCATTTCTCGTTGCCGATTTTTTTCCAGTACCACTCCCACGCTTCCGGGTTGATTGGCTCGCCCACGGAACCGAGAATGCGCAGTGACGAACGGTCGGTGCCTTCAATCGCTTTATCGCCTTCCGCCATCAGCGCACGAATCGCCGTGGGCGCGGTATAGAGAATATTGACCTGATGCTTGTCCACCACCTGCGCCATACGGGCAGGCGTCGGCCAGTTCGGTACGCCTTCAAACATCAGCGTTGTCGCGCCGCAGGCCAGCGGGCCGTACAGCAAATAACTGTGTCCGGTAACCCAGCCCACATCGGCGGTGCACCAGTAGATATCACCCGGATGATAATCAAAGACATATTTAAAGGTCAGCGCCGCGTACACCAGATAACCGCCGGTAGTGTGCAGCACGCCTTTCGGTTTTCCGGTAGAACCTGAGGTGTAGAGAATAAACAGCGGATCTTCGGCGTTCATCTCTTCCGCCTGGTGCTGATCGCTCGCTTGCTCAACCAGGTCGTGCCACCACAGGTCGCGCCCTTCCTGCCAGTCAATTTTCCCGCCAGTACGCTTCAGTACCACCACATGTTCAATGCTGGTGACGTTCGGGTTTTTCAGCGCGTCATCAACGTTTTTCTTCAGCGGAATACTACGCCCGGCACGCACGCCTTCGTCGGAAGTGATCACCAGTCGTGAGTTAGAATCGATAATGCGTCCGGCAACGGCTTCCGGCGAGAAGCCGCCGAAAATTACCGAATGCACCGCGCCAATGCGGGCGCAGGCCAGCATCGCGACCGCAGCTTCCGGTACCATCGGCATATAAATCGCCACCACGTCACCTTTTTTAATGCCCAGCCCAAGCAGGGTATTGGCGAAGCGGCAGACGTCGCGGTGCAGCTCTTTATAGCTGATATGTTTGCTCTGGCTGGCGTCGTCGCCTTCCCAGATGATGGCGGTACGATCGCCGTTTTCTTGCAGATGGCGGTCAAGGCAGTTTGCCGCCAGATTCAGCGTGCCGTCCTCGTACCATTTAATGGACACATTACCGGGGGCAAAGGAGGTGTTTTTCACCTTCTGGTAAGGTTTGATCCAGTCGAGAATTTTTCCCTGTTCGCCCCAGAAGGTATCTGGTGCGTTAATAGATTGTTGATACATCGCCTCGTACTGCTGAGGGTTTATCAGGCAACGGTCTGCGATGTTGGCAGGAATGGTGTGTTTGTGAATTTGACTCATGCTTTTGTTCTCCTTGTAGGATGTTAATAATATGTGGCATAAGCGTTAAATGTAGGGGTATTGGCAGTTTTGTTTAGTATTTGGGCGACAGATCACGCAAAAGTAGAATTGTGCAAATAAACGGCAGGGTAATTTTTGAAGGTCAGCAACAAAAGTTGATTAATTCTTTGAGGAACATGCAGTTATGCATGCTGTTGAAAAAGAGGAAGATACTGACTAACTCTAAAGTGGTATTTTACATGCACTTACAATTGATTAAAGACAACATTCACAGTGTGGTTATTTGTTACACATAGGGGTGAGCAATGTCATGACAGTGTAGGTGCGGTTACTGTCGTGAAAAACAATAAAAACCGCCATTGCAACAATGGCGCAATTCGGATGAAGCCCCTATGACAAGGATAAAAATAAACGCACGCCGTATCTTCAGCTTATTGATTCCTTTTTTCTTTTTCACTTCTGTTCACGCTGAACAAACGGCTACTCCCGCAAAACCTGTAACTGTGGAAGCGAAGAATGAAACCTTTGCCCCGCAACATCCCGATCAATATCTCTCCTGGAAAGCCACCTCGGAACAGTCAGAGCGTGTTGACGCCCTGGCGGAAGATCCACGGCTGGTGATCCTGTGGGCGGGGTATCCCTTCTCGCGCGATTACAACAAGCCGCGTGGACATGCCTTTGCTGTGACCGATGTGCGTGAAACCCTGCGTACCGGTGCGCCGAAAAACGCTGAAGATGGTCCGCTACCGATGGCATGCTGGAGTTGTAAAAGCCCGGATGTGGCGCGTCTGATCCAGAAAGACGGCGAAGATGGCTACTTCCACGGAAAATGGGCGCGCGGCGGCCCGGAAATCGTCAACAACTTAGGTTGTGCCGATTGCCATAACACTGCCTCACCAGAGTTCGCCAAAGGCAAACCGGAGTTAACCCTTTCCCGTCCGTATGCGGCTCGCGCGATGGAAGCCATTGGTAAACCTTTTGAGAAAGCCGGACGTTTCGACCAGCAATCGATGGTTTGCGGTCAGTGCCATGTGGAGTATTACTTCGACGGCAAAAACAAAGCGGTTAAATTCCCGTGGGATAACGGCATGAAAGTCGAAAATATGGAGCAGTATTACGACAAAATTGCCTTCTCTGACTGGACTAACTCCCTGTCGAAAACGCCAATGCTGAAAGCGCAGCACCCGGAATATGAAACCTGGACAGCGGGCATTCATGGCAAAAACAACGTGACCTGTATCGATTGCCATATGCCAAAAGTGCAGAACGCCGAAGGCAAACTCTACACCGACCATAAAATTGGTAATCCGTTTGATAACTTCGCCCAGACTTGTGCGAACTGCCATACCCAGGACAAAGCTGCCTTGCAAAAAGTGGTCGCGGAACGTAAGCAGTCGATTAACGACCTGAAAATCAAGGTTGAAGATCAACTGGTTCACGCTCACTTCGAAGCGAAAGCGGCGCTGGATGCAGGCGCGACGGAAGCCGAAATGAAGCCGATTCAGGACGATATCCGTCATGCCCAGTGGCGTTGGGATCTGGCGATCGCTTCCCACGGCATTCATATGCACGCACCGGAAGAAGGTCTGAGGATGCTCGGTACGGCGATGGATAAAGCGGCGGATGCGCGCACTAAACTGGCGCGACTGCTGGCAACCAAAGGCATCACCCATGAAATCCAGATCCCGGATATCTCGACCAAAGAGAAAGCCCAGAAGGCCATTGGCCTGAACATGGAACAAATCAAGGCCGAGAAGCAGGACTTCATCAAAACGGTGATCCCGCAGTGGGAAGAGCAGGCACGTAAAAACGGTCTGTTAAGCCAATAACCCCGTTCCGCCTCGCAAGGGGCGGAAAACACAATGGAGTGAATATGAGCGTATTACGTTCGTTATTAACTGCCGGGGTGCTGGCGTCGGGCCTGTTGTGGAGCCTGAACGGAATTACCGCTACCCCTGCGGCGCAGGCATCTGGTGATCGCTACGAAGTTACCCAGCAGCGTAACCCGGATGCCGCCTGTCTGGACTGTCATAAGCCAGATACCGAAGGTATGCATGGCAAACATGCTTCCGTTATCAACCCGAATAACAAACTGCCGGTCACCTGCACCAACTGTCACGGCCAGCCATCACCGCAACACCGCGAAGGGGTGAAAGATGTGATGCGCTTTAACGAGCCGATGTACAAGGTTGGAGAGCAGAACAGCGTCTGTATGTCCTGCCATCTGCCGGAACAGTTGCAAAAAGCGTTCTGGCCACACGATGTCCACGTAACCAAAGTGGCGTGCGCCAGCTGCCATTCCCTGCATCCACAGCAAGATACGATGCAGACGTTAAGTGACAAAGGACGGATTAAGATTTGCGTCGATTGCCACAGCGATCAGCGCACCAATCCGAACTTTAACCCGGCGTCTGTTCCGTTGCTTAAGGAGCAGCCATGACCTGGTCACGTCGCCAGTTTCTCACCGGCGTCGGCGTGCTGGCAGCCGTCAGCGGCACCGCAGGGCGCGTGGTGGCGAAAACGTTGAATATCAATGGGGTGCGTTACGGCATGGTGCATGACGAGTCGTTATGCATCGGCTGTACCGCCTGTATGGATGCTTGTCGGGAAGTGAACAAGGTGCCGGAAGGTGTCTCGCGCCTGACGATTATTCGTAGCGAGCCGCAGGGCGAATTTCCTGATGTGAAATATCGCTTTTTCCGTAAGTCTTGCCAGCACTGCGATCATGCGCCGTGCGTTGACGTCTGCCCGACCGGTGCGTCTTTTCGCGATGCTGCCAGCGGGATTGTCGATGTTAATCCGGATCTCTGCGTCGGTTGTCAGTACTGCATCGCCGCCTGTCCGTACCGCGTGCGCTTTATCCATCCGGTCACGAAGACAGCGGACAAATGCGATTTCTGCCGTAAGACCAATTTGCAGGCCGGTAAGCTGCCCGCGTGCGTTGAGGCTTGCCCGACGAAGGCGCTGACGTTTGGCAATCTGGACGATCCCAACAGTGAGATTTCGCAACTGCTGCGCCAGAAGCCCACTTACCGCTACAAGCTGGCGCTGGGAACCAAACCGAAGCTGTACCGCGTACCGTTTAAATACGGGGAGGTGAGCCAATGACGCAGACTTCCGCATTTCATTTTGAATCGCTGGTGTGGGACTGGCCGATTGCCATCTACCTGTTTTTGATTGGTATTTCTGCTGGTCTGGTGACGCTGGCCGTGATGTTACGTCGCGTCTACCCGCAGGCGGGCGGTGCCGACAGCACGTTGCTGCGCACCACGCTGATTGTCGGGCCGGGCGCGGTGATCCTCGGTCTGTTGATCCTCGTCTTCCACCTGACAAGACCGTGGACCTTCTGGAAGCTGATGTTCCACTACAGTTTTACCTCGGTGATGTCGATGGGGGTGATGCTGTTTCAGCTTTACATGGTGGTGCTGGTACTGTGGCTGGCGAAAATCTTTGAACATGATTTGCTTGCCCTGCAACAACGCTGGTTGCCGAAGCTGGGGATCGTGCAAAAGGTTCTGAGCCTGCTGACGCCCGTTCATCGCGGACTGGAAACATTGATGCTGGTGCTGGCGGTGCTGCTGGGGGCTTATACCGGCTTTCTGCTATCGGCGCTGAAATCGTATCCGTTCCTCAATAACCCGATCCTGCCGGTGTTGTTCCTCTTCTCCGGCATCTCGTCCGGTGCGGCGGTGGCGCTGATCGCCATGGCGATGCGCCAACGCAGTAACCCGCATTCCACGGAAGCGCACTTTGTACACCGTATGGAGATCCCTGTGGTATGGGGCGAAATCTTCCTGCTGGTGGCGTTTTTTGTCGGACTGGCCCTGGGCGATGACGGTAAAGTGCGTGCGCTGGTGGCGGCATTGGGCGGCGGTTTCTGGACGTGGTGGTTCTGGCTTGGTGTCGCCGGGCTGGGGCTGATTGTGCCAATGTTGCTCAAACCGTGGGTCAATCGCAGTTCCGGCATTCCTGCTGTGCTGGCGGCGTGTGGGGCCAGCCTGGTCGGCGTGTTGATGCTGCGTTTTTTCATTCTCTACGCCGGGCAGTTAACGGTGGCGTAAGCCAGAACAGAGGTGGTTTCTGGACGTATTCCTTCCTGAAGTCGGTTTTCTGGCGTTGTTGTTAAGTCTTGGGGTCAACGTGTTGACCCCGTTGATGACCTTCGCGGGAGTGCGGTTACGCTGGCCTGCCATGATGCGACTCACTTGCATCGGCATTCTGGCGCAGTTCGCGCTCCTGCTGCTCGCCTTTGGCGTACTGACGTATTGTTTTCTCATCAGCGATTTCTCGGTCATTTATGTCGCCCAACATAGCTACAGCCTGCTGTCGTGGGAACTCAAACTGGCGGCGGTGTGGGGCGGTCATGAAGGTTCGCTGCTGCTTTGGGTGCTGCTGCTTTCCGCCTGGAGCGCGCTGTTTGCCTGGCATTATCGGCAGCAAACCGATCCGCTATTTCCGCTGACGCTAGCCGTTTTATCTCTCATGCTCGCCGCACTGCTACTGTTTGTAGTGCTGTGGTCCGATCCCTTCGTGCGGATATTTCCACCAGCAATCGAAGGGCGCGATCTCAATCCGATGCTGCAACATCCCGGTCTTATCTTCCATCCGCCGCTGCTTTATCTCGGGTATGGCGGTTTGATGGTGGCGGCGAGCGTGGCGCTGGCGAGTTTACTGCGCAGCGAGTTTGATGGTGCCTGCGCCCGAATTTGCTGGCGCTGGGCACTACCAGGCTGGGGGGCATTAACGGCGGGGATCATCCTCGGTTCCTGGTGGGCCTATTGCGAACTGGGCTGGGGCGGCTGGTGGTTCTGGGACCCGGTGGAAAACGCCTCTTTATTACCCTGGCTTTCTGCCACTGCACTGCTGCACAGTTTGTCCCTGACACGCCAGCGGGGGATTTTCCGCCACTGGTCGCTGTTACTGGCGATAGTTACTCTGATGCTGTCGCTGCTGGGTACCTTAATTGTCCGTTCTGGCATTCTGGTTTCGGTTCATGCGTTCGCGCTGGATAACGTCCGCGCCGTGCCGTTGTTCAGCCTGTTTGCACTGATTAGCCTTGCGTCTCTGGCTCTGTATGGCTGGCGAGCGCGGGACGGTGGCCCGGCGGTGCGTTTTGCGGGGTTATCGCGAGAAATGTTAATCCTCGCTACGCTGTTGCTGTTTTGCGCGGTGCTACTGATCGTGCTGGTGGGAACGCTTTATCCGATGATTTACGGCCTGCTGGGCTGGGGACGCCTCTCCGTTGGCGCGCCGTATTTTAACCGCGCGACGTTACCGTTTGGTCTGTTGATGCTGGTGGTGATTGTGCTGGCGACGTTTGTCTCTGGCAAACGCGTGCAGCTTCCGGCGCTGCTGGCGCATGCGGGCGTGCTGTTATTTGCCGCAGGGATCGTGGTCTCCAGCGTCAGCCGTCAGGAGATCAGCCTGAATTTACAGCCGGGTCAGCAGGTGACGCTGGCAGGATACACCTTCCGTTTTGAGCGCCTCGATCTGCAAGCCAGAGGCAATTACACCAGCGAAAAAGCGATAGTGGCACTGTTTGACCATCAGCAACGTATTGGTGAACTGACGCCGGAGCGGCGTTTTTACGAAGCACGCCGTCAGCAAATGATGGAACCGTCAATTCGCTGGAACGGCATCCATGACTGGTATGCGGTCATGGGGGAGAAAACTGGGCCGGATCGTTACGCTTTTCGTTTGTATGTACAATGCGGTGTGCGCTGGATCTGGGGGGGAGGGTTGTTGATGATTGCGGGCGCATTGTTAAGCGGATGGCGGGGGAGGAAGCGCGATGAATAAAGGGCTTCTCACGCTACTGCTGTTATTTACCTGTTTTGCGCGCGCTCAGGTTGTAGACACCTGGCAATTCGCCAATCCGCAACAACAGGAACAGGCGTTAAATATTGCCAGCCAGTTACGCTGCCCGCAGTGCCAGAATCAGAACTTACTGGAATCCAATGCGCCGGTGGCAGTCAGTATGCGCCATCAGGTTTACAGCATGGTGGCGGAGGGGAAAAGTGAAGTCGAAATCATTGGCTGGATGACCGAACGCTACGGTGATTTTGTTCGTTATAACCCACCGTTGACGGGTCAGACTCTGGTGTTGTGGGCGCTGCCAGTGGTGTTGTTACTGCTGATGGCACTGATCCTCTGGCGGGTAAGGGCGAAGCGATGAAACCGCCTCAAATACCGGTGAAAATGCTGACAACACTCACGATATTGATGGTATTTCTCTGTGTCGGCAGTTATCTGTTAAGTCCAAAATGGCAGGCGGTGCGTGCGGAGTATCAGCGTCAGCGCGATCCGCTACATCAGTTTGCCAGCCAGCAAACTCCGGAAGCGCAGCTTCAGGCATTGCAGGATAAAATCCGCGCTAATCCACAAAACAGCGAACAGTGGGCGTTACTGGGCGAGTACTATCTGTGGCAAAACGATTACAGCAATTCGCTGCTGGCGTACCGTCAGGCGTTGCATCTACGTGGTGAGAACGCTGAACTGTATGCGGCGCTGGCGACGGTGCTTTATTACCAGGCCAGCCAGCATATGACCGCCCAGACACGCGCAATGATCGACAAAGCCCTCGCGCTGGACTCTAACGAAATCACCGCTCTGATGCTGCTGGCTTCCGATGCGTTTATGCAGGCGAATTACGCGCAAGCCATCGAACTATGGCAAAAAGTGATGGATCTCAACTCACCCCGGATTAACCGGACACAGCTGGTCGAGTCGATTAATATGGCGAAACTGTTGCAGCGGAGATCGGATTAATCATCTGGTGATGAAGATTATGTTATTGAGCTGCATAAAAAATAATCGAATGAACATATGCCAAAAATAATCACCAATCAGTATTATTGCAGATTAAACAAATAAAAATCTTTCCATAACAAATGGTTATTCATTAATCCTGCCATAAACTCGCGTTATTATGCATTAATGCAGCGAAAAGCTCTGTTGTTAAAGGGTTGCGCAACATACCGCGCAAATGATACTGATCATAAGCGTTAAAAAAATCTACAAACCAACGCAACACAATTCATGCCCTGGCAGTATGTCACGTTCTCGCGTTTCTGAACGGGGAACGGCGCTCCATTGAGGAAGTTATTCTGATGAAAAATATAAAATTCAGCCTGGCCTGGCAGATTCTGTTTGCTATGGTGCTGGGCATTCTCCTGGGAAGCTACCTGCACTACCATAGCGACAGCCGCGACTGGCTGGTCGTCAATTTGCTCTCTCCGGCGGGTGATATCTTCATCCATCTGATCAAAATGATTGTTGTGCCGATTGTGATCTCCACGCTGGTGGTGGGTATCGCGGGTGTTGGTGATGCCAAACAGCTCGGGCGTATTGGCGCGAAAACCATTATTTACTTCGAGGTGATCACCACCGTCGCCATCATTTTGGGGATCACTCTGGCGAACGTCTTCCAGCCCGGTGCCGGGGTGGATATGTCGCAGCTGGCGACCGTCGATATCTCGAAATATCAGAGCACTACGGAAGCGGTACAAAGCAGTTCCCACGGCATTATGGGCACGATTTTGTCGCTGGTGCCGACGAACATTGTGGCGTCGATGGCGAAAGGCGAAATGCTGCCGATCATCTTCTTCTCGGTGCTGTTTGGTCTGGGGCTTTCCTCCCTGCCCGCGACGCATCGTGAACCGCTGGTGACCGTGTTCCGCTCCATCTCTGAAACCATGTTTAAAGTGACTCACATGGTGATGCGTTATGCGCCGGTGGGTGTGTTTGCGCTGATTGCGGTGACGGTGGCTAACTTTGGTTTCTCGTCTCTGTGGCCACTGGCGAAACTGGTGCTGCTGGTGCATTTCGCCATTCTGTTCTTCGCGCTGGTAGTGCTGGGAATTGTGGCGCGCCTGTGCGGGTTAAGCGTCTGGATCCTGATTCGTATTCTGAAAGATGAGCTGATTCTGGCGTACTCCACTGCAAGCTCTGAAAGCGTGCTGCCGCGAATTATTGAGAAGATGGAAGCCTACGGAGCACCGGCGTCGATCACCAGTTTCGTGGTGCCGACCGGTTACTCTTTTAACCTTGATGGTTCGACGCTGTATCAAAGTATTGCCGCTATTTTCATCGCTCAGCTGTATGGCATTGACCTGTCCATCTGGCAGGAAATCATTCTGGTGCTGACGCTGATGGTGACCTCGAAAGGGATTGCTGGCGTGCCGGGCGTGTCGTTTGTGGTGCTGCTGGCAACGCTGGGTAGCGTAGGTATTCCGCTGGAAGGTCTGGCGTTTATTGCCGGTGTTGACCGTATCCTCGATATGGCGCGTACTGCGCTGAACGTGGTGGGTAATGCGCTGGCGGTGCTGGTGATTGCCAAGTGGGAACACAAATTTGACCGTAAGAAAGCGCTGGCTTATGAGCGTGAAGTGCTGGGCAAATTTGATAAAACTGCGGATCAATAATTGAAGATTGCCGGGGATATCCACCCGGCAATGTGTGGATGCCTGATGCGACGCTTAACGCGTCTTATCAGGCCTACCTTAACCGTTGGTTAATTTCTCAAACTCTTCACACCCGGTATCAAACCCTTCCATACAGCTCAGGTTCAACCAGTGCAGCGCCTTTTGTTTATTCTTCTCGATAAAACCTTCTTCACCATTTAAGAACATCATTCCCGCCCAGTACTCGGAATAACCGGTTCGGGAAATCGCAGAGCTGCGTTTGAAATACCAGGTTGCCTTGTCATCGTCGGCCTTAATGCCCACGCCGTTGGCGTAAATCAAACCAAGCAGCATTTGGGCATCGACGGCAGAGTCGTTCTCCAGATCTTCCGAAGCGTTTTCTAACAGCGAAATCGCCTTTGGATAATCCGGTTTACCCGCTTGCGTATTTACCAGAATATGCGCCAGCGTTACTTCACCTTCTTTACTGCCCGCTTGCGCTGCTTTCTCTGCAAGAACTTTTGCTTGTGGATAGTCCAGACTGACCGGATTGGTGATTTTGATCTGCGCCAACAGCGCGCAGGCATCAGCATCACCGCTGTCGGCGGCTTTCTGTGCCCAATATTCGGCTTTGCTCAAATCGCCGGAGCTAAACCAGCTGTCGGCAAGAAAATATTGTGCGCGTCGGTCCCCGGCCTCTGCTGCCTTTAAATACTGGCTGCCAGGCTCGGAGTCGTTCGCGTGGGCAAAGAATGTCAAAAACAACATCAATGCGATAATTTTTTTCATTTTGATAATACGATTGGGTAGGGAGTAACCAGTATAAAGAGTTCGAATGGATAAAAAAACAGCCTCCGAAAGGAGGCTGTAGAAAGGACTGTATTACGCCAGTGCCGCTTCGCGCAGGCGAGTTTTCAACTTGTTGTACTCGTCAATCACGTACTGCTCGGCGGCGCGCTGATCGGCGATCGGCTCGACGCGCACGGCGCAGTATTTGTATTCCGGCGTTT
This sequence comes from Escherichia sp. WS547, assembly GCF_046486065.1. Classification (NCBI taxonomy): domain Bacteria; kingdom Pseudomonadati; phylum Pseudomonadota; class Gammaproteobacteria; order Enterobacterales; family Enterobacteriaceae; genus Escherichia; species Escherichia sp. WS547. The sequence continues at coordinate 330,616 of NZ_JBJQMA010000002.1, read as the reverse complement.
TCGTAATCGGGCTTAAGTTTTCGGTAACCAGCTCGTTACAGGCACCAATCCACCACTGGTAGGTCATATAAATCGCCCCTTTGTTCGGACGATCGCTGACCTGCGCACGGGTGATAATTTTGCCTTTACGCGAGTGCACCCAAACCAATGCCTCATCTTCAATACCCAGACGTTTGGCGTCTTCGGTATTGATTTGTGCGTAGCCAGGTTCATCAGCCAGCGCCGCCAGTGCCGCACAGTTACCGGTCATCGAACGGCAAGAGTAGTGACCAACTTCACGCACCGTTGACAGTACCATCGGATACTCGTCGGTGAGTTTGTCGATTGGCGCTACCCAGTCGCAGGTGAAGAACTGCGCCAGACCGTTCGGGGTATCAAACTTCTCTTTAAACAGATAAGAAGTCCCCTGATCGGCATCTGAAGTATCGCGGCAAGGCCACTGAATGAAGCCCAGTTCGCCCATTTTCTCGTAAGTCGCACCGTAGAAATCCGGGCACAGATGACGCAACTCATCCCAGATCTCCTGGGTGTTGTTGTAGTGCATCGGATAACCCATACGAGTGGCAATTTCACTGATGATTTGCCAGTCCGTTTTCAGATCCCATTTCGGCTCAACTGCTTTGAAGAAACGCTGGAAGCCACGGTCAGCCGCAGTAAACACGCCTTCATGCTCGCCCCACGACGTTGACGGTAAAATAACATCCGCCGCCGACGCGGTTTTGGTCATAAAGATGTCCTGAACGATAACCAGTTCCAGATCTTCAAAGGCTTTACGTACTGCCGACAGCTCCGCGTCAGTTTGCAGCGGATCTTCGCCCATAATGTACGCGGCACGCACTTCGCCATGCGCTACGCGGTGCGGCAGCTCGCTGATGCGATAGCCGGTATGCGCTGGCAGGCTTTCCACGCCCCAGGCTTTGGCGAATTTCTCACGGTTAGCTGGATCTTTCACGTACTGGTATCCCGGATACGTATCCGGCAGCGCGCCCATATCGCAGGCACCCTGCACGTTGTTCTGACCACGAACCGGGTTTACACCCGCATGCGGCTTACCGAGGTTACCAGTCAGCATCGCGAGGCTGGTCAGAGAACGCACGGTTTCCACGCCCTGGTAGAACTGGGTTACACCCATGCCCCACAGGATGGCGGCGCTTTTCGCCTGGGCATACATCCGCGCCGCCTGACGAATCTCACTGGCGCTGACGCCGGTGATATCTTCAACCGACTCCGGCGTGTAGCCTTCAACGATTTTACGATACTCTTCAAAGCCTTCTGTGCGGGAAGCGACGAACGCTTTGTCGTACAGATTTTCTTCAATAATGACATGGCCCATCGCATTCAACAGCGCGATGTTCGAGCCGTTTTTCAGTGCAATGTGCATGTCCGCAATGCGCGCGGTTTCAATTTTGCGCGGATCGCAGACGATAATTTTCGCCCCGTTACGTTTAGCGTTAATTACGTGATTCGCCACGATTGGGTGGGAATCCGCCGGGTTGTACCCGAAAACGAACACTAAATCGGTATTATCAATTTCGTTAATAGCATTGCTCATTGCGCCATTACCGACCGATTGGTGCAGACCTGCAACCGATGGGCCGTGTCAGACACGAGCGCAGCAGTCAACGTTATTGGTACCAATAACGGCGCGCGCAAATTTTTGCATTACATAGTTGGTTTCGTTACCCGTACCACGCGAGGAGCCGGTCGTCTGGATGGCATCCGGACCGTACTTCTCTTTGATGGCGCTCAGGCGCTCGGCAACGTAATTCAGTGCCTCATCCCAGGAAACAGGTTCGAGTTTGCCGCCACGCTGGCGACGGATCATGGGGGTTTTCAGGCGCGGGGTCAGGATCTGGGTATCGTTAATGAAGTCCCAGCCATAATAACCCTTCAGACACAGGGTACCCTGGTTGGTTTTCCCCTGCGCTGCCTCCGCCCGGACGATTTTGCCGTTATCGACGACCAGGTTGATTTTGCAACCTGATGCGCAATAGGGGCAAACCGTGACGACTTTTTTCATCGGTCTCGCTCCAGTTAATCAAATCACGCATACGCGCTCTCGACTACAGTATGCATCTTTTATGCCACATTTTATTTGGGGTCATTCCCTGATATTACGGGCACTATTTATTCAAAACTCTGACGAAAAACAGGCTGTCGTCAGTTTTGACGTGACGAAACGAAATACCGCGTGACAGCCATCACGCGGCAGACATTTTATTTTTTCTCGACGACGGGACTTGCCTGATACCCGCCGCCCAGCGATTTCATCAACTGAATGCTTTGGAGCACCCGGCGGCTGTCCAGCATCAGTAATGACATCTCCTCGGCAAGCACTGGCAACCGGGCTTCGGTGGCCTGTAAGCGGCTGGTTAAGCCGCGTTGATAGGCGGCCTCGGCAGCGCGCTGGGTGAAGCGCGTTGCTTCCACGCGTTCAGCCTGCATCTCTCGCTCGTCGTTGAGCGTTTGCAGACGCGTGCCGTTGACGGCAACGTCGCGCACCGCATTCAGCACTGACTGGTTGTAACGTTCAATCATCATGTTGCTGGCGGCGCGAGTGCCTTCGAGATTGGCATTCAACCGTCCACCGTCAAACAGCGGCAATTTCAGACCTGGGATAAAGTTGAACTGGCGACTGGTTTTTTTGAATAAGGTATCCAGGTGGATAGAATCCAGGCCGAAAAACGCTTTGATATCAAAGCTCGGATAGAACAGCGCCCGCGCGGAATCCACCTGATCTAATGACGCCTGAACATACCAGCGCATAGCTTGCAGATCCGGGCGTCTGGCGAGCAACTCATAAGAGAGTGTCGCCGGAATACCGGTCTGGATTTGCGGTAATGCCACCGGTTTGATCTCCGGCATATCGCTGGCTCCCGCGCCAATCAATGCGCGCAGAGATTCTCGCGTTTCGGTGATTTGCCCTTTAACGGCAGCAATTTGTTTATCGACCGCCAGAATCTGTGCCCGCGCGCCGTGGAAAGGCACTTGCGCTTCCAGACCGTGCGCCACTTTACTCTGGTGCGCTTTTACCGCGTAATCAATCACATCGCGAGTTTGTTCTAACAGATCGAGCATCTGATAGCTGGCCTGCATACTGTAATAAAGCTGCGCTACGCCCGTGGTCAGCGATAGCTCTACTGCTGCGGTTTCTGCCAGCGCGGCATTATGCGCGCCAATGGCAGCGGCAACCGCTGAGCGATGCACACCCCACAAATCGAGATCCAATCCGGCAAACAAACCGACTGTGGCTTCCGTATAGTACGGCCCGTCCATCCCCAGTGCGGGCGCATCCATCGCATAAGGGCTTAAAAAGCCGTTCGCCGAGACACGTTGGCGGTTGAGCATCCCTAACGCTGCCACCTGCAACTGTGAACCAGCATCTAACAAATCGGCCTGGGACTGCGCTTTTTCTTCCCGCAGTTTCGCTTCGGCGAGGGTGTGTGAACCACTTAGCGTCCGTTGGATCAGGGCATCCAACTGCGGGTCATTGAGTTGTTTCCACCACTGCGCCTGCGGCCAGCCGGAGCTGGCAAGATGAATATCATCGGCCAGTTTGATTTGTTCAGGTTTGAGCTGTTGATGAGGCGCAGAATCCCTGCGTACCAGGGCACAGCCGGAAATCAGCGTCGTGCTGCCGAGAATGCTGCACAACAGCAGGCGTGAAAGTTGACGATTGATCATTGCGTGGCTCCTTGTACCTGTTCCGTGGCGGGCGTTAATGCCGGGGCTGTCCAGTCTGGCAAGCGGGCGAAAAGCTGGCAGACGTGTTGCTCCTGTTTTAATAAGGTCGGCAGGATGGCCTGCGAGGCGGGTGTTTCTTCAAGCGTTATTTGAGGAGAACGGCTGAGTGCGGTTGCCAGACCGGCAGCGTATTTCTCCAGTGCGTCGGCAAACTGACCTGCTCTGTCCGGCTGTAGTGCGTTATCCAGCGCCTGCGCCGAGTTCCAGGTTGCATCCCAGGCGTGAAGAATATCGCGGCCCTGACGAATAACCGTTTGCGAACGTTCAATCAGTAAAGCGCGTTCTTCGCTGTCCAGTTGACGCTCCAGCGCCACGCGTTGGCACATCTCTTCACAGGCATTAAACGCCGCATGCAGACCTATACGAATTTGCAGATAAGTGCGCAGAGCCGTGACTTCCTGCTGGCGTGGGATCCGCATTACTTTACTCAACATACCCAGCGCGCCAGCCAGTTTTTGCGGCAGTGTGCGCGCTTCACTTTCAGGCCAGACAAAGGTGTAAATCACCGCGGACACCACGGTACCAATGATGATACCCAGGGCGCGATCGCGAATTTCCACCAGGTCGTACACTGGGCCAAAAACGTTTTCGAGCGTGGCGAGCGCGAAGGTGACCACCATCTGTGTGCCGATATAAGAAGAGCGTTCAGAGCTGGTGGCAATCCATGCGCCCAACAGGAAAATCGGTGCCAGCACAAACAGCAATTCGACAATATTGTCCAGCCAGGGCATGACCAGTAACGTGAATAACAGCGCCAGAATTGCACCGCAGAAGGCACCGCCAAAACGCAGCGCCATTTTCTGATACGACGAACCAACATTCGGGTTAGCGACGATCACGCAGGTCAGCATACAGGTGTGAATGCCTTCCCAGTCCACGCCGCTGTAGAAGGTGTAACAGATCAAACAGGCGAGCAGCGTTTTTACCGCGTAGCGAATATAGTCTGGATTGGTAAAAGCGTCGGCGACCATTGATGGCGGTTTGGCGGCGGGCGTTGGCGGCGTATTCGGGTCCATCTGACCCAGTTGCAATAACGTCTGGCAGATATTCTCCAGGTTACATTCCCGTGCCGCCATCGCTTCACTTTCAGTGATCCGCCAGTCGCTTTGCCAGCACTGACCTTCGGCAATGGCATACTGCAGTTTGTTGATTTCTGAGGCTAATTTTTGCCGAAATTCAATAATTGCCTGAGAATCAGCAAAAGAGGTGGGATCGTAGCGATTCAGCGTCGAGTAAATGTAGGTTACCGTTGCCACGCAGCTTTGCCACCATGCGCTCTGAGTTCGCCAGTTGGCATCGTCCGCGAGGCAAAAGACATTGAGTTTTTGCAGCGCCAGCGCCTCTCTTTCAATCCGCGTTTCGGGTAGCGGTGCGAGGCTGTCCGTCAGGTGACTAATGGCATCATCAAGCCGATCATTAAGCGCTTGATGCATTTGCGTAATGGCACGACTGGGAAACCACAGCACGCCGATTAACGTCATCAGCAAGGTTGGATAGAGGCCAACAACGATACACCACAGCGTTAAGCGCACGACCACTTCCGGATAGTCGAGCATGGCGGGGAAGGTTTGCCCGTAAATGGCGACAATGGCGACAGCGAAAAAGACCAGTCCCAGCCGATGGGTGCGCATCAAAAACATGCAGCCCATCAGGATCGGCCCGGCGATGATCAATCGGATCAACGGTTCGCCGTATGACCATTTGTAGATCAAAAACAGGCTGCCGATCTCCAGCACCGTGGCAACCACAAACAAGATCGCCACAAATTTGGTGTAAAACGCGTTCGACTGAATACCGTAAAACAGCACTGCCAGCGATAACGCCACAAAAGGGATCTCAAAAGTCATCGAGATCAGAATCACCAGTAGGCAGCCTACCCAGAGTTGCACGGTCTGCGGCACACGACCTGGCCGCCGCTCGCTTAACTCTTCATGAAAGAACGCCAGCAGCCTGACCACCGGTAATGGCAGGGAGTTGAGCGCGCTCATTATTGCGGCTCAAGATTAGCGACTGCCGAAGTGCCGATGCGGAACATTTCCGGGTCAGGTTTATCAACCATGATTTTGACCGGAAAACGCTGGGCAACGCGGACCCAGTTAATAGAACGAGACACTTTCGGCAGGCCGCCCAGCACCAGGCCGCCGTCATCCGGTAGCACGCCGTAGCCAATCGAATCCACTTTACCCTCGAAGGTTTTGCCGCTGTCGCTCATCAGGCGAATGGTTGCGGGTGTACCTGAGCGAATATTTTTCAGATCAGTTTCGCGGAAGTTGGCGATCACGTACCAGTGACGAGTGTCGATTAGGGTGAAAATAGGGCGCATGGCAGAAGCAAATTGCCCGACGGAGGTTTTGAGGGAAATGACCCGGCCATCAAACGGCGCGCGAACGGTCGCCATTTCCAGATGCAGTTTCGTCAACGCAATATCCGCTTCCACTGCCGCACGTTGCGCCACCAGCGCATCCACGCCGCTGACGGCGCTGGCGGCTGACTGCGCCTGCAACAATCCGGCATTAAGATCGGCTTCTGCGGCGCGCTGCGCGGTTCTCGCGCGGTCAACGTCTTCCGCTGAGACGAAACCTTCTTTCAGTAATGGCTCGGTGCGGCGTAATGTATCACTGGCCTGTTTCGCGGCGGCACGGGCTTTTTCTACCGTGGCATTAACCGAGTCGGCACCAAACTGTTGCGCGTCAACGCTACGCTGGGTGAGCATAATTTGCTTATCCAGCGCCGCGAGGGAGGCTTCGGCTTTCGCCAGATTGGCCTCGTATGGGCGCGGGTCGATGCGAAACAGCAAATCGCCCTGTTTCACCGCCTGGTTGTCGGTGACCGCCAGTTCTACAATGCGACCGCTGACTTCCGGCACCACATCAATGGTATCTGCTGACGCGTAGGCGTCATTAGTTGATGGCGCACTGTCTACGCGCCAGATAACGAAAACAAGGGCAACCAGCGCCAACGCAACCACTAACAGAGCAGGGAATTTACTGCGAGGAGCTTTTTTCGGCGTACTTTCCATGAGCGCGTCTCAAATAGATTAGAAAAATGCCAGCCAGAGCAGCATGGCGTAGAGAGCAAAAAGGGCGGTATAAATAATTCCGACAAATGCCAGATTGATATTTGCCCGCTGAATAATTCGCCTCGTGATGAGCGTCAAAATAAGGCTGGCAATGGCGCAGAAAAACCAGCTGGGATAATAAGCGCCGATCACCGGGATTGCCGGAGATAATGAGCATCCCGAAACCATGAAGACGGGAATTATCCAGGCTGTTTTTTTGAGTTGCATCGCCATGCGAGAGAGAACTGTTGGCATATTAAATACATCCTGTCTGCTGCGAACAATATCTGTAGTGAATATCAATATCCATTGAAGGCGTCAGTATGGCTATTTTCTCGATGAATAAAAATAGCTTTATTCAGCCACCGCATTCATAACTTATATATTTTATGTATTAATTTGTTGTATGTATTTTTAAAATAAATGCTTTTGGGGGCTTAAGCGCCCCCAAAAGTGAGTGGCATTAATTTGGGGTTACGATATTCACCCACAAATCGAAATTATCCAGACAGGCAATAATTTCTTCCAGTATCGCGCCATTGCCAATAATTTTGGCTTTCTTCGCTTTTACCAGATCCGCCATTTTGACTTGTCCGGTCAGCACGGCGTGAAGATCTTCACGGCTGATGTAGAAAGAGGCATTGGCTTCAGGTTGCAGCGTTTTACGGTAGTTAAGCACGCTATCGTTCAGCGTCAGGTTGAGGTTATCGCCGTTGCTCATATTGAAGTTCAGGCTGATATTTTTACCCGCGGCTTTCGCACTATCGAGGCGAACGGACATAAAGTCGAACAGCATTTCGACCGACATTCCGCGAAGGGTGTCCGGGGAACCGGTGGTGCCGTGGCTGAATTTATGCACCCCTTCGCGCAGCTCTTTCGCGCCGGTCAGGTAGAAACCGCGCCAGGTGGCGGACTCGGCCTGATAGCCCAGCTGTTCAAAGTTATTCGCTTGCAGATTCTTCGCGACCTGGTCACCAGGGTTGGCGGCAATCACCTGTTTCAGCAGTTCTGCCGACCAGCGGTAATCACCTTGCTTGTTCGCTTCTTGCGCCAGGTTGATGACGCGGGCAGAACCGCCCAGCGCTTTCACGTAACGTTTACCCATCTCCACCTGACCATACGGATGCAGGTTAGCCGGGTTACCGTCGTAATAGCCAAGATAGAAGTTATACACCGCGCGGGCGTTGTGGCTGACAGAACCGTAATAGCCGCGGCTGGCCCAGTTATTGGCAAGCGCAGGCGGCAGCTTAATCATGTCGCCGATTTCATTCATGGTGTAGCCCTGGTTAGCCAGGTGCAGGGTCTGGTCGTGAATGTACTTGATAGTATCGCGATATTTACCAATATAATCATTGATATGCTTATTGCCCCAGACCGGCCAGGTGTGCGGCATAAACAGTACTTCCGCGTCATTACCCCACATATCCAGCGTTTCGTTCAGATACTCGGTCCACTTGCTGGTGTCGCGGGTTTTCGCGCCGCGCAGAGTGTAGAAGTTGTGCAGGGTATGCGTGGCGTTCTCGGCGGTACACAGGGCTTTCAGAGCCGGAATATAGAAGTGCATTTCGGCTGGCGCTTCGCTACCCGGAGTCATCAGGAAGTCAAATTCCAGGCCGTCGATAATCATCTTCTCGCCAGTTCTGACGATAGTTTTAGTCGGTGCAATAATGCTCGGGTCGCCCGTTGCCAGCGTCACGCCCAGGCCGTTGCCCACGTTGCCTTGCGCGTTGTGCGGCAGTAACAGACCGTAAGAGTAGAGCGCACGGCGGCTCATGATGTTACCCGCCAGCACGTTTTCGCTGATGGCTTCGTCCATAAAGCCTGCCGGAGCGATCACCTGCACTTTGCCGGATTTAACATCCGCTTCAGAGATAATGCCTTTCACACCGCCATAATGGTCGGCGTGGCTGTGGGTGTAAATCACAGCAACAATCGGTTTTTGCGGACGATGCTGGAAGTAAAGATCAAGTGCGGCTTTTGCGGCAGGCGGCGTCACCAGCGGGTCGATAACAATAATGCCTTTCTCGCCCTCAACGAACGTAATGTTAGAGATATCCTGGCCGCGCACCTGATACATTTTATCGGTGACTTTGAACAGGCCAGAAATACCGTTGATTTGCGACTGACGCCACAGGCTGGGGTTTACGGTTTCCGGCGCAGCGGCATTAATATCAAATTTGTAATCGTCTGCGCGGTAGTAAACTTTACCGTTCGCATCACGCAGAATACCTTCATCCAGCAGCGGGGCGATAAATCCACGCTGGGCATCGTCAAAATCTTGACGATCGCTAAACGGTAATGATTTGGCGTAATTCTGATTAACCTGTTGGGTATATTGAGTGGCGGCTTTCGCTTCCTCTTTCGCATTAGCGGTATTTACCATCATGCTGCTGGCGGCAGTTAACGCAATAACAATCCTGCTCAAACGGAATAACCGAGAGTTATTCATATAAATCTCCATTTATCATTTATGTCGTAAATATGTAACCCATGCAAAATACGTCATTTGAAGCTGGCGTTATCATAATTGGGAAATTGCGACTTTAATAAGTAGAAGTGTGAGCTGAACGCGCCATTTTATTAGGCATTTGTGCTGAAGAGGGAAAAGTACGCGAATTTATTATCTCTGTAAATAATATGAGGTGTTTTATATATTTATTATATATATTGTACTTCGGCAAATACTGAGCACAATTAATCAATGCAACCGGTGTTTTTTATTAAAAAACGTACCGGAGCAATGGGCGGTCATGTCGCTGGCACCGCAGGATTCTGCGTTGCTGTGCCAGCCTTTTATTCATGGTCAATGAGTGAGGGGATTGATAAAGAAACCAGGTCGTCAGAGCGCACTGATTATCCGCATTACGCCAGTGAAGTTGCACTGGCTTTTGGTTCACGAGTGGTTGGCCTCGAACTGGCAAAAATGATTGTGGATGCGTGGCTGGGCGCACAGTACGAATGCGGTCGTCATCAACAACGTGTGGAGGCGATTACGGCAATAGAGCAGCGGAGAAATTGAGATTCATCCACTACTTGCATGGATGAGTAATGACTAATGTGGATAGAGTTTCTTTTTGAGGTTGGCTAATGAAACGCTTTCCGCTATTTCTTTTATTCACCCTGCTCACGCTGTCCACCGTTCCGGCCCAGGCCGATATTATCGACGACACCATTGGCAATATTCAGCAGGCGATTAACGATGCTTATAACCCTGACCGTGGGCGAGACTATGAAGATTCGCACGACGACGGCTGGCAGCGTGAAGTGAGCGACGATCGGCGCAGACAATATGACGACCGCCGCCGCCAGTTTGAAGATCGCCGCAGGCAGCTGGACGATCGCCAGCGCCAGCTTGATCAGGAGCGTCGGCAGCTAGAAGATGAAGAGCGGAGAATGGAAGATGAGTATGGGCGTTGATGTTGAGTTTAGAGCAGGCATCGCCCCTCACCCATCACGCCACCCCAATCTCCATCCCATCAAACCCCGCCTCAAACCCCGACGGCAGTGCGTTTTCCATCAGCCACGCATCAAACTGGTGGCTGATATGGGTCAGAATCACCCGCGGCGAGCGGATAACCTCATTCAGTGCCAGCACGGTGTTTAAATCGCAGTGATTACGCGGTGCATCCTCGCGCGGTGGGTGGCTGCAATCAATCACCATTACCTGTGGCTGATTATTGCGTAAAAATTTCAGCGTTTTTTCCGGCAGGCCTGCCGTGTCAGACAGCCACGCCACCCGGCTATGTGCCGTTTCCAGTAGATAGCCGAAAGTGAGTTTCGAATGGTTGAGCGGCAGCGGCGTGACCTGTAACCCCTGTAAATCAAACACCACAAACGGTTCCATCGTGTGGCTGAAATCAAGCAGGCCCGGATGTTTAAACAGATCGTCGCAGCCCTGTTCATCCGGCGGGCCGTAGACCGGGATCGAATCGCCCACGCCCCAGCGCAGCGGAAACAGCCCCTGCACGTGATCCATATGGTAGTGCGTCAGCAAAAACTGCTGGAACGATCCGGGCGACCAGCGATCGGCAAGATCGTGCAGCCCGGCGTCGATCAGGGTGATCGCGTCGTTAAACTTCACGACGCCGCTGCATGGCTGGCGGCGATACTGCGGTGAGCGCCGCGCTCTGACGCAGGCCACGCACTCACAGCCCCATGCGGGAACGCCCTGTGCGCCGCCAGTGCCAGTAAGTGTGAGGGTCAGGCTCATGTTACAGCGCCTTGGTGAAGCGGAAGTGGCTCTGCTCATAGCCTTCGCGCAGATAGAAACGGTGCGCGTCGTGGCGCTTGACGTTGGTGGAAAGCTCGGTCATTTCTGCCCCGGCCTGGCGGGCTTCTTCTTCTGCCCATGCCAGTAATTTACTGCCGATGTTCAGACCGCGCGCCTGCGGCATCACCACCAGTTCCTGAATTTCGCCGATCCAGTTGACATGATGCAGATGAAACTGCAAATGCAGGCCGATCATGCCGACAACTTCGCCATCCAGCAGCGCCAGATGGTAGCGCATGTTCGGAGCGCGCAGATTGGCGTTAAACCCCACGCGAAACGCATGGTGGTCAAACTCCGCCTGTTTTAGCTCACAAATCAGCGCGTAAACTGCGTCGGTATCGTACTGCGTGGCCGGGCGAAGCTCACAAGCAGGCATGGTGTTTCTCCTTCTGATGAATCAGCGTCAGCAGCGTGTCGACCGACTGGCGCAGGCTGCCGTCATTATTGAGCGTATGGCAATCCTGAGGAGTATAGCGGGCGGCGCGCGCCAGCCGGGCGTTAATTTCACTGGCGTTTTCACGGCCACGGTTTTCCAGGCGCTGGCGCAGGATCTCCGGCGAAACCTGTAAGCAAATGGGCAGCAGCGCCGATTGATAGCGCGCCCGCGCCTGCGGCAAATGCGCGCGTGAGCCGTTGGCCAGCACGTCAAATCCAGCGTGCAGCCAGAGATCAATCTCGACGCCGATGCCATAATACAGGCCGTTGGCGTGCCAGCTTAAGGCCAGAAGGTTCTGCCCCGCGCGGGTAAAAAACTCCTGCTCGCTCAGGGCGATATGGTTTTCACTTCCGGCGCTGGCGGCGCGCGTGATGTAGCGATGCGCTACCAGTAGCTGAGTTTGTTCCCGCTGGCGGAGTTCCGTCAACAGACTGTCTTTTCCGGAGCCAGAGGCCCCCATTAACCAAATCAGTTTTCCCGTCATCAGAACACCCTTTTACCCTGACGCCAGACGTGGTCGATATGAATGTGGTTGCCCTTGCGATGCGCCAGCACCAGGTCGGCGCGTTTGCCCTCGCCAATCACTCCGCGATCCTGAAGATTAAGCGCCTGCGCCGGATTTTTAGTCACCAGCTTCACCGCCTGCGGCAGCGTAAAGCGGTTGCTCTCGTCATCGGCGACGCGAAATGCCGCATCGAGCAGGCTGGCGGGGTAGTAGTCGGAAGAGAGGATATCCAGCAGGCCAAGCTGCGCCAGTTCACTGGCCGCCACGTTGCCGGAGTGCGAACCGCCGCGCACGATATTCGGCGCGCCCATCAGCACGTTCATGCCATGCTTGCGCGAGGCTTCTGCCGCTTCGAACGTGGTGGGAAATTCGGCGATCACGCTGCCAAGCTGGTGAGATTCGGCAACGTGGGCGTGCGTGGCGTCATCGTGGCTGGCGAGGGCAATGTGTCGCGCGCGGCACATTGCGGCGATGGTTTCGCGATTTGGCTGCGACCAGCGTGCGGCGAGCGCCAATTGCTCTTCTTCGTACTGCTGCATCTGCGCATCGGTGAGGGAATATTTGCCCTGATAATATTCGCGATACTTCTCGCGATTGGCGAACTGGCGCTGGCCTGGCGAGTGGTCCATCAGCGATACCAGCGTCACCGGTTCGCGCTGCACCAGTTTTTCAAACAGCGGCAGCGTGGTGTGGTGCGGCAGTTCGCAGCGCAGGTGCAGGCGGTGCTCGGCGCGGTTGACGCCGCGTTTCTGCGTCTCTTCGATGGCGTTGATCATCTTCTCCAGATTCTCCAGCCGATCGCCGCCGTCGCGCACATCACCAATCGCCACGGCGTCCAGTACGGTGGTGATGCCGCTTGCCACCATCAGCGCGTCGTGGCTGCTCATCGCCGAATGGGCGGGCCAGTCGACTTTCGGGCGCGGGGTGAAGAATTTATCGAGGTTGTCGGTATGCAGCTCAATCAGTCCGGGCAGTAGCCAGCCACCTTCGCCGTCCATCGCGTCCGGCAGGCGGCTCTGGCTTTCGGCAAAGGCGCGGATTTCACCGTCCTGCATCTCCAGCGAACCGTGCACCACTTCGTTTTCCAGCACCAGCTTAACGTTATTGATAATCATGAAGAGGCTCCCATTGGGTGCAGGCGGTCGGCGACGTCATTGCGTACGGCTTCGTCATGGAAGATACCGACGATGGCCGCGCCGCGGGCTTTGGCTTCGCGGATCAGTTCCACTACGGCGGCGCTGTTTTTAGCGTCCAGCGAGGCGGTAGGTTCGTCGAGCAGCAGAATGGGATAGTCGACGATAAAGCCACGGGCGATGTTGACGCGCTGCTGTTCGCCGCCGGAGAAGGTCGATGGTGCAAGGTGCCACAGGCGTTCCGGCACGTTCAGGCGTGTTAGCAGACGCGCGGCTTTAGCGGCGCAGGCTTCACGCGGTACGCCGGTATCGAGCAGAGGCTGCATCACCACTTCCAGTGCCGAAATACGCGGGATGACGCGCAGAAACTGGCTCACCCAGCCGATGGTGGTTTTGCGGATCTCCACCACTTTGCGGGCTGGCGCGGTGATCAGGTCTACCCACTCATCACCGTGTTTGATCTGGATTTGACCTTCATCGGGCAGATAGTTGGCGTACAGCGAGCGTAGCAGGGTTGATTTTCCACTGCCGGAGTGGCCGTGGAGTACCACGCATTCGCCTGCGTTGACGGTGAGCGAGGCACGTTGTAAGACGTGCAGGCGCACGCCGTTTTGCTGGTGCAGGATGAAGGTTTTACTGACGTTTTGTACGTTAATCATTTTTCGCCTCGTGGTTCGGGTGTCGGATGCGACGCTGACGCGTCTTATCCGACCTACGGGGAGCGCATTTGTCGGCCGGATAAGGCGTTTACGCCGTATCCGGCACTGGCTCAATTCTGCAAAACCGATGACACCAGCAGCTGGGTATACGGATGATGCGGGTCGTCGAGCACGCGGTCGGTTAACCCACTCTCCACCACTTGCCCCTGTTTCATCACCAGCAAACGGTCCGCCAGCAGGCGGGCGACGCCCAGATCGTGGGTGACAATCACCACCGCCAGATTCAGCTCCACCACCAGACCGCGCAGCAGATCGAGCAGGCGCGCCTGTACCGATACATCCAGCCCGCCGGTTGGCTCGTCCATAAACACCAGCTTCGGATGCGTCACCAGGTTGCGGGCAATCTGCAAACGTTGCTGCATACCGCCGGAAAAGGTGGTCGGCAGGTCGTCGATCCGGTTGGAGGGAATCTCCACCTCCTCCAGCCACTTCTGCGCGGTGGCGCGAATATCGCCGTAATGACGCGCCCCGGTCGCCATCAGCCGCTCGCCGATATTGCCGCCTGCCGACACCTGGCGGCGCAGGCCGTCGAGCGGATGCTGATGCACCACGCCCCATTCGGTGCGCAGCAGGCGACGGCGGTCGGCCTCGCTCATGCCATAGAGGGAGCGGTTTTCATAGCGAATCTCCCCCTGCTGCGGCGTCAGGCGCGCGGAGATTGATTTCAGCAGCGTGGTCTTCCCGGAGCCGGATTCCCCGACGATGCCCAGCACTTCCCCCGGCCATAAATCAAAAGAGACATCGCTAAAGCCTTTGCCCGGCGCGTAAAGGTGGGTCAGGTTATTGACCGAAAGTAACGGTTGATTCATTGGCTTTTCGCCTCGCTCTGTTGGCGGCAATAATCGGTATCGGAGCAGACAAACATGCGGTTTCCGGCGTCATCCAGTACCACTTCGTCGAGATAGCTGTGGGTCGATCCGCAGATGGCGCACGGCTCATCCCACTGTTGAACGGTGAACGGGTGATCGTCGAAATCGAGGCTTTCCACGCGGGTAAACGGCGGCACCGCATAGATGCGCTTCTCGCGTCCTGCGCCGAACAGCTGCAGGGCGGGCATCATGTCCATTTTTGGGTTATCGAATTTCGGGATCGGCGACGGGTCCATCACGTAGCGCCCGTTCACCTTCACCGGATAGGCATAGGTGGTGGCGATATGACCGAAGCGGGCGATATCTTCATACAGCTTCACCTGCATCACGCCGTACTCCTCCAGCGCGTGCATAGTGCGGGTCTCCGTTTCGCGCGGCTCGATAAAGCGCAGCGGTTCGGGGATCGGCACCTGGAAAATAATGATCTGATCTTCGGTCAGCGGCGTTTCGGGGATGCGGTGGCGCGTCTGGATAAGCGTCGCATCGTCCGTACGTTCAGTGGTGTTTACCCCGGTCACGCGCTTAAAGAAGTTGCGAATTGATACGGCGTTGGTGGTGTCATCCGCACCCTGGTCAATCACCTTCAACACGTCGCTTTCGCCAATCACGCTGGCGGTAAGCTGGATACCACCAGTTCCCCAGCCGTACGGCATCGGCATCTCGCGCCCGCCAAACGGCACCTGATAACCGGGGATCGCCACCGCTTTTAAGATGGCGCGGCGGATCATGCGCTTGGTCTGCTCGTCGAGGTAGGCAAAGTTGTAGCCGCTCAGATTAGCCATGGTTCTGCTCCTGTTGCAGACGTTTGAGTAGCTCCAGTTCGGCCTGGAAATCGACGTAGTGCGGGAGTTTAAGGTGCGAGACAAAGCCTGCGGCTTCGACGTTGTCGGCATGCGCCAGCACGAACTCTTCATCCTGCGCCGGGCCTGTCGCGTGCTCGCCGTACTCCGGGGCTTGTAGAGCGCGGTCAACCAGCGCCATCGCCATCGCTTTGCGCTCGCTCATGCCGAACACCAGCCCGTAGCCGCGCGTGAAGTGCGGCGGCTCATCCGGCGGGTCGATAAAACCGTTGACCATTTCACATTCGGTCATCAGCAGTTCGCCGACGTTCACCGCAAATCCCAGCTCTTCCGGCACAATAGACACGTCGATATAGCCACTGCGGATCTCGCCCGCGAACGGGTGATTGCGCCCGTAACCACGCTGGGTGGAGTAGGCCAGCGCCAGCAAATAGCCTTCGTCGCCGCGCATTAATTGTTGCAGGCGGGAGGAGCGTGAGCAGGGGTAAACCGGCGGCGTGCGGGTGATGTCGTCCGGCTGTGCGCCGCTATCTTCTTCAAACTTCGCCAGCCCCTGACGCGCCAGCAGGCTGAAAACGTGCGGCGACGGCTGTTGTTCGCTGTCGGCTGTGGTCAGCGTCGGCGCTTCGCCGTTTGCCAGCAGGGTGAAATCGAGCAGGCGATGGGTGTAGTCGTAGGTTGGGCCAAGCAGCTGGCCGCCGGGAATATCTTTATAAACCGCTGAAATACGCCGTTCGAGACGCATCCCGGTGGTGTCGAGCGGCTCGCTTACCGCCAGCTTCGCCAGCGTGGTGCGGTAGGCGCGTAGCAGGAAAATCGCTTCGACGTTATCGCCGCTGGCCTGTTTCAGCGCCAGCGCCGCCAGTTCGCGGTCGGCAATGCCGCCTTCGGTCATCACGCGATCTACTGCAAGATTAAGCTGCTGTTCAATCTGGGCGACGCTCAGTTCAGGCAAATCGGTATTGCCCCGGCGTCGGCTCTCTTGCAGGGCGTGGGCGGCGTCGATCGCCTTTTCGCCCCCTTTCACGGCAACGTACATCAGCACACCTCCACATGAGTGGTTCGCGGGATAGCCAGCAGGCGCTCGCCGCAGGTCAGGATCAGGTCGATGCCGAGCGGGAACGGGTGCGGGCGCTCGGTAAGTTCGTGCAGAATGCACTCCGGCAGCTGCGGAGCGATCATTCGTTCTTCGGCAATACCCGCGCCAGTAAGGCGCAGCATGCGCCCGCCGCTCAGGCTGACGACCTGTAAAATCAGCGTCGCGCCCGCTTCTGGCGCAACAGCGGTGCCGCTGGAAAGGGCGTTAAGCTGTTCGCTGGAAATCGCCTCATCCGTTACCGCGAAGGTCGCCAGTTCCGGCTGATTGACCAGCGGCGCGTTGGTATGAAAACGCAGGCTCTGGCTGACGATATCGTTACTTAATGGCGCAGAAAGCCACACCGGCGTGTCGTTATCGGCCAGCGTCAGCAGCACGCTGGTGGTGGCGATATTCAGCGGCTGCCAGCCGCGTTTGAGCTGATGCAGGGCGACAATCACGCCCGGCTCGCTCATGGCCTTTAACAGGCGACGAAAACTGTGCTGGGCATCCTGCACAGGAAGCATAAAAGCGGTTTCCAGGGTCATGCGTTATCTCCGCGAACCATCGTAAAGAAGTCGACCCGGCTGGCGTTCACTTCGGCCTGGCGTGCGGCAATGCGTGCCATACGGTCAGCGTCCAGCGGGGCAATAAGGGTTTCTGATAAGTTTTGAAAATGGCGGGTTTGCTGCATCAGCGCGTCAATCAGCGCGCAGCGTTCGGCGTGCTGTTTGTCGCGCCCCAGCACCCAGCTGTAGCCGAGCGTGCCGTCAGTCAGGCGTACGGTGGCGCGGGTGAGCGTGGCGTCGCCAGCAAAAAAGCGTTCGCCGGTGCCACCCATCCGCGCCTGAATCTGCACCAGGCCGGTTTCAGCGGCGCGGATTACTTCATAGTCGGCAGTGATGTTCAGCGCCTTCAGGCGGGCTGCCAGTTCAGCCGGTTGGCTGTGTGCCAGTATGGACATCCAGTGCTGGCGGGTCGCGGTATCTGCGTGCATTCAGTGCTCCATAGTGAATTCAATCATGTCGGCGCGCGTCAGGCTGACGGAGTACTCCGCCGGGCTGCTTTCACCGTCACGGTGGTTAAGGGTGCGCACGCACAGCAGCGGCGACATATTCGGGATTTCAAGACGCTGGCACTCTTTGGCCTGGGCGCGGCGGGCGCTGATCCGCGTCTGGCTGCGGCGCAGCGCAATCCCCGTTTGCTCACGCAGAAAATCGTGCAGCGAGCCGCTGTCGAAGCGTTGCAGCGTCGGCCAGAGGGTGAGGTCCGCAAAGTAGTGGTCGATTAAACAGAGCGCGACGCCGTTGACCCGGCGCAGGGTGCGCAGGTGGATAACGTTCTCGCCCTCGGCGATCCCCAGCGCGTCAGCGACGTGACCGGAGGCCGGGCGCAGCACAGACAGCAGTTTTTCGCTGGTGGGATGGCTGCCCTGATCCAGCAGGTTCTGGCTAAAACGCGCCTGGGCGTTGAGCGGGTAATCGAACGGGCGCATCAGCACCAGCACGCCGACGCCCTGACGGCGCTGTACCCAGCCTTTTTCCACCAGTTGGTCGATGGCGCGGCGCAGGGTGTGGCGGTTCACCTCAAAGCGCGCCGCCAGTTGCTGCTCGGCGGGAAGATAGTCGCCGCAGCGGTAGTGTTGACGAAGCTCCTGCTCAAGTTTTGCGGCTATCTCCTGATAGCGTGTTGGGTAGCTGGTCGGATGTGTAGACAAGTGCATAGATATCAATGCCTCGCTTATCAGATAAAGTGCTTACGCAACCGTTGAGAGAGGAAATCCAGCAGGCTGACCGTGACGATAATCAGCACCATCAGGGCGCAGGTTTGCTGGAACTGGAAACCGCGAATAGCTTCCCACAGGGTGACGCCGATCCCGCCCGCGCCGACCATGCCAACAACGGTGGCCGAACGGACGTTGGATTCGAAGCGATAGAGGGAGTAGGAGATCAGCAGCGGCATCACCTGCGGCAGCACGCCGTAGAGGATCTCTTCGAGCTTGTTGGCACCGGTGGCGCGAATACCTTCCACCGGGCCGGGTTCAATTGCTTCTACCGCTTCGGAAAGCAGTTTGGAGAGCACGCCGGTGGTGTGGATAAACAGCGCCAGTACGCCAGCGAACGGACCGAGACCGACGGCGACCACGAACAGCATGGCGAAGACCATCTCGTTAATGGCGCGGCAGGCGTCCATCAGGCGGCGTACGGGCTGGTAAACCCACCACGGCACCAGGTTTTCGGCGCTCATCAGACCGAAGGGGATGGAGAGAACCACCGCCAGCGCGGTGCCCCAGACGGCGATTTGCAGCGTGACGGCCATTTCGGTGAGGTAATCCTGCCACTGGCTGAAATCGGGCGGGAAGAAGTCGGCGGCGAACGTCGCCATGTTGCCGCCGTCTTTAATCAGCGTGAGCGGGGCCATTTCCGCGCCCTGCCACGAGACGACCAGCACGGCGAGAACAATGGCCCAGCTCAGAAGCGAGAACCAGCTGCGCTTGGGTGGGGCGATGGTGATGGTTTGCATATATTGCTCCGTTTAATGTTTTCTCCCTCTCCCTGTGGGAGAGGGCCGGGGTGAGGGCATCAGCGTGCGCATTTCCCCCTCACCCTAACCCTCTCCCTCAAGGGAGAGGGGACCGATCGAGCACATTACTGCACCGCTTTACTCACCGAACTCATCGCGCTTAACGCGTTGTTCAGGCGGTCCAGGTCATCCAGCTGCGCCTGAATCTCGGTGGTTTTTGCCAGCTTGTCCTGCTCATTCAGCCCTTTATTGCTTTTCACGCCCTGCATCTCTTTAAACAGTGCGAGCTGGCGAATCGGCACCAGTTGCAGGTCGCTGGAGGCGCGGAACGGGGCCCAGCCCAGGCGTTCCAGCACCGCTTTCTCTTCCGGCGTTTTGCCGTAATTCATAAAGAAGTCGTAGATCTTGTCTTTGGTGGTTTCGGAAAGATTCTTGCGCCAGACGATCGGATCGCCTGGGATCAGCGGCGACTTCCAGATCACCTTCAGTTCTTTCAGCTTCTCTGGCGCGGAGGTTTTCAGCTTGTCGAGGTTTTCGGTGTTGTTGGTCGCCACATCCACCTGCTTGTTGGCGACGGCCAGCGCGTTGGTTTCATGCCCGGCGTTGACGGTGCGCTTGAAGTCGCTGGCGGAGATATTGTTTTTGGCGAAGACGTAGTAGCCGGGGACGAGGAAGCCAGAGGTGGAGTTAGGATCGCCATTGCCGAAGGTGAGATCTTTACGCTTCGCCAGCAGATCGTTCAGGTTGTTGATCGGACTATCTTTGTTGACGATCAACACGCTCCAGTAACCCGGCGATCCATCCGCCGCGACCGTCTGGGCGAAGACCTGGCCATTGGCGCGATCCACCGCTTCCATCGCTGACAGATTGCCGTACCAGGCGATATCCACTTTGTTGAAGCGCATTCCCTGGATAATGCCCGCGTAGTCCGGGGCAAAGAAGGCGTTGACCTTCACGCCCAGCTTCTTCTCCATATCCTGTAAGAACGGCGTCCATTGCGGTTTCAGGTTTTGCTGTGATTCCGTTGAAATAATGCCGAAATTCAGCGCCTTTTCCTGCTCTTCGGCGTGCGCCGGGCTTAACAGGGTGCTGAGGCTGAACATGCTGGTGAAGGCCAGCGAGGCAATTATCTTAGCGTTCATTCGTTTTCCTCAATGATGGGGATGTCAGGCAGCTTTCGCGTTTTCTTCGACGCGGTTGATGCTGCGGTAGAGATGGTCAAAACGTTCGTTATCAAACTGTTGGCTGCTGCCGTCGTAGAAGACGTGCCCCTGGCGCAGGGCGACGATGCGTTCGCAGTAGCGCAGGGCGTAATCCACCTGATGCAGCGTGACGACCACGGTAATGCCGTCGTTCTGGTTAATGTCGCGCAGGGTGTCCATCACGATGCGCGCTGATTCCGGGTCCAGCGAGGCGATGGGTTCATCGGCCAGAATCACCTTCGCCTGCTGCATCAGCGCACGGGCAATCGCCACACGCTGCTGCTGTCCGCCGGAGAGGGTGGAAACGCGCTGATGGGCAAAGTGCACCATGCCAACGCGGGTCAGCGCCTGTAACGCGCGCTGTTTCTGCTCGCGGGTGAAGTAGCTAAAACAGGTGCGCCAGAATGGCGTGCTGCCGAGCGCGCCAATCAGCACGTTCTCCAGTACGCTCAGGCGATTCACCAGGTTGAATTGTTGGAAGATGTAGCCGGTGTTGGCGCGGCTTTTGCGGATATCGCGGGCCAGGCGGCCTTCGCGTTGGACTGTGCGGCCCAGCAGCTCGATATGGCTACCGGCAGATTTATCGCCGGTAATCAAACCGCTTAAGTGACGTAAAAGGGTGGATTTGCCGGAACCCGACGGCCCAAGCAGAGCCACCATTTCACCGTGATGAATGTTCAGATCAACCGCGTGCAGCGCCTGATGCTGATTGAAGGTTTTGGCGAGCTTCTCGACACGGATAATCGTTTGCATGATGCAGCCTCCCTAAAAAAGTGGCTCCATCGTGGCGGATTATTGTGACGATTTTGTTAACTAAAAGTGACTAACGGATGAAGAGTTAACGAGATTTCGATGACAGTGCGGGAGGGCGGGCCTCCCGGCGGATTATTGCGTTGGTTGTTGTTTGACGACATTAATCATCCACGGTACGCCAAATTTATCGGTGACTTTGCCGAAGCCATGCGCCCAGAAAGTTTCCTGCCAGGCCATTTCGATTTTTCCGTTAGCTGCAAGGTTATCAAACCAGCGTTTTCCTTCTTCGACCTGTTGCGAATCGAGCACCAGCGTAAAGCCGGAGTAGCTGGCTTTTCCTGACGGCATGGCATCGCTCATCATGATGTCGCTTCCGGCAATGCGCACATTGGCATGAGCGATGGCGGTATCGGGAAATTGCATTCCGGAAGGGCAGTTCTCGGCGCTGTCCTGCGCTGATTTCGGCATTTCGCCGAAGCTGATTTTATAGAGCAGTTCCGCGCCCAACGTACGTTGATAATAGGCAATCGCGTCGGAACAGTTACCGGCAAAAGAGAGGTAGGGACTTAACGGCATGATGGTGACCTCAGTTAAGAGAAGCCAGTTAAGTGTAGTTCGAAATTTATACAGATGAGAGGGAAGCCTGATAAGACGCGGTCAGCGTCGCATCAGGCAGTCGGCATCGTTGCCGGATGCGGCGCGAGCGCCTTATCCGGCTTACCGATCACAATACAATCAGTTCTTTTTCACAAACTCAGATTTCAGTTTCATCGGACCAAAACCGTCGATTTTGCAATCGATGTTATGGTCGCCTTCAACCAGGCGGATGTTTTTCACTTTGGTGCCAATTTTCAGCATCGAAGAGCTACCTTTCACCTTCAGATCTTTAATGATGGTAACGCTGTCGCCGTCAGCCAGCAGATTGCCGTTAGCATCTTTAACGATCAGCTCGTCGCTTTCCTGTGCAGGTTCTGCGTCGTTCCATTCGTAGGCACATTCCGGGCAGATGTACATGCCGTTATCTTCGTAGGTGTATTCGGAGTTGCATTTTGGGCAGTGTGGTAATGACATGTGGATTTCCTCAAAAGTCAGCAGGGCAAAAGCGCCAAAAAACGGCAGATTGCCGAAAAAGGCCGCAATTATACACAAAATCCCTGAGTTTGTCGGGGGTACTGCTGATTTTAGACGACGATCGTTTTCATTTGAAAGGAAACGCAAAAAGAAAATAATCTTTTTGCCTCCATTTATTATTTAAGATAAGGTTAATGCTCTACTTGTTCTTTTTTTAATTCAAATGATATTTTTATCTTTCTGACGTTTTAAACGTATCGGAATACGTTATTTATTCTAATAAAAAACAACACTCTAAATATAAAATTATTTCTTGCAGTAATTATAAAAGCCGAAAACAGAACTCAAAAACAATCTGGCTAAATAAAAGTAACAAAATTTGCTTTAAGGAAGAATTTTCTATGTACACACAGACCCTGTATGAGTTAAGTCAGGAGGCTGAACGCCTGTTACAGCTTTCTCGCCAACAGTTGCAGTTACTGGAAAAAATGCCTCTCTCTGTCCCCGGAGACGATGTGCCACAACTGGCTTTACCCTGGAGTCAGCCTAATATCGCCGAACGTCACGCGATGCTGAATAATGAGTTGCGTAAAATTTCCCGACTGGAAATGGTGCTGGCGATTGTCGGTACCATGAAAGCAGGGAAATCAACCACCATTAATGCCATTGTTGGTACGGAGGTTTTGCCTAATCGTAATCGCCCAATGACTGCGCTGCCGACGCTTATTCGCCATATGCCCGGGCAAAAGGAACCGGTACTGCATTTTTCACATGTCGCGCCAATCGATTGTTTAATTCAAAAATTACAACAGCGCCTGCGTGATTGCGATATTAAGCATCTGACCGATGTGCTGGAAATAGATAAAGATATGCGTGCGCTTATGCAGCGGATCGAAAATGGCGTCGCTTTCGAAAAATATTATCTGGGTGCCCAGCCTATTTTTCATTGTCTGAAAAGTTTGAATGATTTGGTGCGACTGGCGAAGGCGCTGGACGTCGATTTTCCTTTTTCTGCTTACGCCGCCATTGAGCATATTCCCGTGATTGAAGTGGAGTTTGTCCATCTGGCGGGGCTGGAGAGTTATCCCGGTCAATTGACGTTACTGGATACCCCCGGGCCAAATGAAGCCGGGCAACCGCATCTGCAAAAAATGCTTAACCAGCAGCTGGCACGCGCCTCGGCGGTACTGGCGGTGCTGGATTATACGCAACTGAAATCGATCTCCGATGAAGAGGTCCGTGAGGCGATTTTGGCGGTGGGGCAATCGGTGCCGCTGTATGTGCTGGTCAATAAGTTCGATCAACAGGATCGTAACAGTGACGACGCCGACCAGGTGCGGGCACTGATTTCCGGGACGCTGATGAAAGGCTGTATTACGCCACAGCAGATATTTCCGGTGTCGTCGATGTGGGGCTACCTGGCGAATCGGGCGCGCCATGAGTTAGCCAACAACGGTAAGTTACCACCGCCAGAGCAACAACGCTGGGTGGAAGATTTTGCCCATGCCGCGCTCGGCAGGCGCTGGCGTCATGCCGATCTGGCGGACCTCGAACATATTCGTCATGCTGCCGATCAGTTGTGGGAAGATTCGTTGTTCGCCAAGCCAATTCAGGCGTTGCTTCATGCCGCTTACGCTAACGCCTCGTTGTATGCTCTGCGATCTGCCGCGCATAAACTGTTGAATTACGCGCAGCAGGCGCGGGAATACCTGGATTTTCGTGCGCACGGGTTAAACGTCGCTTGTGAACAATTGCGGCAAAATATCCATCAGATCGAAGAAAGTTTGCAGCTATTGCAACTCAATCAGGCGCAGGTGAGCGGCGAAATTAAACATGAAATCGAGCTGGCCCTGACCTCCGCCAACTACTTTCTGCGTCAACAGCAAGATGCGGTGAATGCGCAGTTAGCCGCCTTGTTTCAGGATGATTCGGAGCCGTTAAGCGAGATTCGTACCCGCTGTGAGACACTGTTACAGACGGCGCAGAACACCATCAGTCGCGACTTTACGCTGCGTTTTGCCGAGCTGGAATCCACCCTTTGCCGGGTGTTAACCGATGTTATTCGCCCCATTGAGCAACAAGTCAAAATGGAATTGAGCGAGTCAGGGTTTCGTCCTGGGTTTCATTTTCCTGTTTTTCACGGCGCAGTTCCCCACTTCAACACTCGCCAGCTGTTCAGTGAAGTCATTTCGCGCCAGGAAGCAACGGACGAGCAGAGCACGCGTTTAGGCGTTGTGCGTGAGACTTTTTCGCGCTGGTTGAATCAGCCCGACTGGGGACGGGGAAATGAGAAATCCCCGACAGAGACGGTTGATTACAGTGTGTTGCAA
This sequence comes from Escherichia sp. WS547, assembly GCF_046486065.1. NCBI lineage: Bacteria > Pseudomonadati > Pseudomonadota > Gammaproteobacteria > Enterobacterales > Enterobacteriaceae > Escherichia > Escherichia sp. WS547. The sequence goes on along the minus strand of NZ_JBJQMA010000002.1, from coordinate 306,128 downwards.
CGAGCATTAAGCGCAGAAGTCGATCTTTATTGCCAACAAATGGCTAAAGTTCTGGCAGAGCAGGTCGATGAATCTGTTACGGCAGGCATGAATACTTTTTTCGCTGAGTTCGCTTCATGTTTGACGGAATTACAGACGCGTTTACGCGAAAGCCTGGCTCTGCGTCAACAAAATGAATCGGTGGTCAGGCTGATGCAGCAGCAATTGCAGCAGGCTGTGATGACTCACAGCTGGATTTACACCGACGCTCAGCTGTTACGCGATGATATTCAAACACTTTTCACGGCAGAACGATATTGATCAAGACGTTACTGGACGGCCCCGGTCGCGTGCTGGAGTCGGTTCATCCGCGCTTTTTAGTGGATCTGGCGCAGGGCGATGATGCCCGCCATCCACAAGCCCATCAGCAGCAGTTTCGTGAACGACTGATGCAGGAACTTCTTGCGCGTGTGCAGCTTCAGGCATGGACGAACGGCGGGATGTTAAATGCGCCGCTTAGCCTGCGTCTGACATTGGTGGAAAAACTGGCGTCGATGCTGGATCCCGGTCATCTGGCGCTGACGCAGATCGCGCAGCATCTGGCGCTGCTGCAAAAAATGGATCACCGCCAGCACTCTGCTTTCCCGGAGCTCCCCCAGCAAATTGCCGCCTTGTATGAGTGGTTTTCAGCCCGTTGTCGCTGGAAGGAAAAGGCGTTAACGCAACGAGGCCTACTGGTGCAGGCGGGTGAACAGAGCGAGCAAATTTTTACCCGCTGGCGTGCTGGGGCGTATAACGCCTGGTCGTTGCCTGGGCGCTGTTTTATCGTTCTGGAGGAGTTGCGCTGGGGGGCATTTGGCGATGCCTGCCGTCTGGGAAGCCCGCAAGCGGTGGCGTTGTTGCTGGGTGATTTGCGCGTGAAAGCGACACAACATTTGGCAGAGAGTATCAATGCGGCACCGACCACGCGTCACTATTACCATCAGTGGTTTGCCTCTTCGACCATTCCGACGGGCGGGGATCATGCTGATTTTTTAAGTTGGCTGGGAAAGTGGTCCACGGCAGATAAACAACCCGTTTGCTGGTCAGTGACCCAACGCTGGCGAACTGTCGCACTGGGGATGCCACGACTCTGTTCAGCGCAGCGTCTGGCGGGGGCAATGGTCGAGGAAATCTTCTCTGTAAATCTGGTGTAAATAATCAGTTACACCAATGAGTCCTAAACGAAATACATGTGTGAAGTTGATCACAAATTTAAACACTGGTAGGGTAAAAAGGTCATTAACTGCCCAATTCAGGCGTCAACTGGTTTGATTGTACATTCCTTAACCGGAGGGTGTAAGCAAACCCGCTACGCTTGTTACAGAGATTGCATCCTGCAATTCCCGCTCCCCTTTTGCGGCCGTCGCGCTGATTTTTCTGGCGTTTGCGGAAATGGGCCAACTCTGCGAGGAAAGCTATGCTGAAAAGGAAAAAAGTAAAACCGATTACCCTTCGTGATGTCACCATTATTGATGACGGTAAACTGCGTAAAGCCATTACCGCAGCATCACTGGGTAATGCAATGGAATGGTTCGATTTTGGTGTTTATGGTTTTGTTGCTTACGCATTAGGTAAAGTTTTTTTCCCGGGGGCTGACCCCAGCGTGCAGATGGTTGCTGCACTTGCCACTTTCTCCGTTCCCTTTCTGATTCGACCGCTTGGCGGACTCTTCTTTGGTATGTTGGGCGATAAATATGGTCGCCAGAAGATCCTCGCTATCACTATTGTGATTATGTCGATCAGTACGTTCTGTATTGGCTTAATACCGTCCTACGACACGATTGGTATTTGGGCACCGATTCTGCTGTTGATCTGTAAGATGGCACAAGGTTTCTCGGTCGGCGGTGAATATACCGGGGCGTCGATATTTGTTGCGGAATACTCCCCTGACCGTAAACGTGGATTTATGGGCAGCTGGCTGGACTTCGGTTCTATTGCCGGGTTTGTGCTGGGTGCGGGCGTGGTGGTGTTAATTTCGACCATTGTCGGCGAAGCGAACTTCCTCGACTGGGGCTGGCGTATTCCGTTCTTTATTGCTCTGCCGTTAGGGATTATCGGGCTTTACCTGCGCCATGCGCTGGAAGAGACTCCGGCGTTCCAGCAGCATGTTGATAAACTGGAACAGGGCGACCGCGAAGGTTTGCAGGATGGCCCGAAAGTCTCGTTTAAAGAGATTGCCACCAAACACTGGCGCAGCCTGTTGACATGTATTGGTCTGGTAATTGCCACCAACGTGACTTACTACATGTTGCTGACCTATATGCCGAGTTATTTGTCGCATAACCTGCATTACTCCGAAGACCACGGGGTGCTGATTATTATCGCCATTATGATCGGTATGCTGTTTGTCCAGCCGGTGATGGGCTTGCTGAGTGACCGTTTTGGCCGTCGTCCGTTTGTGCTTCTTGGTAGTGTTGCACTGTTTGTGTTGGCGATCCCGGCGTTTATTCTGATTAACAGTAACGTCATCGGCCTGATTTTTGCCGGGTTACTGATGCTGGCGGTGATCCTTAACTGCTTTACGGGCGTTATGGCTTCTACCTTGCCAGCGATGTTCCCGACGCATATCCGTTACAGCGCGCTGGCGGCGGCATTTAATATTTCGGTGCTGGTTGCCGGTCTGACGCCAACACTGGCGGCCTGGCTGGTCGAAAGCTCGCAGAATCTGATGATGCCTGCCTATTACCTGATGGTAGTGGCGGTGGTTGGTTTAATCACCGGCGTAACCATGAAAGAGACGGCGAATCGTCCGTTGAAAGGTGCGACACCGGCGGCGTCAGATATACAGGAAGCGAAGGAAATTCTCGTCGAGCATTACGATAATATCGAGCAGAAAATCGATGATATTGACCACGAGATTGCCGATTTGCAGGCGAAACGTACCCGCCTGGTGCAGCAACATCCGCGAATTGATGAATAAGCTGAAACGGATGGCCTGATGTGACGCTGTCTTATCAGGCCAATTGAAGTCTTAAGGTTCACTTAATCTCTGACGCGCATACTCTCCTCCAGGTTAACGGAGGAGAGTGCAATGAAAAACCGTGTTTATGAAAGTTTAACTACCGTGTTCAGCGTGCTGGTGGTCAGCAGCTTTCTTTATATCTGGTTTGCCACGTACTGATCTTTCTTCAGCCGTACCCAGGCCCGCGTGCCGGAAGTCTCTTGCCGGTTTTGCAGGAAAAACTGCCCGTGATGCAACTGTGTAATGCGGCTGACAATACTTAACCCCAGACCAATCCCGCCATAACGGCTATCCATACGTACAAACGCTTTACTCAACTCCCCGCATTTACTCTCATCAATACCCGGTCCTTCATCTTCAACGGCCATGACCGCTCCGCCATCTTCTTGCAGCTTAATCATAATGTTGCTGCCTTGCGGGCTGTAACGATGGGCGTTTTCTACCAGGTTTCGCAATAACATCCTCAGCAGGGTTGCATCACCCTGAACGGTGATGTCGGCGGCGCTCTCTGGCAATAGCAGGGTTTGCTGTCGCTGGTCGAGCATGGTACTGAGTTCGTCATACGAGGGGAGAATGACATCTTCCAGCAGTTTTACATGTTGATAATTCCCGGAAGAAAATGACTGTCCGGCACGCGCCAGTTGCAGCAGCTGGGAGACGCTCTCCATCATCTGATCAAGTCGAGCCACTAACGGTGCTACATCAATGTGATGCGTTTTCGCCAGCAGTTCCAGATGCAAACGCACCCCCGCCAGTGGCGTTCGCAGTTCGTGCGCGACGTCAGCGGTAAACAACCTTTCGTTATCCAGCGTGCTGGTCAGGCGACTGACCAGATCGTTCAACGCCGAAACCACCGCTTCGATTTCGAGGGTGGCGCTGTGAATGGCAATAGGCGTTAAGTTGTCGGCGGTGCGCGCTTCCAGCTCTTTTTGCAGCTCCGCCAGCGGCCGGGTGATGCGGCGTACCGCCTGATAGCAGATAAATAGCGTCAGGCTGACCATAAAGACGCCGGGGACGATCAGGCTGGCGACCGCCTCGCGGATCTCACGCATGATGTGGCGATCGTTGTTGCGATTGTCGCGTAGCGCCTGCTCAAACAGCTGAATCTGCTCGGTACTTTCATGCCATAGCCAGAAGACGCTGATCAGCTCAAACACCAACAAAATGGCCCCAATGGTCAATATCAGCCGTTGGCGCAGCGATATTGGTCGGCGCAGAAAACGCATCAGATTCAATTAGTTTTCCTCATTTGCGACCAGCATATAGCCAAAGCCGCGCACGGTGCGGATACGGGCTTTGCCCACTTTGTCGCGCAGATTGTGGATATGCACTTCCAGGGTGTTGGTCGAGGGTTCATTGTCCCAGTTATAGATGTCGTTGTAGAGAATTTCCCGATGCACCGGGCTGCCTGCTTTAAGCATCAGGCGCGACAGCAGAGCATATTCTTTGGGCGTCAGAATCAGTTCTTCTCCGCTCATCCATACCTGGCGGCGACCCATATTCAGCGTCAGATTGCCAACAATCAGCTCACTTTCGCCCTGATTATTATGGCGTCGTAGCAGGGCGCGGATACGGGCGTGTAACTCTTCCAGCGCAAAAGGCTTCACCAGATAGTCATCGGCACCGACATCCAGCCCGGCGATTTTGTCGGTCAGCGTATCGCGAGCGGTGAGGATCAGTACCGGCAGGGTGTATTTTTTCTGCCGGATACGGGCGAGAAAATGCAGTCCATCTTCGTCGGGTAACCCTAAATCCAGTACCACCAGGCTGTAATGACCGGCCTCAAGGCTTTGTTCCGCCATCCGCGCGGTTGTCACGCCATCGCACGCGTAGCCTTCGGTTTGTGCCGCCAGAATCAATCCCTGCAATAACAGCGTATCGTCTTCAACAATCAGAATTTTCATTCACTCACTCTCCTGCAAGTTTGCAGAATATCATCCGCAGCCTGGTAATACTTCGTCTCAACGCCAGTTAATCCCAATAGCGTGGAGAATAAATTATCTTGTGAATAGTGTTGCGTTTGCGCCTGTTTTTGCAGGCAGTTCTGGTCAACCTGATACCGTTTTTGATAATCCTCCGACAGCCACAGCAGCATTGGCACCTGTTTTTGGCTATCCGGGGCGATGGCATAAGGCAGACCGTGCAGATAGATGCCATTTTCACCTAACGACTCACCGTGGTCAGAAAGATAAACCAGGCTGGTGGTAAATTTATCCTGATGTTCTTTCAGCAGATTAATCGCTTTATCAACAATATAGTCGACGTAAACCAGCGTGTTGTCGTAAGTGTTCACCAGTTGCTCTTTGGTACAGGTCTGGATCTCGTTAGTGTCGCAGGTTGGGGTAAATTTCCTGAACTGCGGCGGATAGCGGTTGTAATAGGTCGGACCGTGGCTGCCGATGGTGTGTAAGACAATCACGCCATCACCCTGCAGGTTATTGATGTACTCTTCCAGCCCGTGGAACAGCACTTCGTCATAGCATTCGCCGTTGATGCACTGACCAGGCAGATTCAGCGCGGTGACGTTCTGGTGAGGCACGCGGTCGCAGGCACCTTTACAGCCGCCATCGTTGTCATTCCACAGCACGTTGATGCCCGCTCGCTGAATGATATCCAGCACGCCTTCCTGGTGCTGTGCCAGCTCTTCTTTGTAATGCTCACGCGGCATATCCGAGAACATGCACGGTACTGAAACTGCCGTTGCCGTGCCGCAAGATGCGGTATTAGGGAAATAGACCACGTTATCTTTCGCCAGCCGCGGGTTAGTTTCACGCGGGTAGCCGTTGAGGGAGAAGTTCTCCGCCCGTGAGGTTTCGCCGACAATCAGGATGGTCAAATTTTTACGTTTCTCGTTCTGCATTAACGGGTTGCGGTGCGCGTCTTCTCCAATTCGCACCAGCGGCAGATTTGCCAGTCGCTGATGGGAGTACCATGACCAGCTGGCAACAATGCTGTTTGAGGGGCTTAAGGACTTCACCAGCTCTTTGTTGTTGCGGAACAGCGAGGCATAGTCTTTGTAGAACAGTGCGGCGACCAGCAAAATCAGCAGTACAGAAACCAGAATATTGGCCCCGCGGAAAAGAACGCTGCGCAGGCGTGAGGTGGTGGGTTTGATTTTAATCCAGCAGGCAATCAGCGCAGCAAGCACGCCGCTGAATCCCAGCGTTAATAACATTTGCGGTGTCATCAACGCATAACTTTCTGCCGGAGTGGTATCAATAATATTGGCAATCATCGAGCGGTCGATGACGATGCCGTAAGTCATTATGAAATATTGTGCAGCCGCGCCGACCAGAATAAACAGGCAGGCCAGCGGTCGATTAAGCCACAAGAAAGAGCTTAGTGTCAGGACAATATTAATCACGCTGAAGGCGACGACTGGCATCGACAAGAAAACCAGTACGTTATGCAGCGAGTCCAGCGGCAGCGCCTGCAACACCTGTTTAAAAAAGGCAATATTCAGGCAGATAGAGATATAAAAAGCGGCCAACAATAGCCAGGCGAGTAAATTCAAAGAGGGTCTTTTTAGTAGGCGCTTCAACATCACGGTGTTTCCATCGAACAAAGTGCGCATATGCTCGCAAAGCAAAATTAAGCCAACCTTAAGTTCTTAAGGTTGGCTTTTATGTTTGCTGGATTAAGGGGAATTAATCTTTGCTTATTGGTGCATCTAAGGGATACGGGTTTTTATGCAGCCGGTTGTAATTCAGCGCATACATGGCGGTGATGACCATCAGGGTGACAAATGACCACATAACCTCTTTCGCCCCGGACCCCACCACGGCCCAGATGCAGTAGAGGAAGGCAATGGTAGTAACTGCCAGATATGCCGGGCGTGCTTTACCAAAGTGACCGTGGCCGAGCAGCAGTAACGCCGCACAGGTGTAAAGATATGGCACCAGTGTAAAGATGACCGACACGGAAGAAACCAGACCGAACTCTTTGGTCGCGTTTGGCGAAATGCTACTGAGCTGGAAGATGGTCATCAAAATACCGACGATAATCAGCCCTGCCACTGGCGTACCCGCTTTATTTACACGGGCAAAAATCGGTGGGAACAGTCCGTCATCGGCAGCGGCTTTCGCCGTTTGACCCGCCAGCAACGTCCAGCCGCCCAGTGAACCTAAGCAACCCGCAGCTGCGCAGAAGGAAACAATGGCCCCGGCGGTGTCACCCAACGCCATCCGTGCGGCATCACCGAATGGCGAGGCAGAAACGCGCAGTGCGGCATTAGGGATCATCCCCATAATCGCGGTGGTGGAGAGCACATAGCAAACGGCGGCAATCAATACCCCACCAATGGTGGCGATAGGGACGTTGCGTTTCGGGTTTTTCACCACACCTGCGGCAACGGAGGCACTTTCCACACCGATGAACGACCACAGCGTAACGTTAAGGGTACTTTGAATCGCGCCGAAGGTGCCCAGGCCGCTGACGTTCCATGCCGCCATATAGGTTTCACCACGGAACCAGAACCAGCCAAATACGGCAATCCCGACGATGGGGATCAGCGCCAGCACGGTGGCAACGGCCTGCACGCGGGTGATCATTTTCGGACCGACAATATTCAGCAGGACGAAGATCCACAGCACCACGACGCAGGTGATGGTTAATACCAATGGATCTTTCAGAATCGGGAAGAAGTAACTTAAATAACCTACGCCAATGACCACCATGGCGATATTGCCGATCCAGCAGGCCAGCCAGTAGAGGACGTTGGTTTGATAACCGAGAAACGGCCCAAAGCAGCGGCGGGCGTAAGCGTAAGAACCACCAGGACTTGGGTCGAGGAACGACATTTTGGCGTATACCATCGAGAGCCCCAGCGCACCGATAATCGTCACCAACCATCCATAAATGGCAATCCCGCCAGTGGAGGCCAGGTTTGCAGGTAACAGAAAAACACCTGACCCCATAATATTCCCCGACACCATCAGGGTGACGGGGATTAAGCCCACTTTGTGAGCATCAGCATCCGAAGACATAATTAAACTCCTGCGAAGGCGAGCTTCGTGACAATAAATTACGTCATATCATACGCCTGCATTCGATAGTTGAATTATTATCGACCGGGTTATCGCTGATGCCGTTATTAATATAGCTCTTCGTTAAGGTTAAAAATCAGGCGACAGTGCGTTCTCTGTGCTGACTAACATAATGCAGAGGCGTCATACCGTAGAAGTCTTTAAAGACAGAAATAAAGTACGACGTACTGTTGTAGCCGCAGGACTGTGATACCTGAGAGATATTTTTACCGTCCATCATTAATTCATTTACGGCATAACGCATGCGGCAGGTGGTGATTATTTGGCTATAACTGGTGTTTTCGCTTTTCAGCTTTTTCTTTAACAGACTCGGGCTAAGACATAAACAACTGGCTACCATACTAAGATTCCAGTCTTTGTGGATATCGCTTTCAATAATTTGATAAACGCTGTCACTTACACAATTACGTAACATATACATCATTAGTGAAAGGAATTTTTTACTGTCGAGAAAACGGGATAGCACAGTGAATAATAATGCGCGTGTTCGTTCCTTTTCTGACTCAGTTTCTGCGGGCATCATGCTGTGTTGCGCGGCAACGCGAAAGACGTCTGGTGTCAGGCATGGCAGGGTGAGAATGGGCGTAGCGCTACGTTGCCATACTGGTATTTGCGAGAGATCTTTATTCAGAAACCGGAGGTAATCTTTGATGATGTCGTGACTAATATGAGCAACCAAAGTGTTGTTAAGAGAGGAGACGTCGATAATATTATTTTCACAATTTAATAACGCCATATGGTTAGCTTTAAGGCTAATAGGTTCTTTCCCATTCACCCTTATCCAGACATCTTTTTCAGTCAATAAAACAATACAAGGTTGGTCGCTGCAAATCCTCATACATGTACTCCTGAGTGCGAATAAAAGACCAGTTCTCGCTAAAGCAAAGCGATACCGGGAAATGGTTATATAATTGTATGATGAATATAAACATGCATAAAAATAACGAGTTTTACTAATATTACAAATTTTTATAGTAATTTCTCATGTACATATTTTTTTACAGGGTAAATAACAGGCAAAAAAAAGCGCGGGGTGGGGCCGCGCAAAAAGTATGACATTTTTGTTTGCAGCAATTTTTATGAAAACGTTGCCATACTTAAAAGGCCTCAAGCCAGGCGGCGTAATGTTATTTAACAATTACGCCTTCAGCGGAATAGTGGTTACGCTTTCACACACATAACGTGGTAAATACCGTCAATAATTTCTGTCCCTTCTGTTTCGTGTTCAAACCCAGGGAAATGATGGTCCCAGGATTGCAGCGAGCGTAAATAACTTACTTGCGGACTGTTTTTATCGCCGAAGTTTTCACCAGACAGCAGCATCGGGATTCCTGGCGGATACGGGATAACTGAGTTTGCCGCGATGCGTCCTGGCAGATTTTCAATGGATACCAGTTCGACATTGTTGTCGACAATCGCGTTGTACGCTTCACGTGGGGTGATTTCCGCCACCGGCAGGCCGGAATAGGCTTCGTTCAACCGTGCGCCAGGGTTGTTTTCTTTCAGCCAGGCAAACATGGTGTCACCCAGATCGTGAATCCCCATGTTCGCGTAAGTGTCAGGATATTGTTCAACAAGTTCCGGCATCACCTGCGCCAGCGGTGTGTTGGCGTCATAGTGGCGTTTGAAGGAGCAAAGGGTGTTAACCAGAGTCCCCCATTTCCCACGGGTTATGCCCATAGAGAACAGGAACATGATTTGGAAGTCAGTGGTGCGGGTAGGCACAATGCCGTGGCGACCAAGCCAGGCAGTGACCAGCGCCGCCGGAACACCGGTTTCTTCCAGTTCACCATCTTCACCCATTCCCGGAGCAAGGATGCTGACTTTAATCGGGTCGAGCATACTCCAGTTATCCGGAATATCTTTGAAGCCGTGCCAGCTTTCGCCCGGATGCATGACCCAGCAGTCCTGAACGGTGGTCAGCAGTTTGGTTGGTGCGTCAGCAAAGTCATAGGTTTTGCCGGTTTGTGGGTCGGTGACGACTTCTTTGTTCCACGGTTTGAAGAACCAGCTACCGTCAGCGGTGAACTCTTTATACAGCCGCGCCATCGCCTGACGGAAATCAACCGCTTCGTCGATCACTTCCTGGGTCAGTGACAGGCCGCTGTTGCCGTCCATCATCGACACTGCCACGTCGTTGGATGCACAGATGGCATACAGCGGGGAGGTGGTGGCATGCATCATGTAGGCCTGGTTGAAGCGGGAGAAGTTAATCGCCCCACGACCTTCACGTACATGAATATAAGAGGCCTGTGACAGTGCATTCAGTAGTTTGTGGGTGGAGTGGGTGGCGAAAACGGTAGGACCGTTGTGATCGCCAGGTTCGCCGCGCATGGCATAGTGATCAGCATAGATCGGGTTGAAACGTGCATAGCCGTACCAGGCTTCGTCAAAGTGCAGACGATCGGAGGTTTTTTCCAGCAGATCCTGCGCTTCTTTAGCGTTATAACACACGCCGTCATAGGTACAGTTGGTCACTACGCAGTAAGACGGTTTTTGCCCGGCTTTGTCTTTAGTCAGCGGGCTTTCACTGATTTTCTTCTGCAAGGTTTCAGGTTGCATTTCCTGCGGATAGATTGGCCCGATAATGCCGTAGCGGTTGCGGCTTGGCACCATGTAGACCGGTTTCGCGCCTGTCAGCATCAAGCCTTGTTCGATGGATTTATGGCAGTTACGGTCAACGACCACGACATCGTTATCGGTCATGCAAGCCTGCATGATGGTGCGGTTAGAGCCGGAAGTACCGACGACTACCGACCAGGAGCGATCGGCACCAAATACGCGTGCGGCATATTTTTCGCTTTCGCCAAATGCGCCAGTATGGTCAAGCAAAGAACCGAGGGAAGTTCGTTCGATGCCCATGTCGGTGCGGAACAGATTTTCACCATAGTAGTCATGGTAGAAACGTCCGGCGGGTGTTTTGGTAAAACCAACGCCACCCTGGTGGCCTGGCGCTGCCCAGGAATATTCATGGATGTCGCTATATTTCATCAGCGCGCTGAACAGTGGCGGCAACAGTTGCTGGCGGTAGCGGGTCATCGCGGCAACGGCGCGTCCGGCGATAAAGTCGGCGGTATCTTCCAGAATCCAGGCGAATTCATCGACAAGCTCCAGCAGATCCCGGTCCATTGCGGCGAGGGCTTTTTCCCGATCGCCCAACAGGAAGACCGGCACGTTTTGTTGGCGCTCATGAAGCTTACCGATCAATTGTCTGACGTTTTGATGTTCGTCCGGATGTTCCATTTGATAGCTGAACATCAGGCAGTCAATGGCTTCGTTTGAAGAGAGAATGGCAAAACCATCATCAAAGGAGGTGGATTTAATCACGGTAACATTTTGCTGGCTTAAAGCATCTGCCAGACGCTCAACGGCGTTACCGACCCAGGTGTCTTGATGGAGAAACTCGCTTTCAACAATTAATACTTTCATCATTGCTTACCCGGTTATGAAGGAATCTTCGTTGCGGGCAAGTATCTTCCGGCCTTTTCGGGCTGTAAAGCGCGTGAAAAACAAACATTTTTGAAATATTTGTTTTTATAAACAATGAATTATGTGATTATTTTAAATTATTTTCACTGCTTATTATCGACGGCTAAACTATTTTTTTGGCTGATACTGATATCGTCTTTAGCCGGGAAACGTCTGGCGGCGCTGTTGGCTAAGTTTGCGGTATTGTTGCGGCGACATGCCGACATATTTGCCGAACGTGCTGTAAAAACGACTACTTGAACGAAAGCCTGCCGTCAGGGCAATATCGAGAATACTTTTATCGGTATCGCTCAGTAACGCGCGAACGTGGTTGATGCGCATCGCGGTAATGTACTGTTTCATCGTCAATTGCATGACCCGCTGGAATATCCCCATTGCATAGTTGGCGTTAAGTTTGACGTGCTCAGCCACATCGTTGATGGTCAGCGCCTGATCATAGTTTTCGGCAATAAAGCCCAGCATCTGGCTGACATAAAATTGCGCATGGCGCGAGACGCTGTTTTTGTGTGTGCGCGAAGTTTTATTGACCAGAATCGGTTCCCAGCCAGAGAGGCTAAATCGCTTGAGCATCAGGCCAATTTCATCAATGGCGAGCTGGCGAATTTGCTCGTTCGGACTGTTCAATTCCTGCTGCCAGCGGCGCACTTCAAACGGGCTAAGTTGCTGTGTCGCCAGTGATTTGATCACCATGCCGTGAGTGACGTGGTTAATCAGGTCTTTATCCAGCGGCCAGGAGAGAAACAGATGCATCGGCAGATTAAAAATCGCCATGCTCTGACAGGTTCCGGTATCTGTTAGTTGGTGCGGTGTACAGGCCCAGAACAGCGTGATATGTCCCTGATTGATACTCACTTTTTCATTGTTGATCAGGTATTCCACATCGCCATCGAAAGGCACATTCACTTCGACCTGACCATGCCAGTGGCTGGTGGGCATGATATGCGGTGCGCGAAACTCAATCTCCATCCGCTGGTATTCCGAATACAGCGATAGCGGGCTGCGGGTCTGTTTTTCGTCGCTACTGCACATAAACGTATCTTTATTCATGGATGGCTCTCTTTCCTGGAATATCAGAATTATGGCAGGAGTGAGGGAGGATGACTGCGAGTGGGAGCACGGTTTTCACCCTCTTCCCACAGCGGCGAGGGGAGCGTCCGAGCATCATGAGGCCGAAAACTCTGCTTTTCAGGTAATTTATTCCCATAAACTCAGATTTATTGATGCTTCACGTAGGATCTGAGTTTATGGGAATGCTCAACCTGGAAGCCGGAGGTTTTCTGCAGATTCGCCTGCCATGATGAAGTTATTCAAGCAAGCCAGGAGATCTGCATGATGTCTGCACCCAAAATTACATTTATCGGCGCTGGTTCGACGATTTTCGTTAAAAATATTCTTGGTGATGTGTTCCATCGCGAGGCGCTGAAAACGGCGCATATTGCCCTGATGGACATTGATCCCACCCGCCTGGAAGAGTCGCATATTGTGGTGCGCAAGCTGATGGATTCAGCAGGGGCCAGCGGCAAAATCACCTGCCACACCCAACAGAAAGAAGCCTTACAGGATGCCGATTTTGTCGTGGTGGCATTTCAGATTGGCGGTTATGAACCTTGCACGGTGACTGATTTCGAGGTCTGTAAGCGGCATGGTCTGGAACAAACCATTGCCGATACGTTGGGGCCGGGCGGTATTATGCGCGCGCTACGTACCATTCCGCATCTGTGGCAAATTTGCGAGGACATGACGGAAGTCTGCCCCGATGCCACCATGCTCAACTACGTTAACCCAATGGCGATGAATACCTGGGCGATGTATGCCCGCTATCCGCATATCAAACAGGTAGGGCTGTGCCATTCGGTGCAGGGAACGGCGGAAGAGCTGGCGCGTGACCTCAATATCGACCCGGCTACGCTGCGTTACCGTTGCGCAGGTATCAACCATATGGCGTTTTACCTGGAACTGGAGCGCAAAACCGCCGACGGTAGTTACGTGAATCTCTACCCGGAACTGCTGGCGGCTTATGAAGCAGGGCAGGCACCGAAGCCGAATATTCATGGCAATACTCGCTGCCAGAATATTGTGCGCTACGAAATGTTCAAAAAGCTGGGCTACTTCGTCACGGAATCGTCAGAACATTTTGCTGAGTACACACCGTGGTTTATTAAGCCAGGTCGTGAGGATTTGATTGAGCGTTATAAAGTACCGCTGGATGAGTACCCGAAACGCTGCGTTGAGCAGCTGGCGAACTGGCATAAAGAGCTGGAGGAGTATAAAAACGCCTCCCGGATTGATATTAAACCGTCACGGGAATATGCCAGCACAATCATGAACGCTATCTGGACTGGCGAGCCGAGTGTGATTTACGGCAACGTCCGTAACGATGGATTGATTGATAACCTGCCACAAGGATGTTGTGTGGAAGTGGCCTGTCTGGTTGATGCTAATGGCATTCAGCCGACCAAAGTCGGTACGCTACCTTCGCATCTGGCCGCCCTGATGCAAACCAACATCAACGTACAGACGCTGCTGACCGAAGCCATTCTTACGGAAAATCGCGACCGTGTTTACCACGCCGCGATGATGGACCCGCATACTGCCGCCGTGCTGGGCATTGACGAAATATATGCTCTTGTTGACGACTTGATTGCTGCCCACGGCGACTGGCTGCCTGGCTGGTTGCACCGTTAAAACGCGACTAAACGCTACTGCGCCGGGGGATTTATTCCGGCGCACACCTCTGACGATACCAATAACAGAAGGCGGGCGTTGGTAACAGCGACCCGATACCCTATGAGCATTTCAATGACTACAAAACTCAGTTATGGATTTGGAGCGTTCGGGAAGGATTTTGCGATCGGCATTGTGTATATGTACCTCATGTATTACTACACCGATGTCGTCGGGCTGTCTGTGGGTTTGGTCGGTACTTTGTTTCTGGTGGCGAGGATCTGGGATGCTATTAACGATCCGATTATGGGATGGATTGTAAATGCTACGCGATCGCGAGGGGGTAAGTTCAAACCCTGGATCCTGATCGGTACGTTGGCAAACTCTGTAATCTTATTTCTCCTCTTTAGTGCGCATCTGTTTGAAGGTACTACTCAGATTGTCTTTGTTTGCGTGACCTACATCCTCTGGGGCATGACTTACACCATTATGGATATTCCCTTCTGGTCGCTGGTTCCAACCATAACGCTCGATAAACGTGAGCGCGAACAACTGGTTCCTTATCCGCGTTTTTTTGCCAGTCTGGCGGGCTTTGTTACGGCAGGTGTGACGCTACCATTTGTTAATTATGTCGGCGGTGGCGATCGGGGATTTGGCTTTCAGATGTTCACTCTGGTACTGATCGCCTTTTTTATTGTTTCAACCATCATCACTCTGCGCAATGTGCATGAAGTCTTTTCGTCAGACAATCAACCGTCTGCTGAAGGAAGCCATCTGACACTTAAAGCCATCGTTGCGCTTATTTATAAAAACGATCAGCTTTCATGCCTCTTGGGTATGGCTCTTGCTTATAATGTAGCCAGCAATATTATTACCGGCTTTGCTATCTATTATTTCTCATATGTTATCGGTGATGCGGATTTGTTCCCCTATTATCTGTCGTATGCGGGAGCTGCTAACCTGGTGACGTTAGTATTCTTCCCACGCTTAGTTAAATCATTATCCCGACGCATTTTATGGGCCGGAGCATCTATTCTTCCGGTGTTAAGCTGTGGTGTTCTCCTGTTAATGGCATTAATGAGCTATCACAACGTCGTCCTCATTGTGATTGCGGGTATCTTGCTGAATGTGGGAACGGCGCTTTTCTGGGTATTACAGGTCATCATGGTGGCAGATACCGTTGATTACGGTGAATATAAACTGCACGTACGCTGTGAAAGCATCGCTTACTCCGTGCAGACTATGGTGGTGAAGGGCGGTTCAGCCTTTGCGGCTTTTTTCATTGCGGTTGTGTTAGGGATGATTGGCTATGTACCGAATGTTGAACAGTCTACGCAAGCCCTATTAGGTATGCAGTTTATTATGATTGCTCTACCGACTCTGTTTTTCATGGTAACGCTGATTCTCTACTTCCGTTTCTATC
The DNA here is from genome assembly GCF_046486065.1 of Escherichia sp. WS547. NCBI lineage: Bacteria > Pseudomonadati > Pseudomonadota > Gammaproteobacteria > Enterobacterales > Enterobacteriaceae > Escherichia > Escherichia sp. WS547. Next base: position 290,524 of record NZ_JBJQMA010000002.1, on the reverse strand, counting down.
GCCTCAATGGTGACACGCTGCGCAGGATCCAGATCCATCTGCTGGATAAATATCGCAAAGTACCGCCCGAGCCTGTTCATGCTGATATTCCGGTCGGTGCAGTGAGTGATGTGAAAGCCTGACGTGGACAATAGCTAACGAAAATGGCCTGATGCGATATGTTTATCAGGCCATGTCTTAATGTAATGCTTTGGATTTGCAAATTTTGTAGACCGGATAAGGAATTCACGCCGCATCCGGCGTCAACAAAGCGCACGTTGTTATCCGGTTATCAAGCCAAAGCGCCGTAGCTGGCGGCAATGAAAGCGAGCGAGAAATATCACCGTCGTTAATGCGCCAAGCAGCGCGCAGAACATATCGGATTGCGTGTCCCACTGGTCGCCCTGGGTGCCGAGAAAATCATCCGCTCCCTGGCCCATTGCCAGCGCCGCCCACCACTCGATTAATTCATACATCGCGCTTATCGCCAGCGCCACGCAGCAGACCAGAAACGCCACCATCTTATGTCCGCGAACGTACATCCCGCGCACAAGGATCTCTCGTGCCACCAGTGCAGGCACTAGCCCCTGGAAAAAATGCCCCAGTTTGTCATACGGATTACGGCTTAACCCCAGCCATTCCTGCACCTCAAAACCAACGGGGACTTTCGCGTAGGTGTATTGTCCGCCGACCATCAGGATGATGGCGTGAAAGAAAATGAGCGTATAAAGCAGCGGCGTTAACGGATAACGTTTAGCGGTGGCAAGCAGTAGCGGCACGACAATAATCACCGGTGTCACTTCCATCAGCCAGGTGAGTTTGTCATGGGCCGAAATGCCGGTATAAATCAGGATTAACGTTAGCGCCAGTGCGCCGGTGTTAAGAATTAACGGCTTGAGTGTGCGGGTCATGGTGAGTTCGCAAGTCAGGGAAAATACTGACTATTCACCAGCAAGCGTGAAATTACAATCGCAAAAGAGGTGGCCCAGGGGGATCACCTGGCAGCATGCTGCCAGGCGCTGGGCCGAAGAGGTTACTTAGTGCAGTTCGCGCACTGTTTGTTGACGATTTGCTGGAAGAAGTCGTTGCCTTTGTCATCGACCAGGATAAACGCCGGGAAATCTTCTACTTCGATTTTCCAGATAGCTTCCATACCCAGCTCCGGATAAGCGACGCATTCCAGATGCTTGATGCTCTGCTGCGTCAGTACCGCCGCCGGACCGCCGATACTACCGAGGTAGAAGCCGCCATGTTTATGACACGCGTCGGTAACCTGCTGACTGCGGTTACCTTTCGCCAGCATGATCATGCTGCCGCCGTGGGATTGCAGCAGATCCACGTAGGAGTCCATACGACCTGCGGTGGTTGGGCCAAGTGAACCTGATGGATAACCGGCAGGCGTTTTCGCCGGACCCGCGTAGTAGATCGGGTGATCTTTGATGTACTGCGGAAGTTCTTTACCGGAGTCAATCAGCTCTTTCAGCTTGGCGTGTGCAATATCTCGACCCACAATAATGGTGCCGGTGAGCGACAAACGAGTGGAAACCGGATATTGCGAAAGCTGGGCGAGGATCTCTTTCATCGGGCGGTTAAGGTCGACTTTCACCGCTTCGCCTTCACCGGCCTGACGCAGTTCTTGTGGAATGTACTGGCCTGGATTGTGTTCCAGTTTTTCGATCCAGATACCTTCGCGGTTGATTTTCGCTTTAATGTTACGGTCAGCGGAGCAGGAGACTCCCATGCCTACCGGGCAGGATGCGCCGTGACGTGGCAGACGGATAACGCGAATGTCGTGCGCGAAGTATTTACCGCCAAACTGCGCGCCAAGACCGAGTTTCTGGGCCTCTTCCAGCAGTTCCTGTTCCAGTTGGACATCGCGGAACGCCTGACCATGTTCGTTCCCTTCCGTCGGCAGTTCATCATAATAGTGAGCGCTTGCTAACTTGACGGTTTTCAGGTTGGTTTCCGCAGACGTACCGCCAATCACAAACGCGATATGGTACGGCGGGCAGGCTGCAGTACCGAGGGTACGCATTTTCTCAACGAGGAAGTTTTTCAGTTTGCCGGGAGTCAGCAGGGCTTTGGTTTCCTGGTAGAGATAGGTTTTGTTGGCAGAGCCGCCGCCTTTAGCGACACAGAGGAATTTGTACTCATCGCCATCTACCGCGTACAGGTCGATTTGCGCAGGCAGGTTAGTGCCGGTGTTGACCTCTTTGTACATGTCCAGCGCCGCGTTTTGCGAGTAGCGCAGGTTATCTTCGATATAGGTGTTGTACACGCCTTTCGACAGTGCTTCTTCATCACCGCCGCCGGTCCACACGCGCTGACCTTTTTTACCGACGATGATTGCGGTGCCGGTATCCTGGCAGGTCGGCAGCACGCCTTTGGCGGCGATTTCGGAGTTTCTTAAGAATTGCAGCGCCACGTACTTGTCGTTTTCGCTGGCTTCTGGATCGTGAAGAATAGCCGCAACCTGTTTCTGGTGTGCCGGACGGAGCATGAAAGAAGCGTCGTGAAAGGCTTGCTGCGCCAGCAGGGTCAGGGCTTCTGGTTCCACTTTCAGAATGGTTTCGCCGTCGAAGTCGGCAACGCTAACGTAATCGGAAGTGAGTAGATAGTATTCGGTATTGTCTTTCCCCATCGGGAAAGGTGCCTGGTAGATAAAGGGTTTGTTTGACATAGCTTCCAGCCTGTAACTCTGTATTTGTTATTCGAAAATGGCGTGCCGCGTAGTCACGGGCGGCACGCAAAGTGCATTTATAAGAACCCGTACATCGCGGCGAAGATCCAGCCGAAGACGCACGATACGCTCACACCAATCAACCCCGGCAGAATAAAGCTGTGGTTGATGACGAAGCGACCGATGTGGGTGGTGCCGGAACGGTCAAACTGAATCGCTGCCAGATCGCTCGGATAAGTCGGCAGGATGTAATAACCGTAGCAAGCCGGTGCTGAAGCCACGATGTATGCCGGATCAACGCCGATCGCCAGCGCGACCGGAACAATCGCCGCCAGCGCCGCAGCCTGAGAGTTTACAAACTTGGAAACCAGCAGCAGAACAATGGCATAGGCCCACGGATACTCTTTCACCATTTCGCCCAGTACGCCCTGAATTTCAGACATATGCGCACCGAACATGGTTTCTGCCATCCATGCGATACCGTACACCGCCACGATGGCGATCATACCGGAACGGAAGACTTCGTTTTTTGAGATAGACGCGGGATTGGTTTTGGTCAGGATAATAATCAGCGCCCCGGTCAGCAGCATAAACATCTGAATAACCAGTACCATCGACAGCGGTTTGCCACCGAAGGATGGACGCAGGTCCGAATCAGCACCAAGAAGGGCGACTACAGCGATTGCCCCGAGGAAGATCCACATTGCCAGCCAGTTGCTTTTCGGCAGTTTTTTATCCAGCAGCGTCGCAGTATCACCGTAAACATACTCACGGTTTTCCGGTACGGAGATGAATTTCTGGAACTCTTCGTCTTTATCCAGATCTTTACCGCGGAACCAGCTGAAGATACCGATCGCCAGGATACCGATTAACGTCGATGGAATGGTGATTGCCAGCAGGTCGAGGAACTCAAGATGGCGACCATCAAAGGTGACATTACCCAGCATCGCAACCAGAGACACGACTGCAACCGACACCGGACTGGCGATAATCCCCATCTGTGCACCGATAGAACTTGCCGCCATCGGGCGTTCCGGACGGATGTTGTTCTTAATGGCGACGTCGTAGATGATCGGCAGAATGGTGTAAACCACATGACCCGTACCGCAAAGAATGGTCAGCGTACAGGTCACAAACGGCGCGACAATTGAGACATATTTCGGGTTGCGGCGCAGCAGCTTCTCGGCAATTTGCAGCATGACATCAAGACCGCCCGAAGCTTGCAAGGTCGCCGATGCCGCCACCACCGCAATGATAACCAGCATGACATCAACCGGTGGTTTACCTGGCTGAAGGTGGAAGACGAAGACCAGAATGACCAGACCGATACCGCCTAATAAACCCAGCGCGATACCACCCTTTCTGGCACCATAAAACAGACATATCAGTATTATGATAAGTTGGATAGTAAATAACATGTGTGAACCCTCGCGATAATCCTATTTAAATTTTTGCTGAATAGATCACAGTCACGTTCTGTTTTGTATGAACTGTTTTCAGAGCCTGACTAAATATCCGTTTGGTCGTTACCGGCTTTAGCAAATACCTCACAGTGAATATTGGCTGATTAAAGCAGCGGCAAATTTATGCACTGTGATAAGCGGCTTTTTCAGAGAGAAAAACTCTCTGGCGATGGGTTTATAGTTTGTACTGCGCAGATGTTAATGTTTTGTTTGCTGTTATCTTATTGATATTTATCGGTCTATTTTTTGTTCTCAGGGCGGATGTCATTAGGTTTATAGATTAATCTGATCTACCCATTTGTGGGTAAAAATACACATAATGCGGGTGACATAATAGTTAATTAACTTTTGTTAGCGTTTTGAAATTAAAAACACCGTTCACCTGAAGAGATATTAATTTTTAGCGATGATGGAGGGATAATTATATTTGATCTGGCACAAGTTTTACTGATGAAGGATGTAACTTGTGCCAGGGGTATTTTGCATTACGGTAATAATTATTACTTACAGATAACCAGCGATCCGTTATTGGCAATATTGTTTCAGCAGTGAGTAGTGTTCTGCCTGAATACGGTAACGGTAAACCGGACGCCCCGTGACGCCATAATGGATACTGGTGAACAAGATGTGGCAGTTGACCAGCCAGATGAGGTATTTACGGCAGGAAACACGCGAAATGTTAACCTCGTTAGCCAGCTCGTCGGTTGAAAACTCATAGTCCTGATGCGCGTCAATCCACTGGCACAGCGTGCGTAACGTCTGCGGCGTTAAGCCTTTTGGCAAGCGACGAGGATCCTGCTCGTTGGAGCTGCTGCCGTGGATTAGCTGATCAAGCTCGGCCTGGTCATAATACTGATGTTTTTCCAGCGCCATTTTCTTTTGCCGCCAGCCGGTGAGCGCCTCTTCAAAGCGGGAAGCCTGGAAGGGTTTGATCAGGTAATCCACGACACCGTAATGCAGCGAATCTTTAATGGTTGCCGCATCGGCTGCGGAGGAGATGACAATCACATCACTTTTGCAACGCGCGTTATGCAGGACAGGCAGTAAATCGAGCCCGTTCTCTTTTTGCATATAGATATCGAGCAATATCAGGTCGATAGGCGTATCGCTATTGAAGATAATCTCTTTGGCTTTCTCCAGCGTCGAGGCTGTTCCACAGCATTGAAAGCCTGGGATTTGTGCTACGTATCGGCGATTCAGCTCCGCGACCATTGCGTCGTCATCGATAATTAATACATTGATCATCTGTTCGACCTCTCCCCGTCCCAGGGTATCTGGACAAAAAATTGTGTGAAAATCCCGGGTTCCGATTCCACGGCGATGCTGCCGCCGAGATTTTCTACCTGTTGTTTGACAAGTGCTAAACCGACGCCTCGCTCGCTTCCTTTTGTCGAGACACCTTTGTCAAAAATGTGATCGATTTTATCGGGTGCGATCCCCGGTCCATCATCATTAACTTCACAGTGCAGCCAGCCGTGACGGTAGTGCAATGTTACGCTAATTTCACCACCGGGTTCCGGCCCTAATGCTTCCAGCGCGTTTTCTATCAGATTTCCCAACGTGGTAATCAGCGTCGCGACCTGGTCCTCACTGCCGCTGTCTGGTAGCTGGCTTTCACTGTTTAAAATCAGCGTATGGCCTAAATCGGTCGCGCGGTTAATCTTGCTGATTAAAAAACCAGCGATAACCGGAGATTTGATCTTACCCAGCAGAGAGCCAATCTCTTCCTGATAGTTATTGGCTGTTTTGAGAATGTAATCTTCCAACTGCTTATAACTCTTCAGATGCAATAATCCGAGAATCACGTGCAATTTATTCATAAATTCGTGGGATCGTTCACGAAGTGCGTCAGCATAGTTGACCAGACCATCGAGTCGCTGCATCAGTTTACGTACTTCAGTTTTGTCCCTGAAGGTTGAAATTGCACCGATGATAACGCCATTACTGCGCACCGGAACGGTGTTGATCAGTAATAGCCGATCTTTAATCGTAATCTCTTCGTCGCGGCGCGGGGTACCGTCGCGTAACACTTCCGAGACATCTACCACCTGTGACCACGAGTGGCTTAGCGTCGACAGTTTCTCATCGTCCTGCGACTTACGGTAATTCAGCAATTCTTGTGCGGCATCGTTGATCAGCGTGACTTCACCGCGATCGTCCACGGCAACGACGCCTTCTTTGATAGACTGCAACATGGCCTGGCGCTGCTCAAACAGCGTGGAGATTTCGTAGGGTTCCAGGCCAAAAAGGATTTTTTTCAGTACTTTAACCAGAATGCAGGTGCCAATCAGTCCGACCAGCATGCCAAATAATACCGACCAGATAATGCTCCAGCGACTGTCATTGATCTGTTGGGTCACGCGGCTTAACTCAAGGCCGATCGCCACCACGCCAATTTGCTTATGATTTTCATCGTAGATGGGGGTAAATACGCGTAAAGCCTGCGCCAGAAAACCGCGATTGATAGCGACATTTTCTTCGCCATTCAGCGCTTTAAGGATGTCATCACCTTTAAATGGCTGACCAATACGCTGGGCTTCAGGATGCGAGTAGCGAAGACTTTGCATATCGGTAACGACAATAAACAGCAGATCGTTGCGTTTGCGCACGGCTTCCGCGATGGCCTGGATGCCGCTCTCCTGCGGTTTTTTCTGCAAGCCCTGACGGATTTCCGGCGAGTCGGCGAGAGTACGCGCCACTGCCAGTGCCTTGTTGGCTAGCCCGTCTCGCGTCATATCACTGATTTGCGAGAAGTAAATCAGATGCACCACCAATAGCACCGAGAACAGTACCGCGCTGACCATTAAGATCACTGTGGTACTCAATTTCATCGGACGTTTGCGTAACATGCGGTAGGGCAATGAATGTCTCATCAGCTTCCTTGTGTGACAAATTTCTTAAGCATTATCTCTGATGAGGCGGGTAATTCAAAGGGAGTAAGAATGATTGGCTATATAGGGGAAGAGATTCTGGCAACGGAAACTGCCAGTGCTGTATGAAGATTCCGGGGCTATGCTTATAGCGATAATCATACTGATGAGAGAGGGAAGGTCATGGATCGGGCGCTACTGGACGGGGGTTATCGCTGTTATACCGGCGAAAAGATCGATGTCTATTTCAATACTGCGATATGTCAGCATTCTGGCAATTGCGTACGTGGCAACGGCAAGTTATTTAATCTCAAACGAAAGCCGTGGATCATGCCGGATGAAGTCGACGTTGCCACTGTGGTTAAAGTGATTGATACGTGCCCGAGCGGCGCGCTGAAATACCGTCATAAATAAGCGAGGGTAAAATGGAAATACGCGAAGGCCACAATAAATTTTACATTAATGACGAACAAGGCAAGCAAATCGCTGAAATTGTCTTTGTGCCGACCGGAGAGAATTTAGCGATTATCGAACATACCGATGTCGATGAAAGCCTGAAAGGGCAGGGGATTGGTAAACAGCTGGTTGCGAAAGTCGTGGAAAAAATGCGTCGGGAAAAACGAAAAATTATCCCACTATGCCCATTTGCGAAACACGAATTTGATAAAACGCGGGAGTATGATGATATTCGCAGTTGATGGGAGAGTACAGATTCACGATATTTTTCATGCTCTCCGTGGGGTGATGCAGGAGAGCATCTGAAGGGTAGGGGGATGCACAAAGAATGGTCAGAGAGAGCGTTTTTTTGTCCCAAGTCATCCCCTTTACTGAGCAAAAAAAAAAGAATATCTCCTATATGAGAATCATCGATTGGGGTTAATAAGTTTTGCGTCCCCAGAGCGTTTAAAATTGATAGGAGTCATATTATGGAAGGTAAAAACAAGTTCAATACTTATGTTGTTTCTTTTGATTATCCATCATCTTATTCCTCAGTGTTCTTAAGGTTAAGATCATTGATGTATGATATGAATTTCTCCTCTATCGTGGCTGATGAATATGGGATACCACGACAATTGAATGAAAATTCCTTCGCAATAACGACATCATTAGCCGCAAGTGAAATCGAAGATTTAATCAGGCTCAAATGCTTAGACTTACCGGATATTGATTTTGACCTCAACATTATGACAGTTGATGACTATTTCCGTCAGTTTTACAAGTAGCCAGGAAGGATAAGAAGAACATAAAAAATGGCACTATTCTCTAAAATATTAATTTTTTATGTGATTGGTGTGAACATATCCTTTGTCATTATCTGGTTTATCTCACATGAGAAAACACATATTCGTTTACTTAGTGCATTCCTGGTCGGAATAACCTGGCCAATGAGTCTGCCTGTGGCATTACTTTTTTCTCTCTTTTAGGAGCTGTAGTTGAGTGGACCCGCTGGTTATCTTGAAACGAAGCGTCTCTCCTCAAAACTGGATTTGCGGAACGACGAACGAAGCAGTCGCCTGACTGCTTCGTTCATTTAAGTGAAATTTATTTCTGTGGGCGCATCGCCGGGAAGAGAATAACGTCGCGAATAGTATGGCTGTTAGTAAACAGCATAATCATTCGGTCGATACCAATACCCAGACCAGCGGTTGGTGGCAAACCATATTCCAGCGCAGTCACGTAATCTTCGTCATAGAACATGGCTTCGTCGTCACCTGCAGCTTTAGCGTTAACCTGTTCCTGGAAACGTTCAGCCTGATCTTCTGCGTCGTTTAATTCGCTAAAACCATTACCGATTTCACGACCACCGATGAAGAATTCAAATCGGTCGGTGATTTCCGGGTTAACATCATTACGGCGCGCCAGCGGTGACACTTCTGCGGGATATTCCGTAATAAAGGTTGGCTGAATCAGATGTGCTTCTGCCACTTCATCAAAGATCTCCGTGACAATACGTCCCAGCCCCCAGCTTTTCTCTACCGTAATACCAATAGATTCAGCTAATGCTTTAGCGGCATCAAAATTATCCAGGTCGGCCATATCGGTTTCTGGACGATATTTTTTGATTGCTTCGCGCATGGTGAGTTTTTCAAACGGTTTGCCGAAATCAAACACATGCTCGCCATAAGTGACTTTAGTGGTACCCAGAACCTCTTGTGCCAGGGTGCGGAACAGTGACTCTGTCAGTTCAATCAAATCGTGGTAATCCGCATACGCCATGTAGAGTTCCATCATTGTGAACTCAGGATTATGGCGAACAGAAATACCTTCATTACGGAAGTTACGGTTGATTTCGAATACCCGTTCAAAGCCGCCTACAACCAGACGTTTCAGATACAGCTCTGGCGCGATACGCAGGTACATATCTAAATCCAGAGCGTTATGATGGGTAATAAACGGGCGAGCAGATGCCCCACCTGGAATTACCTGCATCATCGGGGTTTCTACTTCCATAAAGCCGCGCGCGACCATGAACTGACGGATAGCGGCCAGAATTTTTGAACGGACAACAAACGTTTGACGGGATTTATCGTTAGCGATGAGGTCCAGATAACGTTGACGATAACGGACTTCCTGATCCTGCAGACCATGGAATTTATCTGGTAAAGGACGTAGTGCTTTAGTCAGCAGGCGCAGCTCAGTACAGTGAATGGAAAGCTCACCCGTTTGCGTCTTAAACAGCGTACCGCGGGCACCGATAATGTCACCCAGATCCCATTTTTTAAACTGATCGTTATAAACACCTTCTGGCAGGCTATCTCTTGCAACGTACAGTTGAATACGGCCACCGACATCCTGCAACGTTACAAAGGAGGCTTTCCCCATGATACGACGGGTCATCATTCGGCCAGCAACCGAGACTTCAATGTTTAAGGATTCCAGTTCCTGGTTATCCTTCGCATCAAACTCTTCGTGCAACTGGTCAGAGGTATGGTCGCGGCGAAAATCATTGGGAAACGCCACACCTTGCTGACGTAGTGCCGCCAGTTTTTCGCGGCGATTTCTCAGTTCATCGTTAAAATCAATAGCCTCATTGGCTCCCCGTGTTTCTCGTTCAGACATTTTGGTTCCTCTAAATCCAGCTTTCAATTTAGCGTAGATAAAGAGACAGATCGGTACACTGTATTATCTGCCTCGACTATTAATAACTCAGTTTATCTTATCGAAACTAACGCTTACCTCAAGTTGATATCACTAATAAATAACCATAAAAATGGTTTAAATGACTTATTAATCTCGATTTGCTAGTGTGATAAACTGAAAGTTAATTTATTCATAACCAATTGTTTTTACGACAGTTAATCGTTGCTCTCCTGTATCATATTCGTCGGCGTGCTAAACAGAAAACGGGTAGCAAAGGCCAATACCACGATGATCGCGACACAAGCCAACGTCCACTCTCCCATCTGAGAAAAGAATCGCTGGTAAGCGGCAATTGCCATACCGCTAATTTGCGACTCTGTCGTCTGCTGTGCCACGACGCCTGCCAGCCAGTTGGCGACCGCGCCTGTTGCCAGCATATAAATACCGGTTAATACGCCAGACATTTTCAGACGCGTGATTTGCGCAATCGCCACCGGGTCAATAAAGAGTTCAGCAAAGCCCATTAGCGCCAGCCCGGATACCATCACGCCCATTGACGCTTGACCGCCAGCCGCTGCATGTCGGGCATCAAATGCCAGCAACATAAAGCCACAAGCCATCAGCAGTAAGCCAAAGGCAAACTTCAGCCAGACGCGCAATGCTGAATTGCCGCGGCTTTCTGGCGACGCCAGCCAGGCCAGAACAACCCCAGCGAGCATCACCGCAATGGCATTCACCGACTGGAATAGTGCTGTAGGTACTTCAATATTGAATGCCTGACGATTCACAAAGCGATCGATAAACAAGCTGATGGTACTGCCGCCCTGTTGTGCCAGTACCCAGAACAACGTCCCGACAAACATCAACAATACAATTTGCCAAAGAGCACGGCGGTGTTCGGGGAATTTGATCATCATGCGGGCAATGATTTGTGCTGCAATGAGGCAAACGATCGCCAGCAAATATCCGGACCAGTCGTTCTCCAGCAGCAGGGTAAAAAATACTGGGGCTAAACAGAGCATCACCACTAACCAGCTCCATACTGGTAAGGCAAATTTGACGCTAGTGAGCGCTTTCTTATCCATACTACGCGTGGACTGGAAATGACGATGACCGCTTAAGAAAATCAACAAACCGATAAACATGCCGCCACCCGCAAGGGCAAAGCCAACATGCCATCCATACCACTGAGCAGCCAGGCCGCAGGCGATGGGGGCGGCGATAGAACCGATATTGCCTGCAGCATACAGCAGCGAAAAACCGCCATCACGTCGATGATCGTTCTCGTCGTAGAGCTCGCCAAGCAAACAGCTGATGTTTGATTTGAATAAACCGTAGCCACAAATAATGATTGCCAGCGCCAGATACAGGCTAAAGGTTGAATTTGTATCAATGCCCAGCACCACATGGCCAAGGGTCATTAACAGCGCGCCGGCAATCACTGCAGTGCGGTTGCCGAGCAGGCGGTCGGCAAGCCAGCCGCCGAGAATAGGGGTAACGTAAACCAGAGAAGCATATGCGCTGAACAGGCTGATGGCATGGTTATCATCAAAACCAAGCTGATGGGTGAGATAGAGAATGAGTAAGGCACGCATGCCGTAAAAACTGAAGTACTCCCAGATTTGGATCGCCACGATATAGTATATCGCGCGCGGCTGTGAGGGTGTTTTCATGTGTTCTCCTTATGAGCAAAAAAGGGAAGTGGCAAGCCACTTCCCTTGTACGAGCTAATTATTTTTTGCTTTCTTCTTTCAATACCTTAACGGTATAGCGGCCATCAGCCTGACGGTATGCACCGTGAATATCAGTTTCAAAGCCCGGATAGTGAGCGCCGATTTCACACAGCATCTGCAGGAACTCCAGAACCGGACGGCTTTCTTCGGTGATCATTTCACCCGGCATTACCAGAGGAACTCCCGGCGGATATGGAAGGATCATATTGGCGTTAATACGACCGACCATTTCGTCGAGGTAAACTTCTTCGGTCATACCGTGCAGCTCTTTCTGGAACGCAGCATACGGAGTCATTACCATGGTCGGCAGCACTTCAAATGCGCGATACATCAGATCCGGCAGATTGTGGTGAACAATCAGTTTGTGGATATTCTGAGCCAGTTCCTGAATACGCATGTTTTCATAGAATTCAGGATCTTCACGATACAGAGACGGCAGCATGTTTTTCACACGCAGGTTCAGGTCGAACGCACGTTTGAAGTCAGTCAGAGCACGCAGCAGGCTCAGTGCTTTGGTCTTATCGATACCGATGCTGAACAGGAACAGCAGGTTATACGGACCGGTTTTCTCAACAACGATGCCATGTTCGTCGAGGTATTTCGCCACGATGCTGGCCGGAATACCGAAGTCGCTCATGGTGCCGTCTTTTTCCATCCCCGGAGTCAGCAGGGTGACTTTGATCGGGTCAAGATACATGTGCTCGTTATCGATGTTTTTGAAGCCGTGCCAGGTGCTGTCAGAACGCAGCGGCCAGCATTCAGTGGTATCGATATGATCCGGCTGCCATACATCAAAGAACCAGCCATCAGATTCCGTTCTCAGACGTTTGATCTCTTTACGGAATTTGATCGCACGTTCAATGGAACCGTTGATCAGACGCTTACCTGCATTGCCTTTCATCATCGCCGCAGCGGTTTCAGTAGACGCCACGATACCGTAGTGCGGAGAAGTGGTGGTGTGCATCATGTAGGCTTCGTTAAAGGTTTCTTCGTTTACGTCACCTTTAACGTGGATCATGGAAGCCTGAGAGAACGCCGCCAGCAGTTTGTGAGTAGACTGGGTTTCGTAAATCACTTTCCCTTCTACACGGCCACCGCTCATACCGCATTTACCTTCGTAAATCGGTGAGAAGTTGGTGTAAGGCACCCACGCGGAGTCAAAGTGGATGGATTTCACATCCAGTGTTTTCTTGATGAAGTCGGTGTTGTACAGCAGACCATCATAGGTAGAGTTGGTAATTACAGCATGTACCGGCCAGGTTGCGTTTGGTGTTTCTTTCACGCGCTTAGCAATGGTAGCGTGCTGGAATTCACTCTGTGGGATACCACCAAGAATACCGTAAGCGTTACGGGTCGGGCGGAAATAGATTGGCGTAACATCGCTCATCATCATCAGGTGGGTCAGCGATTTGTGGCAGTTACGGTCAATCAGAATGGTGCTGCCTGCCGGAGCAGAGTACATACCAACAATTTTGTTCGCAGTGGAAGTACCGTTGGTTACCATGTAGCTGCGGTCTGCGTTAAAGACGCGAGCGATATACTGTTCTGCTTCTTTGTGTGGACCACTGTGATCCAGCAGAGAACCCAGTTCAGATACTGAAATGGAAATATCAGATTTCATGGTGTTCGGACCAAAGAAATCATAGAACAGGCTACCTACCGGGCTTTTCTGGAATGCAGTACCGCCCATGTGACCAGGAGTACAGAAAGTATATTTACCTTCACGAACATATTTAAACAGTGCTTTGGTCAGCGGAGGCAGAATAGTGTTGATATATTCGTCAGTGGTCTGCTTGATCTTATTAGCAATATCTTCAGCAGCACCCAGCGCATATTCAAAGAAGCTAATCTGTAAACGCAGGTCATTCAGGCTTACATCGAGAGTGGAATACGTATTAGCGAACGCGTACAACGGCAGGTTCTCGTTCATTTTGCTAATTTCTTCGCACAGCTCGAGATTATATTTATCCCAGTCAAAAATAACGCCGCACAGACGCGCATTGTTTTCGATCAGTTTTAATAAGTCGTCACGGTCGTTCGGGTAAACAATCTGGAAGTTCAGACGTTCAAGCGCGCGATGAAGTTCACGGATGGGTTCTTCTTTAAAATAAACCCCCATGTGATTCAATATTGCAATAACGTTCATAGTCATATCTCCAGGTAAAAAAGGCCCCTCCCAACACATGGGACAAAATGAAAGGAGGAGCCTCGGAAAATACTTTTAATTAATGTGCGTTAGACGCTGTGTGGTTATCCATTGAGTGGCTCTGGCGCTCGTGCATTTTGCGAGCGTAGAACATCAGGATAATCAGGCTGACGATGAAGGTACCTGCCAGCTCGAAGGAGCTTGCGCCCATCAGCGCGATGAAGCAGAACACGCAACCCAGTACAGAGCAGATCAGGCTGACAAAGTTGCGGATGTTAACGCCTTCAAAACGAATCAGGTCAACGCAAGAGTAGAAGTACGGCAGCATAGTCAGCAGTACTGCGATACCGGTCAGTTCACCGAACAGGTCAGATGCTTTACCACCGGCAGAGTTCATTAGAGTGATGAGGATCATCAGGGCAGTCATTTTCACTGCAGCCAGCAGCAGACCTTTTTTCGGAATACCGTTGCTGTCGACTTCACCATAAACTTTCGGGAAGTTACCGTCGTTAGCGGCACGTACACCTGCCTGGCCTACCAACATCATCCAGGAGCCCAGAGAAGTCAGGCACGCAAAGGCGGTGAATGCAGAAACCAGCGGCGCAGCCCAGTTACCGAGGATAGTTGAAGCACTGATTGCAAATGGAGCACCGGAAGCTGCCATTACAGAAGACGGATACATACCGGAAAGCACCTGAGTCGCAGCGATATAAACAATACCTGCTAAACCAGTACCCAGCATGGTTGCCAGCGGAACGGTACGTTTCGGGTTTTTAACCATACCAGTACTTACAGCTGCGGATTCAACACCCACGAAGGCCCACAGGCAGAGCAGAATACTTTTAATGATCGCATGACCATCGGTGGTATCCGCAGTATTCCAGTTAGCAGCATAAGTCGCAGCATCAAACCAATGCCAGCCAACAATAGCTGTCATTACCACAGGAATAAGAACCAGCACCAGACCAATAGTGGTTAAACGGCTTACCCAGGTACCGCCGAGCATATTTACAAAGGTAAATACCCAGACGATAGCAATACAGGCGATACCCGCCGGAACAGGATCATTTAATACTGGGAAGAAGGTGGAAAGATAAGATACAGCGGTAATACCAATCGCCAGGTTACCAATCCAGTTAGCATGGTAATAAAGAACACCTGTCTGAAAACCAAATGCAGGGGAAATTTCTCCGGCATAAGCAATTGGGCCACCTTGTTGCGGGTTTTTTGTTGCCAGTCGGGCATATACATACGCCAGCGACATTGCACCAATAATAGAGATAATCCAACCCCAGATAGCAATACCACCGATACTTGCTAGGTTCGCAGGTAATAATGCAATACCGCTCCCCATCATATTACCGGCAACAACACCGGTACAGGCAAATAGCCCGATCTTCTTGGCAGAACTCATGCTCTTCTCCTAATTTCATTTTTGAATTTGGAGTCCGGGTCATGATGTATAACTATTTCCTGACCAGACCAAACTGGCGCTAAGAATACTCACAAAAAAAGGATTAATCCTAAAGATTAGGTGAAATAACACAAAAGTTTCTGTAAGTGAGAACTTGAGGTTTTTTATTAACACATCAGGATCGCAAGTTGATATCATGAAAAGATAAACATTCAATGTTTACAATGGATTGCGGGACATTTTCTGGTTAAATTTATGTAATAAAAATTATGCGGCAAATAAATTGCCGCAACATATTATACCAACAGGAACATACAAAAACTCAACAACAAATATTGCCGAGCATAAATCAACCCGGGAGTTACTTATTCTGAAGCGAGAAATTTGTCGAGATAAGGTACAACATAAGGAACAGAAGTCTGGAATATACCATTTTCAATCCAGTAAAGGGTGTTTGCCCCTGGGCGTAAATTAAAGGCGGTGAGATATGCATCAGCTGCTTCCCGGTTCATCCCCTTCATTTCATAAACCTTGCCAAGCAATACATAATTTAGCCAGGACATTTCAAGATCAATGCCAGTATTTATCGCCTGATAAGACTCATCTGTTTTACCTTTTACCAGAGCACTGACCGCTTTTATTTGATATATAATGGACAGGTTATTCAATTCCGGTAGTGTAACAATGTTATCTATTTCTGTGTTCAGTGCTGCTAATTGTTTTTCATCTAAAGGATGTTGAGAATGGCGCACGATATCAACTAATGCTTTTTCTGCTCTCGCGTAGGTAAATTCTGGGGATGATTGAACAATCTCACCTAATAATTCACTGGCACGGTTCAATGATTTATCATCGCCATGCAGTAAATAATCATGTGCCTGATAAAAATTAGTTAATAACGCACCACGATGAGGCAAAATTTGCTGGAGCATCTCCTGCATTCGTTGTGGCCACGGTTGGTTTAACGCTTTTGATAAACTCTCCAGTAAATCATTTTGAATCGCCAGCTGATTACCGTTAGTGATGACATAACGTTTATCCAGCATGGTTGAACCATCTGCATTGTCTACCAATTTTACCGACATAAAGCATTGTTGAGCACGGTATTGGCGCTGATTAACAAACGCAATAGATAATGTTTTACCGGAACTGCTCGGTTCATCAATGTTGTAGTTGATTTTGTCATGCACCATAAAGGTGGAGAAGGTGTTAAGTGATGTCGCCACCAAATCACCCACGCCTATCGCGTAAGAGAGCTGATACGGGGAACTCCAGCTGTTACAACTTTTATTTACCATATTAATGTCAATATCGCGTGGATTGAGCAAAATACGCGATTTGCTCATCGGAAGACGTGTATCAAGACTTGAAAACGCTACCAGTGCTACACAGATACCTAACGACAACAGGAAAAAAAACCATACCCAAAAGGTAGTGAATCGTTTGCTTTTAACTGGGGATTGTTCAGGTGGCGTTGCGGTGTTTTGAATGTTAAGACTGTGGGAGGGAGAATCTGTGTCAGGAACCGCCTCTGGTATAGGGGGAGGCGAAGATAGCATTATTTCCTCTCCCTCTTCTTCGCTGTACCAGATAACCGGCACCATTAATTTATAGCCGCGCTTTGGTACAGTAGCGATATAGACAGGACTATCTTCATCATTATCTTTTAATGACTTACGTAGTTCTGAGATACTCTGCGTCACAACGTGATTGGTGACAATACTTCTCTTCCAGACATTATCGATAAGTTCATCCCTGCTAAGTACTTCGCCACTGTGTTGAGCAAAGAAAACCAGAAGATCGATTAATCTCGGCTCAAGGGTAAGTTGACGCCCATTGCGGCTAATTTGGTTTATGGACGGAGTAACAAGCCATTCGCCAACGCGAACTACAGGTTGTTGCATAATAGAAACTCATTCGAAAAGGGAATGATGCAATGATAATTGCCACAACCTATTTTTACCATCTATAGATGGTTTTATTTACATATTATTGGTGAATGCAAGACGTTATTTTTACCAGCCATAAACTTCTTGATTACATAGTATTACGAAAGGATTTTACTGAGAACCAGAAGTAATATTCCTTATCATCAAAATTCATCATCTTTGCCAAAGAAAAATGTTCAGAAAATAATCCATGGGAAATTGCCCGGCGCGCTTACTATTTTTATGGATTGTTAGTCTTTGCATGAGCAAGCGGACTGATACATTTCTCTTTGTTCTCATTCAGAAAATCTCATCAGTCGGCGTTCAGACCGGTGTTGTGCTTTATGGATGCGTTACGCTCCTGATGACGTCATTTGACATTCAACAGCATCACGGGGTCGCACGACATTTCACGTCAGTCAGCGCTATAGCTCAGGAACAAATTTTCCCGAATTGGGATATACCCGCAAAATGCTGGTGTTGTGGGGAGAATTTGGTTGAGTTCGGTAGAAATGATTTTTAGGCAGAACGCTTAAATTGTGGCGTCCTGAAACGAAAAACGGACCTCCGTGGAGGTCCGTTTATATGAATTTGGTGCCCGGACTCGGAATCGAACCAAGGACACGGGGATTTTCAATCCCCTGCTCTACCGACTGAGCTATCCGGGCAACGGGGCGCATTAAACCGTAATCTGCACATCTCGTCAACCTAATTTCAGTAAAAGCGATTCAACTGCTTAAGATTGCGGCAAATCGCTTCTTTTCTGTGTTTCTGTCAGGTCAAAGCACCACCCTGGCGGCAGCGGGCGAAGCGCAGGATATCTTCCGCCAGCCGATGTGCGGTGTCGACATCCGCCTGGCTACGATTCACCAGCATTCGGCTTAAACAGCCTTCCAGCACCAGTTCCATCTGCTTTGCTACCATCGCCGGATCGTCAACTTCCAGTGTGGTTAACAGTTCGTGGGTGAAATCGTAGGCCGCGCTTTTTTGCTGATCGGCCAGTTGATGAATAGGGTGGCCAGGATCGGGATAAAACGTACAGGCAGCGATAAACAGACAGCCCGGATAGCGGTTGTTTTTAACGCACTCCGATAACGCCTGATAACGTGCCAGCAACTTTTGTTCGGCGGTTTGCGTTTCGTCCAGCATCAGCTGACGACGCCAGACATCTATCTGTTGGCTAAGATAACGCAGCGCATCGTAGAGGATTGCCTCTTTGTCTGGCCAGAAGCGGCGTAGCTCGTCCAGTGGATAATCCACACGTTCAGCAACCATCTCCAGCGTGGTGTTGGCAATCCCTTGTAATTCTAATAATTTCAGGGCTTCTCCCAGTACATCTTCACGTTGCACGCTATTTTCCTCCGTCTTTCCCACTGCAAGTGTCGTTCACGGTTGGCGATCGCGCAAATGTGCGCTGAAGGTTTCAGCATCCATAAAGCCCGTGACGCGTGCTTGTGGATGCTCCTGGCCTTGTCCGTCAAAAAAGAGAATTGTCGGTAGGCCAAGGACATTAAGATGCTTTAACAGCGCCACATCTTGTGCGTCGTTGGCAGTGACGTTGGCCTGAAGTAATACCGTGTCTGCTAACGCTTTTTGCACCTGCGGGTCGCTGAAGGTGTATTTCTCAAACTCTTTACAGGCGACGCACCAGTCGGCATAGAGATCTAACATCACTGGTTTGCCTTTGGCTTCAACGAGCGCCTGATTTAACTCATCTACCGTTTTGATTTGTGTAAAGTTGAGATGCGTCTGAGTTTGCGCGGTATGCGTCGCACCAAATGCCCAATCCTGAAGTGGGCGCACGCTAACCAATGCCGCTGCCAGCAGGATTATTTGCACCACGCGCATCCAGCCGCGTTTGGCCTGTAGGCTGGTGATAAAGGCCCAGCCAAAGAATGCGACACCAAGCGCCGACCACAAGCGTAATCCCCATATATCACCAATCACTCGCTCCAGCAGGAAGACCGGCAGTGCGAGGATCACAAAACCAAACGCGGTTTTGACTTGTTCCATCCACGGGCCGCTTTTCGGCAGCAAGCGGTTACCAAAGACGGTAATTAGCATCAGCGGCAGGCCCATGCCCAACGCATAGAGATAAAGCGTGCCGCCCCCCAGCCACATGTTCCCGCTTTGGGCGATATACAGCAGAATCGCGCTAAGCGGTGCGGTGGTGCATGGTGAACAGATCAGTCCGGCAATCGCCCCCATAACAAACACACCGCCAGGTGAGCCGCCCTGTTGGCGATTGCTCATCAGCGTGAGACGTGTTTGCAGCGAAGAGGGGAGTTGCAGAGTAAACAAGCCAAACATTGACATCGCCAGCAAGGTAAAGACGATAGCGAGGCCAATGAGCACGTATGGGTGCTGTAGCGCCGCCTGGAACTGTAACCCTGCGGCGGCAACCACCAGACCCAGTGCCGTGTAAGTCAGCGCCATCCCCTGCACATAAATAAAGGTCAGCAACAATGCTCTGGCAGTGGAGAGCCGCTGTTTACCGCCCAGCACGATACCAGAAATCAGTGGGTACATTGGCAGCACGCATGGCGTAAAGGCGATACCAATACCGATCAACAACGCCCAGAGCGCGGAAAAGGGCAATTGCGCGGTGGGCTGCTCTTGCTGCGGAACAGACACAGGCTGTGACGCTGCGTTGTTGGCGACCACTTCGCTTAACGGAACGGTTTTGGTTTCTGGCGGATAACAGAAACCGGCATCAGCACAGCCCTGGTAGGTGATAGTTAACGTCGCTCCCGCACTCGCCTGGTTGATGGTGACGGGAAGCGTCAGCCGATCGCGGTAAATCTCGCTTTTGCCGTAAAACTCATCTTCATGCCAGACGCCTTGCGGCAGCTGCACGTCGGCAATTTTCGCGTGTTCCGGCGTAATGCGGATCTGTTTACGGTAGAGGTAGTAACCGTCTTTGATCTGCCAGGTCAGATTCAGGTCATGTTGGTTTTGCTGAAAATCAAAAGCAAAGGCTTGATCCGCGGGGACAAATTGTGAACGTCCCGGCGCGTCGAATAATCCGGCAAAAACGGAAGTGCTGCAAAGTAGCAGGATCAGCGTAAAGATGCGTTGAGCCATGAGAGGTAATCTGTGTCTCCGTGTGTAACAGGTAAAACCAGAAGTTCCGGGGTTTGATATGGATGATGAGACTTCAGGCATTCCTGCAGTGCCTGCTGGTGAGATACGGTAGTTTTTAAAATCATCTGCACTTCGTATTCTTGCTCCAGCTTACCTTCCCAGTAATAGAGAGAGGTAGCGCCGGGGATCAAGGTCGCGCAGGCCGCCAGTTTTTCCGCCAGCACTTTGGCGGCTAAATCCTGGGCTGTCGCTTCATCCGGTGCCGTACATAGCACCACGACAGACGCGGTATTCGAACTTTTTTCATCAAGCATAAACACCTCGCAAGAACAGATGGAACCGCAAGAGAGAGGTCACTATACAACGGACGGGGGAAGGATGTTAGTCGGCGGGAAAGAAAGCGGGGCCTGAAGCCCCGCGATTGGTCATTACAGCATGAAGCTACCCAGCACGAAGCCGAAGCAAACGGCAAGGGCAACACCCAGAGTACCCGGGATGAAGAACGGATGGTTGAAGACGAATTTACCGATACGGGTAGTACCCGTGTCATCCATCTGTACCGCAGCAACCAGCGTCGGGTAGGTCGGCAGAATGAACAGACCAGACACCGCAGCGAAAGAAGCAACAGCGGTCAGCGGAGAAACGTTCAGTGCCAGAGCCATCGGCATCAGTGCTTTTGCGGTTGCAGCCTGAGAGTACAGCAGAGCAGAAGCAAAGAAGAAGATGACGGCCAGCAGCCACGGATGACCCTGAATCACTTCACCAGCGGTATCTTTGATCCAGTCGATGTTGTTGGAAACGAAAGTATCGCCCAGCCATGCAACACCCAGGATACAAATACAGGCGCTCATACCTGCTTTGAAGGTGCTGGAGTTGAGGATGTTGTCGGTATCGACTTTACAGATAACGGTGGTCAGAGTTGCAACGCTGAGCATGATGATCAGGATTGCGTTGGTGGTGTTCATCAGCGGTTTTTCAACCAGACCCATGCTTGGGCTGTTGATGATTGCATAGATAACAACGCCAACTACGCCCAGCAGGAACAGCCAGACGGACGTTTTTGCACCGGATTTGATTTCAATCTGCTTTTCACCGCGCAGTTCAACCAGGCCTTCTTCCAGACGCTTGCGATAAATCGGATCGTCAGAGAGTTTGGAGTTGAACAGCATAGTGACCAGGAAGGACATCACCAGAACCGCCAGCAGGGTGGACGGGATGACCACGGAGAGCAGATGGAGGTAGCTGATGCCATGACCTTCCATTACGGAAGACATGTAAACCACTGCCGCTGAGATTGGCGATGCGGTGATCGCAATCTGCGCGGATACCACTGCAGTAGACAGCGGACGGCAAGGTTTAACGCCTTGTTCCTTCGCAACTTCAGCGATAACTGGCAGTGTCGCCAGAGAGATGTTGCCAGTACCAGCAAAGATAGTCAGGAAATAGGTCACGATCGGTGCGAGGATCGTGATGTATTTCGGGTTACGGCGCAGCAGCTTTTCTGTCTGATGAACCAGATAGTCCAGACCGCCAGCAACCTGCATGGCAGAAATAGCGGCGATAACCGCCATGATAATGGAAATGACATCGAACGGGATGTTACCGGGTTTAACGCCAATAGCGGCAAGAACCAGCACCCCCAATCCGCCTGCAAAACCAATACCTATTCCCCCCAATCTGGCGCCCAAGAAGATCGCCAGCAAAACTATGATGAGTTCTACAACTAGCATATTAGCCTTCCTTGTTTTTTAACAAGTTGATATTAGATTGTTATTTTTAAGTTACTGCTCACAAGAAAAAAGGCACGTCATCTGACGTGCCTTTTTTATTTGTACTACCCTGTACGATTACTGTTCGCTTTCATCAGTATAGCGTTTTGCTTTGTAAGCCGGGTGCATCAGATTCTGTACGGAGAAAATATCGTCAAGTTCCGCTTCAGTCAACAGACCGCGTTCCAGAACGACTTCACGTACACTCTTACCGGTTTCGGCACAGATTTTACCCACGATGTCACCGTTGTGGTGACCGATGAACGGGTTCAGGTAAGTAACGATACCGATAGAGTTGTAAACGTAACCTTCGCACACTTCTTTGTTAGCAGTGATGCCGTTAATGCATTTTTCCAGCAGGTTGTAGCAAGCGTTGGTCAGAATGTGAACGGATTCGAACATAGCCTGGCCAATGACCGGCTCCATAACGTTCAACTGCAGCTGACCTGCTTCTGCTGCCATGGTAACAGTGGTGTCGTTACCGATGACTTTGAAGCATACCTGGTTAACCACTTCCGGAACAACCGGGTTTACTTTAGCTGGCATGATGGAAGAGCCCGCCTGCAGTTCCGGCAGGTTGATCTCGTTCAGGCCGGCACGTGGACCAGAAGAGAGCAAGCGCAGGTCGTTACAGATTTTGGACATCTTCACAGCCAGGCGTTTCAGCGCGCCGTGAACCATTACATAAGCGCCGCAGTCAGAGGTCGCTTCGATCAGGTCTTCAGCCGGTACGCATGGGAAGCCAGTGACTTCAGCCAGTTTTTTCACTGCCAGCGGAGAGTACTCTTTCGGCGTGTTCAGACCAGTACCGATTGCTGTTGCGCCAAGGTTAACTTCCAGCAGCAGTTCAGCGGTACGTTGGATATTTTTCACTTCTTCTTTCAGCAGGATGCTGAAAGCGCGGAATTCCTGACCGAGGGTCATCGGTACTGCGTCCTGCAGCTGGGTACGACCCATTTTCAGGATGTCCTGGAATTCGACAGCTTTACGTTCAAAGCCTTCACGCAGTTGGTTAATCGCATCTACCAGCTTAATCAGGGAAGAGTAAACTGCGATACGGAAACCGGTCGGGTAGGCGTCGTTAGTGGACTGACATTTGTTAACATGGTCGTTCGGGTTCAGGTACTGATATTCACCTTTCTGGTGACCCATCAGTTCCAGACCGATATTGGCCAGCACTTCGTTGGTGTTCATGTTTACGGAAGTACCTGCGCCGCCCTGGTAGACGTCTACCGGGAACTGATCCATGCATTTTCCGTTGTTCAGGACTTCATCACATGCGGCAATGATGGCATTCGCTACACTTTTAGGAATGGTTTGCAGCTCTTTGTTTGCCATAGCTGCGGCTTTTTTAACCATTACCATACCGCGAACAAATTCAGGAATATCACTGATTTTGTTGTTGCTGATATAGAAGTTTTCAATCGCTCTCAGAGTGTGAACACCATAGTAGGCATCAGCTGGAACTTCCCTGGTA
The DNA here is from genome assembly GCF_046486065.1 of Escherichia sp. WS547. Classification (NCBI taxonomy): domain Bacteria; kingdom Pseudomonadati; phylum Pseudomonadota; class Gammaproteobacteria; order Enterobacterales; family Enterobacteriaceae; genus Escherichia; species Escherichia sp. WS547. The sequence goes on along the minus strand of NZ_JBJQMA010000002.1, from coordinate 266,900 downwards.
CCCAACAGATCTTCTTCGATACGAATGTTGTTTGACATGTGAACCTTCTTTTTCAAGCTGCCAATGATTTGCTTTAAACACACAGAATATATGTGGTTTCGAATGTTTTTCGACCGACGATTATCCCCTGCATCGACCGAATACCCGAGATCATATGCTGCTTGAGGATTTCTACCGTAATCTGGATCACTTTAAGTGTCGGTTTTTACCCCTTAATTATTAATTTGTGAAATAGATCACCGCTTTGGGATTACTACCAAAAATAGTTGCGCAAACATCTTGAAATTTTGCTAATGACCACAATATAAGCTGAACGCGATTCGCAACCCATTCAGGTAGCCGGGGTTAACCGGCTGCTATTACAGGAGAAACCTTTGCGCTGGTTACCTTTTATTGCCATTTTCCTTTATGTCTATATTGAGATTTCAATCTTTATTCAGGTTGCCCATGTATTGGGGGTATTGCTGACCCTCGTGCTGGTTATATTCACGTCAGTTATCGGTATGTCACTGGTACGTAACCAGGGCTTTAAGAATTTCGTGCTGATGCAGCAAAAAATGGCGGCGGGTGAAAACCCAGCGGCGGAGATGATTAAAAGTGTTTCGCTGATCATTGCCGGTTTGCTGCTTTTATTACCGGGCTTTTTCACCGACTTCCTTGGTCTTCTGCTTTTATTACCGCCGGTGCAAAAGCATCTGACAGTGAAGTTGATGCCACATTTGCGCTTTTCTCGCATGCCAGGCGGCGGTTTTAGCGCCGGGACCGGTGGCGGTAATACTTTTGATGGTGAGTACCAGCGAAAGGATGATGACCGCGACCGCCTTGATCATAAAGACGATCGCCAGGATTAATGTCGAAACGCCGGATTATGTGGTTATGCCATTTTCCGGCGTTTTTCGTTTTGGCAGAAACAGCCATAACCCCGCCAGCATGATCAGCGCATAGAGACTTTTCCAGCCGACCATTGCCAGTAACAGAACGCATAACAGCCCGCCAACCACCGCCAGTAGTCGATAACGTCCTTGCAATAATTTACAGCCTGCCAGCATGCATAACAGATAAATCATAATAAAGATGCCATTGGCATAGATGATAAGTGCGTCCAGATTGATCTCTAAAGCATGAATCACCAACGTGCTCACCACGCAGCAGCCGAGCACCGCATTGAGGGCATTATTCGGGATATGACGAGAAGAGAGGCGTGCCAGGTAGTGGTCAGGATTATGTTGCGCCTGCGACCAGACCAGGCGGGCGAAGCTCTGTATATAAATGTTGAGGCTGGCAAAGCAGGCCAGATAGCCAATCACGCAGGCAATCCATAACGCTCCTACACCGAACAACTGCACTACAATTTTTGGAAGCGATGCTGCTGCCGCCATTTGTTCACCATAGGCGTCGAAGTGTAAGACGACTACCGTACAGCCCCAGTAGACTAATCCTGCCAGCAGCAGACCAATCATCAAAGCACGAGGAAAATCACGCTCTGGATTTTTAAATTCCGAGGCAAGATGGGCAAATGCTTCCAGACCGACAAAGCACCAGAACATCACTGATAACGCAGCAAATAACCCGGTAAGTTCGATATTACCAGGTGCAGGGAAGGGGATATTCGCAGGTTTGATATCGCCCGCCCACCAGATAGCGACAATCAGCGCGACGATAAGTCCGGCAATAACTGTTTGTAGATTAGCACTGGAACTAGCACCGCGAGTACCGATATACCACACCAGCGCCAGCGTACCGAGTTCTGCCAACAACAGTTGCCAGCTATGCCAGCCAAACATTGCCTGGCCGAACCCGGCGGCAATTTGTAGCGCGGCAGGCAAACCCACGGGAATGACCGATAAAAACAACCAGCCGGTGACTCGCTCAAGCCGCGAACCAAACGCCATACCGACGAAGTGCGCGACACCGCCTGCGCTGGGATAGTGGCGACCCAGAATCGCAAACACAATCGCAATCGGGAACACTAAGATAATCAAAACGGGCCACGCCCACAGGCTGTTATTGCCCGCTACCAGCGCAGCTAACGCAGGAACGGCAAACACGCCAGTGCCTAATAATGACGTCGATAGCAGGCCAATGCCCTGGGCCAGCCCCAGTTCTTGTTTGAGTCTACTCATGGGTTGATGTCCGATTGCGCCCAAATTATGGGCAACTGCGTAGATTTTCGATGGTAGCACAATCAGATTCGCTTATGACGGTGATGAAGAAATTGCGATGAAATGTGAGGTGAATCAGGGTTTTCACCCGATTTTGTGCTGATCAGAATTTTTTTTCTTTTTCCCCCTTGAAGGGGCGAAGCCTCATCCCCATTTCTCTGGTCACCAGCCGGGAAACCACGTAAGCTCCGGCGTCACCCATAACAGATACGGACTTTCTCAAAGGAGAGTTATCAATGAATATTCGTCCATTGCATGATCGCGTGATCGTCAAGCGTAAAGAAGTTGAAACTAAATCTGCTGGCGGCATCGTTCTGACCGGCTCTGCAGCGGCTAAATCCACCCGCGGCGAAGTGCTGGCTGTCGGCAATGGCCGTATCCTTGAAAATGGCGAAGTGAAGCCGCTGGATGTGAAAGTTGGCGACATCGTTATTTTCAACGATGGCTACGGTGTGAAATCTGAGAAGATCGACAATGAAGAAGTGTTGATCATGTCCGAAAGCGACATTCTGGCAATTGTTGAAGCGTAATCCGCGCACGACACTGAACATACGAATTTAAGGAATAAAGATAATGGCAGCTAAAGACGTAAAATTCGGTAACGACGCTCGTGTGAAAATGCTGCGCGGCGTAAACGTACTGGCAGATGCAGTGAAAGTTACCCTCGGTCCGAAAGGCCGTAACGTAGTTCTGGATAAATCTTTCGGTGCACCGACCATCACCAAAGATGGTGTTTCCGTTGCTCGTGAAATCGAACTGGAAGATAAGTTCGAAAACATGGGTGCGCAGATGGTGAAAGAAGTTGCCTCTAAAGCGAACGACGCTGCAGGCGACGGTACCACCACTGCAACCGTACTGGCTCAGGCTATCATCACTGAAGGTCTGAAAGCTGTTGCTGCGGGCATGAACCCGATGGACCTGAAACGTGGTATCGACAAAGCTGTTACCGCTGCAGTTGAAGAACTGAAAGCGCTGTCCGTACCGTGCTCTGACTCTAAAGCGATTGCTCAGGTTGGTACCATCTCCGCTAACTCCGACGAAACCGTAGGTAAACTGATCGCTGAAGCGATGGACAAAGTCGGTAAAGAAGGCGTTATCACCGTTGAAGACGGTACCGGTCTGCAGGACGAACTGGACGTGGTTGAAGGTATGCAGTTCGACCGTGGCTACCTGTCTCCTTACTTCATCAACAAGCCGGAAACTGGCGCAGTAGAACTGGAAAGCCCGTTCATCCTGCTGGCTGACAAGAAAATCTCCAACATCCGCGAAATGCTGCCGGTTCTGGAAGCTGTTGCCAAAGCAGGCAAACCGCTGCTGATCATCGCTGAAGATGTAGAAGGCGAAGCGCTGGCAACTCTGGTTGTTAACACCATGCGTGGCATCGTGAAAGTTGCTGCGGTTAAAGCTCCGGGCTTCGGCGATCGTCGTAAAGCTATGCTGCAGGATATCGCAACCCTGACTGGCGGTACCGTAATCTCTGAAGAGATCGGTATGGAGCTGGAAAAAGCAACCCTGGAAGACCTGGGTCAGGCTAAACGTGTTGTGATCAACAAAGACACTACCACCATCATCGATGGCGTGGGTGAAGAAGCTGCAATCCAGGGCCGTGTTGCTCAGATCCGTCAGCAGATTGAAGAAGCAACTTCTGACTACGACCGTGAAAAACTGCAGGAGCGCGTAGCGAAACTGGCAGGCGGCGTTGCAGTTATCAAAGTAGGTGCTGCTACCGAAGTTGAAATGAAAGAGAAAAAAGCACGCGTTGAAGACGCCCTGCACGCGACCCGTGCTGCGGTAGAAGAAGGCGTGGTTGCTGGTGGTGGTGTTGCGCTGATCCGCGTAGCGTCTAAACTGGCTGACCTGCGTGGTCAGAACGAAGACCAGAACGTGGGTATCAAAGTTGCACTGCGTGCAATGGAAGCTCCGCTGCGTCAGATCGTCCTGAACTGCGGCGAAGAACCGTCTGTTGTTGCTAACACCGTTAAAGGCGGCGACGGTAACTACGGTTACAACGCAGCAACCGAAGAATACGGCAACATGATCGACATGGGTATCCTGGATCCAACCAAAGTAACCCGTTCTGCTCTGCAGTACGCGGCTTCTGTGGCTGGCCTGATGATCACCACCGAGTGCATGGTTACCGACCTGCCGAAAAACGATGCAGCTGACTTAGGCGCTGCTGGCGGTATGGGCGGCATGGGTGGCATGGGCGGCATGATGTAATTGCCCTGCACCTCGCAGAAATAAACAAACCCCCGGGCAGAAATGTCTGGGGGTTTTTCTTTTGGTCATCTTTCTAGTATAAGATTCAGACACGGACGACGCGAGTGGCGTCCAGCTCATTGATTATGGGGAATAACATGCACGTAAAATACTTAGCAGGGATTGTCGGTGCCGCGCTACTGATGGCGGGTTGTAGCTCCAGCAACGAATTGAGTGCTGCCGGTCAGAGTGTACGCATTGTGGACGAGCAGCCAGGCGCAGAGTGCCAGCTGATTGGTACTGCGACAGGTAAGCAAAGCAACTGGCTTTCCGGGCAACACGGTGAAGAGGGCGGTTCTATGCGCGGCGCAGCAAACGATCTGCGCAACCAGGCGGCTGCAATGGGCGGTAACGTGATTTATGGCATCAGCAGCCCGTCGCAGGGGATGTTGTCCAGTTTTGTCCCGACGGATAGCCAGATTATCGGCCAGGTATATAAGTGCCCGAACTGATGGGATCCAGAGGCTGGATACTTCCAGCCTCGTAGTAAAACAGATGGGATTATTTCGCCTGTGGTGCAGTTTTGCTGGTGGATTGAACACGTAAGTGATGCAGCGCGCGTAAGCATTGATCCTGGGTTAGCGGTTGGGCGTTATTTGCCGCTACGGTGCGAACATAGACCTGACATGGTACACCCGCGAGTTTTTTCAGTCGTGGGCTGAAATCAAGCATTCGGCGAGTGATCGCCTCCACTTCTTTACCCGGCGTTGCTTCACGCGTTTTCACCACTGCGCCGCTAAATTGTTCTTTGCCACTTTCATCTTTAAAGCGGTAAAGCACCGCCAGATAATGGTTGAACAAGTTATGTTTCCATTCCGGTTGGGAATAGGTGTCATATTCCAGATTGCCATTGTCCTGGCAGTCAACGTCGTATAACGGCAGGAAATCTAACAGTGAAGTAATACGTAATGCCAGTTCACGCATTTCCGCATTATTAATTGCATGAATGATTGCTCGCGCCAGCATTTCAATCTGCAATTCATTGATGACTAACTCACATTTGCTACTGTCATGTAGCGTTAATACGAAGGTAAGATTTTCACCCTGATTATCGGTAAGTTCCAGCGTGTTAACCCGACGATTAATATCGGCATTTTTAAGCTCATCAACCAGAATTTCTGGTATATTTTCTGCCATTTTCTTAATGACTTTATCGCGAGCTTGCTCATACTGAAGGCGTGCAGCAGCATCCAGTTTATGCTTTTGATGCAGACGGCTTTCCAGCGCAATCAGAAGGTCGCGCAGTTCCATGACAGACAGAAAGAACAACGATTCTTTATTGCGAGGCTCTTTAATTTTCAGCGCCAGTGCAATGAAATTATTACTCTTGCGAATAACACCGGTATTAACACCCTTGATGCTTATGGCCATGTAGGTTCTCCCTAACCATTTCTCAATTCAATAATTAATTTTAATTTATAAGCCAGATAAATGGGCTTGGTAGTAATAGTTGTTAAAATAACATAAATAGCCGTGCTCACTCTATATAAACAGAAAAGAAAGGTTAATTATTGGTGTTGGTTATATAAAAAGTAATAACAGCAATGTATATGAATAATTAAAGGTTATGCAACGTGCAAAGATTAAACTTCCCTGTTTAATCAGTTACTGCTGGCGTAGCTGGAGATCCAGCGGCGTTTTGCTGGGTTCGCCGCCAATTTCTCGCGCCAGTTTAGGCACCAGATATCCCGACACCAGTGTCAGCAACTCACGCATAATCTGCCGTGCTTCGTCATCACTCACCATAAAATGCGCCGCGCCCTGTACTTTATCGAGCACATGCAGGTAATACGGCATCACGCCGGCATCGAACAACGCATTACTCAGGTTTGCCAGCGTTTGTGCGTTATCGTTCACGCCACGTAACAGAACGCTCTGGTTGAGCAAAGTAACGCCTACCCGGCGCAACTTAGCCATCGCCTGACGGAATGTTTCATCTATCTCATTGGCATGGTTGATGTGATTCACCAGCAAGATTTGCAGCGTAGAATGTGAAAAGCGTTCAACCAGCGCATCTGTGATGCGTGCCGGGATCACAATCGGCAGACGGCTGTGAATCCGCAGACGTTTGATATGCGGGATGGCTTCCAGTTGTGTGAGCAACCAGTCCAGCTCGTGATCTTTCGCCATCAGCGGATCGCCGCCGGAGAAAATCATCTCGTCCAGTTCCGGATGCGCAGCAACATACTCAAGTGCAGTCTGCCAGTTACGCTTGTTGCCCTGATTTTCGGCATAGGGGAAGTGGCGACGGAAGCAATAGCGGCAATTTACCGCGCAGCCGCCTTTGACCAGCAAAAGCGCCCGGTTGTGGTATTTATGCAACAAACCTGGCACTACGCTGTGCTGTTCTTCCAGCGGGTCGGTGGAGAATCCGGGCGCGACGACAAACTCATCTTGCGAGGTAATTACCTGACGCAAAAGCGGATCGTTCGGATTGCCTTTCTCCATGCGATCGATAAATGAGCGGGGCACACGCAGGGCAAACAGCTTTTTGGCGCTGCATCCGGCCAACAGTTTTTCGTCCGCGTCTATATTCAAAAGACGCAGAAGTTCATCAGGATCGGTCACAACATCGGCAAGTTGCGTTAACCAATCTTCTCTGGATGGGGTATTTAGGGTTACAATATGCGCCATTTTGTGGCTTAGCTACCAATTAACAAATTTCAGAGGGCCTTATGGCAACGTACTATAGCAACGATTTTCGTGCTGGTCTTAAAATCATGTTAGACGGCGAACCTTACGCGGTTGAAGCGAGTGAATTCGTAAAACCGGGTAAAGGCCAGGCATTTGCTCGCGTTAAACTGCGTCGTCTGCTGACCGGTACTCGCGTAGAAAAAACCTTCAAATCTACTGATTCCGCTGAAGGTGCTGATGTTGTCGATATGAACCTGACTTACCTGTACAACGACGGTGAGTTCTGGCACTTCATGAACAACGAAACTTTCGAGCAGCTGTCTGCTGATGCAAAAGCAATTGGCGACAACGCCAAATGGTTGCTGGATCAGGCAGAGTGTATCGTAACTCTGTGGAATGGTCAGCCGATCTCCGTTACTCCGCCGAACTTCGTTGAACTGGAAATCGTGGATACCGATCCGGGCCTGAAAGGTGATACCGCAGGTACTGGCGGCAAACCGGCTACCCTGTCTACTGGCGCTGTGGTTAAAGTTCCGCTGTTTGTACAAATCGGCGAAGTCATCAAAGTGGATACCCGCTCTGGTGAATACGTCTCTCGCGTGAAGTAATGCGGTTGTGGTGCGGCCTGCAGGCTGCACCATCACTTATTCAGGTCAGAGATGATGAAACGCCTTATCGTTCTTGTTTTGCTTGCCAGTGCGCTGCTCACGGGCTGTAACACCGCTCGCGGTTTTGGTGAAGACATTAAACATCTCGGTAATTCCATCTCCCGCGCTGCCAGCTAATTTTTCTTCTCTTCCGAAAAATCATCAGATTTCCATCATTTTTGGTGATGTTGTCTATTATTAATTTGCTATAGGCAAACATAAATAACATTACCTAAAAGGAAGACGTTATGGTGAAGAAGACAATTGCAGCGATCTTTTCTGTTCTGGTGCTTTCAACAGTATTAACTGCCTGCAACACCACGCGTGGCGTTGGTGAAGACATTTCTGATGGCGGTAACGCGATTTCTGGCGCAGCAACGAAAGCGCAGCAGTAAGCAATAACGGTACGACAGTTATGTCGTGCCGTTTGTTTTTTTGCGATAGTCACAAAGGTAATAGTTGAAATTCCCCTGCCACCTGGCAAAATATCCGTTCAACCATCAGCTTTGCAGGACGACCTGCAAACGCCTCTTTTCACCGGGGACGGCCCCAATTCTCCGGAGCCTGATATGTCCTGGATTATCTTAGTTATTGCTGGTCTGCTGGAAGTGGTATGGGCCGTTGGCCTGAAATATACCCACGGCTTTAGTCGTTTGACGCCAAGTGTTATTACCGTGACGGCGATGATTGTCAGTATGGCGCTACTTGCCTGGGCGATGAAATCGTTACCAGTAGGGACGGCTTATGCCGTGTGGACGGGTATTGGCGCAGTCGGCGCGGCCATCACCGGTATTGTGCTGCTCGGCGAGTCCGCTAACCCGATGCGCCTGGCGAGTCTGGCGTTAATCGTATTGGGGATTATTGGTCTGAAACTCAGCACTCACTAACTACCGGGCTGCTGTACCCAAATAAACTTACTGACATCAAACCCTTCCTGGGTCGCGACTGCCAGCATCTCCTGTTTCACTTCGTCAGAAATGGTTGGTGTGCGGGAGAGTATCCACAGGTAGTCGCGGTCCGGGCCGCAAACCAGCGCATGGCGGTATTCCCGATCGAGTGCAATAACGTTATAACCGCCATAGAAAGGACCAAAGAATGACACTTTCAGCGCAGCGCGAGTTGGTGCGCCGGTAAAGTACGCTTTCCCTTCACTCTGCTGCCACATTTCTCTGTCAGGGTTATAGCCTTTATTAATGACATTCAGGCCGCCGTCATCCCGCAGGCTGTATGTTGCGGTGACTTTTTCCAGTCCACGTTCAAAGCGGTGATCAAAACGGGCAATCTCATACCAGGTACCGAGATAGCGTTTAGCATCGAAATTATTCACTACGGTCACGCCACGGGGCGGCGTAGGAGAACTGCAGGCAACGACCAGAAATGCAGCTGTCGCTGCGGCAACGAGAGGGAGCAGGCGCATAAATGTTTCCTTACTGGTTTTTTCTAAGTGTAGATGACAGCAAGGAAAAGCGCAGAAAAGGTCCGAAAATTCGGACCCGATGAAATTTTACTGTAGAGCGTTGAGAATCTGCCAGGCGGCGGCGACTCTCGCTGGATTGGGATAGTTTTTGTTAGCCAGCATCACGATACCCAGCTCTTTTTCTGGAATAAACGCGACATAGCTACCAAATCCGCCGGTCGCCCCTGTTTTATGTACCCATGATGCGCGTACTGCAGGAGTTGGGGGCGTAATCGCTTTTACGGGGCGTGCTGCCAGTGCAATTTTATTGTCACTGCCGTTAATGATGATGTCAGGATTTACCGGCCAGTCCAGCATTTCCCAGCCCAGGCCCTGATACATATCGCCGGTTTGCCAGTAGCGAGATTGTGCCAGTTGTATCCCTTGTTGAAGCGTTTTCTCAGTGATATCAAGGGGTTTTAAATTGCTTTGCACCCAGCGGGCCATATCTTCAATGGTCGACTTCACACCATAAGCTTCAGCATCTAACGCCCCTGGCGAAACATGCACTGCCTTACCTTCGCGATATCCCCAGGCGTAATTCTTTTCTTCTGCGGACGGCACATTAATCCACGTATGAGTGAGTTTGAGTGGGTGGAAGACACGAGTTTGCATCGCCTGCTCAAAACTCAAACCAGACGGCTTCACAGCCAGTGCGCCGAACAAACCGATACTGGAGTTGGCATACAGACGTTGTGTTCCTGGAGCCCATGCAGGCTGCCAGTTTTGATAGAAGCGCAGCAAGTCGCTTGAGGATTTAACGTCATCCGGCACCTGCAATGGCAGGCCGCCAGCGGTGTAGGTCGCAAGATGTAATAGTGTGATCCCATTCCACTGTTTAGCGGTAAGTTCAGGCCAGTATTTTGTCGCGGGATCGATTAACTTGATTTCCCCTCGAGCAATAGCGTCGCCACCAAGTACGCCCGTAAATGTTTTGCTGACCGAACCTAACTCAAACAACGTTTGCTGTGTGACGGGCTGCTTTTTGGCGATGTCCGCATAGCCCCAGGTAAAGTAATAAGGTTTACCCTGATAAATTACCGCCACCGCCATACCGGGGATCTTTTGTTGCTCTATAAGCGGGGTAATTGTGCGATGCACAATATCGTTGATTTGTTGAGGGGCAGCAAATGTGGAGCAAGAGGCGGTAATTAATAAGGCGCAGAGCGTCATTTTGAACATAGGGTCTGGTTTCCATACAAAACGGCCTGCCAACGGCAGGCCGGATTTACATTGGCGATGCGTTAGATTGTAACGACACCAATCAGCGTGACAACTGTCAGGATAGCAGCCAGACCGTAGAAAACCCATTTGCCTGCAGGTACGTGGATTTTCAGATCGTGCATCGCGTGGTGCATACGGTGTAAACCACACCACAGCGGCAGAACGATCATCAGGAACAGGAATACGCGACCAATGAAGCTCTGCGCGAACGCCAGAACGCGCTCGTAGCTCAGTGCATCACCCGGAAACAGCCCCAGCGGCAGCAGAATACCCACCAGCAGGATCATCACCGGCGCAATAATTGCGCTCCACATACCACCGGCCCCGAAGAGGCCCCAGAATACCGGTTCGTCAGAACGCTTTGGATTTGGATTAATCATCTCAGGCTCCTTACCAGTACAGGGCAACAAACAGGATTACGATGGTGGCAACCACAGTTACCGCCCAGAGACTTTTGATAATTGGCTCTGGTCCCATTTTTTCGTCTTTTACAATGATATTGGCCGCTTTCGGTGCCAGTTCAAACCAGGTTTTGGTGTGCAGCAGAGCTGCAGCCAGAGTGATCAGGTTAATGATCACAATAACCGGGTTTTGTAAAAAGTCGACGAATCCCGCCCAGCTTTCCGGGCCATTTTTCAGGGCGAACAGCCCGAAAATCAGTTCAATGCTGAACCACACAGCCGGAACCGCCGTGCCTTCGCGCAGCATGTAAAAGCGATAAAACGGCAATTTTTTCCACCAGGTGGACGTCATTGGCCGTACATACGGTTTACGTTTAGTCGTCATGTTGCACTCCTTAGCGTGGTTTCAGGGTCGCGATAAGAAAGTCTTTCGAACTTTCTACTTTGCCCTGCTGAATGGCCGCAGCCGGATCGACGTGTTTCGGGCAGACTTCGGAGCAGTAGCCCACGAAAGTACAGCTCCATACGCCGTTCTGGCTGTTCAACTGCGCCATACGCTCCTTCTTACCGTGGTCGCGGCTATCTTCGTTGTAACGATGCGCCAGCGTAATGGCAGCCGGACCGATGAACTCTGGGTTCAGGCCAAACTGCGGGCACGCGGCGTAGCACAGACCACAGTTGATGCAACCGGAGAACTGGTGATACTTGGCCATCTGCGCCGGGGTCTGGATGTTAGTACCCTGATCCGCGGTGCGGGAGTTGCCGATGATGTACGGTTTGATCGCTTCCAGACTTTCGATGAAATGGGTCATATCGACCACCAGATCGCGTTCAATCGGGAAGTTAGCTAACGCTTCAACCTTCATACCGTCGGTGTAATCACGCAGGAAGGTTTTACATGCCAGTTTTGGCACGTTGTTAACCATCATGCCGCAGGAACCACAAATCGCCATACGGCAGGACCAGCGGTAGCTCAGGTCCGGTGCCAGGTTGTCTTTGATGTAGCCCAGCGCATCCAGTAATGAGGTAGTTGCGTCATAAGGCACTTCATAGAATGCGCTATGCGGTGCGGTATCGACTTCCGGGTTATAGCGCACCACCTCAATTTTCAGGTTTTTCATCTCAGCCATTCGCCTTCTCCTTCTTATTGGCTGCTTCCGCCTTATCGGCTGCATCCGCTTCGCCACCGTAGACGCGTTTAGCTGGCGGCAGCGTAGTAATCTTCACGTCGCTGTACTCCAGGCGAGTTGTGCCATCAGCATCGCGGAAGGCGAGGGTGTGTTTGAGGAAGTTGACGTCGTCACGCTCGGTGCAACCTTCGTCCAGACGCTGGTGCGCGCCGCGGGACTCTTTACGTGCCATTGCGGAGTGCGCCATACATTCAGCAACGTTCAGACCGTGACCCAGTTCAATGGTGTAGAGCAGGTCGGTGTTGAACACGCTGGAGGTGTCGGTGATGCGCACGCGCTTGAAGCGTTCCTGCAGCTCAGCCAGCTTGTCGATGGTTTTCTGCATCAGTTCCGGCGTACGGTAGATACCGCAACCTTCTTCCATAGCCAGGCCCATTTCGTCGCGGATCTTCGCCCAGTTTTCGCCGCCATCCTGGTTAACCAGATCTTTCAGACGTTGTTCAACGCCAGCTGCCTGCGCTTCAATTGCCGCTTCGTTGCCATTACCGGCAGTTGCTGCACGCTCTGTCGCTTGTTCACCGGCCAGACGGCCGAAGACCACCAGTTCCGCCAGGGAGTTGGAGCCCAGACGGTTTGCACCGTGCAGACCAACAGAGGAACATTCACCCACGGCGAACAGACCTTTAATGCGGGTTTCACAGTTCTGATCGGTTTCGATACCGCCCATGGTGTAGTGTGCGGTCGGACGTACCGGAATCGGTTCTTTAACCGGATCGACGCCAACGTACGCTTTCGCCAGTTCGCAGATGAACGGCAGACGTTCATGCAGTTTTTTCTCGCCGAGGTGACGCAGGTCGAGATAAACCACATCGCCACGCGGCGTGGAGATGGTGTTGCCTTTACGCCATTCGTGCCAGAAGGCCTGAGAAACTTTGTCGCGTGGACCCAGTTCCATATATTTGTTTTTCGGCTCGCCCAGCGGAGTTTCCGGGCCCATGCCGTAATCTTGCAGATAACGGTAGCCATTTTTGTTGACCAGAATACCACCTTCACCGCGGCAGCCTTCTGTCATCAGGATACCGGAACCTGGCAGACCGGTTGGGTGATACTGAACGAATTCCATGTCACGCAGCGGAACGCCGTGGCTTAGCGCCATACCCATACCGTCACCGGTAACGATGCCGCCGTTGGTGTTGTAACGATAAACGCGACCCGCACCGCCGGTAGCCATAACGACCGCGTTAGCACGGATCTGCACCAGCGTGCCTTCCATCATGTTCATTGCTACCAGGCCGCGAACATGACCATCATCAACCAGAATATCCAGCACGAAATGTTCGTCAAAACGCTGGATCTGCGGGAATTGCAGAGAGGTCTGGAACAGCGTGTGCAGCATATGGAAGCCGGTCTTATCGGCGGCGAACCAGGTACGCTCGATTTTCATGCCGCCGAAGCGACGTACGTTGACGCTACCATCCGGGCGACGGCTCCATGGGCATCCCCACAGTTCCAGTTGGGTCATTTCGGTTGGGCAGTGGTGGACGAAATAATCCACGACATCCTGCTCACACAACCAGTCGCCACCCGCTACTGTATCGTGAAAGTGATATTCGAAGCTGTCATGATCCTGCGCGACAGCGGCGGAGCCCCCTTCTGCAGCAACGGTATGGCTACGCATCGGGTATACTTTTGAGATTAGTGCGATTTTTGCATTTGGATTTGCCTGCGCGGCAGCAATTGCAGCACGTAATCCCGCGCCACCGGCGCCTACAATGGCAAGATCGGCTTGAAAGGTTTGCACGACATTCCTCCAGATTGTTTTTATCCCACAGCCCCGTACTTCAGGGTAAGTGCCTGAAAGTTACGGTCTGCGAACGCTATTCCACTGCTCCTTTATAGGTACAACAGTATAGTCTGATGGATAAGTCTGAAATTTGACGAGATCGATTTTTTTAGTGCGCAAGAGGGCTAAATTATCACTGAAGATGATTAATTTAATTACTAAACCATCAGATCGTGCTTTTTTTAGTCACTGCCCACCCTTGTTTGATTCCTGCGTAAAATTTGTCTCGCCGTCGCGTTGCGAGTAGACTTCGTGCCCTTGTCAAAAACTGGAGATTTAACTATGAGCGAAACGGCATCCTGGCAGCCGAGCGCATCCATTCCTAACTTATTAAAACGCGCGGCGATTATGGCGGAGATCCGTCGTTTCTTTGCCGATCGTGGAGTGCTGGAGGTGGAGACGCCTTGTATGAGCCAGGCGACGGTAACCGATATTCATTTGGTCCCGTTTGAGACACGTTTCGTTGGCCCTGGGCATTCGCAGGGGATGAATCTCTGGTTAATGACCAGCCCGGAATACCATATGAAGCGCCTGCTGGTTGCCGGTTGTGGGCCGGTATTCCAGCTGTGCCGCAGCTTCCGTAATGAAGAGATGGGGCGTTATCACAACCCTGAGTTCACTATGCTTGAGTGGTATCGACCGCACTATGATATGTACCGGTTGATGAACGAGGTGGACGATCTCTTACAACAAGTGCTGGACTGCCCGGCAGCAGAAAGCCTTTCTTATCAACAAGCTTTCTTGCGTTATCTGGAAATTGACCCGCTCTCTGCCGACAAAACGCAACTGCGGGAAGTGGCAGCGAAACTGGATTTAAGCAACGTTGCTGATACCGAAGAAGACCGCGACACGTTGCTACAATTGCTGTTTACCTTTGGCGTAGAGCCAAATATTGGCAAAGAAAAACCGACCTTTGTGTACCACTTTCCAGCCAGCCAGGCATCACTGGCGCAAATCAGTACCGAAGATCATCGGGTCGCTGAACGCTTTGAGGTTTATTATAAAGGTATTGAGCTGGCGAATGGTTTCCATGAATTGACGGATGCCCGTGAGCAGCAACAACGCTTTGAACAAGATAACCGTAAGCGCGCGGCGCGCGGTTTGCCGCAGCACCCCATTGACCAGAATCTGATTGAAGCCTTGAAAGTCGGTATGCCTGACTGTTCCGGCGTGGCATTAGGTGTTGATCGTCTGGTGATGTTGGCGCTGGGCGCGGAGACACTGGCTGAAGTCATCGCCTTTAGCGTTGACCGGGCATAATTCTGAAAAATTACTGAATTAACCGCGAAGAATGGCGTGATAAGCGCCATTCTGTAGCATATGTTTTCATTTTTCCGCTAAAGGCCACAATTTAAGACTGGATATTTGATATCATCCAGGTATCAATTCTGTATTGGTTTTTACGCTGCCCGCTCAATGTTGGGCAGTGCAGTTCAGTGGGCGCGTTTTATACACGCGCTGAAATGAAGGATGGTTTCATGCCTCACACGATAAAAAAGATGAGTCTGATAGGACTCATATTGATGATCTTTACTTCCGTATTTGGATTTGCCAATAGCCCATCGGCTTATTACTTAATGGGTTATAGTGCGATTCCCTTTTATATATTTTCTGCATTGTTATTCTTTATTCCATTCGCCTTAATGATGGCTGAAATGGGAGCTGCTTATCGCAAAGAAGAAGGCGGTATCTATTCCTGGATGAATAATAGTGTCGGACCACGTTTTGCCTTCATTGGCACATTTATGTGGTTTTCCTCTTATATCATCTGGATGGTGAGTACCTCCGCGAAAGTTTGGGTACCGTTCTCAACATTCCTCTATGGTAGCGACATGACCCAGCACTGGCGTATTGCCGGACTGGAGCCTACGCAGGTGGTTGGTCTGCTGGCAGTGGCATGGATGATTCTGGTCACCGTCGTTGCTTCAAAGGGGATTAATAAAATTGCCCGCATTACTGCGGTGGGCGGTATTGCAGTAATGTGTCTGAATTTAGTATTGCTGTTAGTAAGCATTACTATTTTGTTATTAAATGGTGGGCATTTCGCGCAGGATATTAATTTCCTTGCATCACCGAACCCAGGTTATCAGTCCGGTCTGGCAATGCTATCGTTTGTGGTATTTGCTATTTTTGCCTATGGCGGAATTGAAGCGGTTGGTGGTCTGGTCGATAAAACGGAAAATCCAGAAAAGAACTTTGCCAAAGGTATTGTTTTTGCCGCTATTGTTATTTCAATCGGTTATTCGCTGGCAATATTTTTATGGGGCGTCAGCACAAACTGGCAGCAGGTATTAAGTAATGGTTCCGTTAACCTCGGCAATATTACCTATGTGCTGATGAAGAGCCTCGGGGTGACGCTGGGTAACGCACTGCATTTGTCACCAGAAGCGTCATTGTCGCTGGGCGTATGGTTTGCGCGTATTACCGGACTTTCGATGTTCCTCGCTTATACCGGTGCGTTCTTTACGCTTTGCTATTCACCGCTGAAAGCCATCATCCAGGGAACGCCGAAAGCATTGTGGCCGGAACCGATGACGCGCCTGAATGCGATGGGGATGCCGTCTATCGCCATGTGGATGCAGTGCGGGCTGGTTACTGTCTTCATCCTGCTGGTTTCGTTTGGTGGCGGTACCGCATCGGCGTTCTTTAACAAGCTGACGCTGATGGCGAACGTGTCTATGACGCTTCCTTACTTGTTCCTCGCGCTGGCTTTCCCATTCTTTAAAGCACGTCAGGATCTCGACAGACCGTTTGTGATTTTCAAAACGCGTATGTCGGCAATGATTGCGACGGTGGTTGTCGTTCTGGTGGTGACATTTGCGAACGTCTTCACCATTATTCAGCCTGTGGTTGAAGCCGGAGACTGGGACAGCACATTGTGGATGATTGGCGGCCCTGTCTTCTTCTCGCTGTTAGCGATGGCGATTTACCAGAACTATTGCAGTCGCATGGCGAATAAACCTGAGTTAGCTCTCGACTGATCCTATGAAATCCTGCAACTCATCGTCTCTCCGACGATGAGTTGTCAGGAAGTAATGCGTATGGATGATACTCTCCAGGGCCGGTGATAACTGAAGATGATGTTAAGCTGCTAAATGAGCCACGTTGACATCATTTGGCAGCTTCATGCATTACAAACTTCCCGCCTGACGACCTTTGCCCGCAGACGTCAGCGTTCTCCCCGTTTGTTTACCGTTGAGGCTTTCCAGACGCATCTGGAAGGGCGGGAATGGCATATCGATACCGTGGGCGTGGAAGCCTGCCAGAATTAGCTGGTGGATCTCATGGCGTAGCGGCATACGGTGACCCATCTCAGCGGCGTAAATACGCAGCTCGAAAATCTGAATCCCCTGTTGCAGATCCACCAGGAAGACTTCCGGTGCCGGGTTGTCGATCACCAGCGAGCAGCGACGCGCTGCGGTGAGCAGGATTTCCGTCACTTCTTCACTGTTGGCATCGGCAGGGGCCGGAATCGTCAACACCACGCGCGTGACCGAGTCAGAGAGCGACCAGTTGATAAACTGCTCGGTAATAAATGCCTTGTTCGGCACGATTATCTCTTTACGGTCCCAGTCGCTGATGGTGGTGGCACGGGTGTTAATTTTCGTCACGCTACCAGTAAGATCGCGGATCGTTACCGTATCGCCAATGCGAATCGGTTTTTCGAACAGGATGATCAGGCCAGAGATAAAGTTGGCGAAAATTTCCTGCAAACCAAAACCGAGACCAACACCGAGCGCGGCAACCAACCACTGCAATTTCGACCACTCAATACCAATCATTGAGAAGCCGACCAGCCCGCCAATCAGCATCAGCAGATATTTGGTGATGGTGGTGATGGCGTAGCCCGTACCCGGCGTTAAATCCAGGTGCTGCAAAATCGCCAGTTCCAGCAGCGCGGGCAGGTTGCGCACCAGCTGCGTGGTGATGATAAATACCAGAATGGCAATCAGCACCGCACCGAGGGTAATCGGCTCCAGACTTTCCACGCCCTGTACCGTGGAAGTGACATCCCACAGCGAAATATTTTCAAGGAAGCCGAAAGCGGAATGGATTTCTGACCACAGCACAATGACCGAAAGCAGGGCGATCAACATCAAAATTGAGCGCACCAGCCGCAAGGATTGCGCACTGATGGCATCGAGATCGACTTCGCTTTCATCGACTTCAATTGCCCCTTCGGGGCTACTGTGATGATGCGCTTCCTCTTCGCCACGCGCACGTTGCGCTAACATCTCTGCCCGGCGATGCTTCGCCCGGTCAAACGCCAGTCTGCGTCGCTGGATCAGCATCCAGCGGCGGATAACGTGATAAACCACCAGTAGCAGGAACCAGATGGCAACCGAGGTTTCAAGCCTCGCTAACAGCGCCTGCGCCGTTGCCAGATAACCCACCGCCGACGCCAGAATGGCAACCAGCGGTGCGCCAATCATCATGTTCCACAGCATATGGTTGGTAATGTTGTCGCCGCTGCCTTCTTTGTTGAGATACAGCGGGATCCCGGCCTTTTTCAGACTGAGGGTGACTACTGCCAGTGCACCGCAAATGAGGATAAAGCAAAGCCGTCCCAGCGAACCGGAGAATTCACGGTCGTCGAGATTATCGAACATCATCAGCGCCATAATCAGCGGCACGATAAGCCCAATGCTCATCAGGTAGTAGCGCATCCCACGGGAAACCCGTTCGCGCGGCCAGCCAAAATGAGCGATAAACAAGCCGTTCGGGCGGGCAAAGGTAGCGCAAATCATCACTACCCATAGCAGCGGTACGGTGGCTGTTACGCCATCACCAATCGCTACCGCCAGCGGATAAGGCCACGCCTCGCGCAAGCCGTAACCCAGCGTCATCCACAGCACCGGGAGCGGTGACGCGACGAGAATCGACCAGAAAAGAGTGCGCAACGTCAGCCAAAAGTGATCCTGAGTCACTTTGCCGACTTTCGCCGCCGAACGTTCAAGAAAACGGGTGAAATAGCGGCGCGAGTAAATACTGCAACCGACCAGAATCAACGCGCCAAACAGCGGCAAAATTGTCTCTTTGCTGGTCAGCATCATCACACTGGCTTTGCCCAACTGACTGAAGGTGTCCAGCGAAATGAGACGACGCAGATCCTGGGCGATCTCCAGCGGCCAGGCGATGGTCATCGGGCGCACGTCAGAGGTCCAGAACAGATAGCGGTGCGTCGCTTCGTTCACCTCTTTCAGCGCATCCTCCAGTTGCCCGTTGGAGACTTTCAGCTTGGTTAGTTCCAGCAGTAGCGTGTCGCCACCCTGCAACAATGAGTTCAGCAACTCACGCTGAGTGCGTAGCTGTGCTTCCAGAATACGGTTTTGCTCGGCGGTCAGCGGCTGACCGTCGGCCTGATGGATTTGCCTTAGCAGCGGCTGTTTATTTAGCAGATCCTCATAACGTAACCGTTGCACACGCAACTGCGCCATTTCGGTATCAAGCTGTTGTGGTTTTGGCATTTCCGGTAGCCGTGCCACCTGCGCCCGCAACGCTTCACCGAGCAGGTTGGACGATCCCAGCCATTGCGACTGTTCACGCAGCGTATTCAACGCCTGCCGGACCTGTAACGTCTGGCTGGCAGCCTGACGCTGTTGCGAGGCAACGAGATCCATCCGCTGCGCCTGTTGATTCAGCGCCGCCGATAGTTCGCGGTTAATTTTGAATTGCGCGACGATATCTTTCGGCAAATCGGCGCTGTTTTCTGCCAGCAATTCGGTACTTTCCAGCGCCCGCTCCGCCTCAAGCTGACGTTGGCTGTTCAACTGATTACGTAAGGCCTGCAAATACGCATCCAGTTGCTGGCTCTCTTTTTCCGCCAGCTCTGAGCGTAAGCGCGCTAATTCCTGGCGGTTATTGGCGGACAGCTGCGCCAGTTCCAGTTCATCGACGAGCGCTTTCAGGCGTGCGGAGTCAGACTGCAACGCGAAATTTTGTGCCTGATTGAGCGGGGAATTGCCGGTAAGCGTCCCCAGGCGGCGCTCGATTTCATTTAACTGACGGCGGGCATCGGTTTGCTGTTGCGGCAGTTGATTCAGCGAATCGGCAATCTCGCGGGCGCGTTCCTGCTCTTGCTGGGCCTGACGGCTTTTATCCAGCAACTGGCTGCTGACCTGGAGAATTTCCTGATTCAGCGCGTCGGTAGACATTCCCGGTGACACGCTGCGCGGCTCGTCACGCATGTTGTTTAATTGCGCGCGCAGAGTAGCGGAGAGTTTCGGATAATTATCAATGACTTCTTGATATTGCTTGATGCGCTCAAGGGAACCTTTCCGTTCCTCAAGCGCATTTAAGGCAGACTGGAGCGCCTCTACGACTTCCGGTTGCGCGGGTTTCGCCGCTTTTGCCTGCTCCAGTTCTTGTGAGATTTGTTTGCTATCGGGGGCCGTCGCGGCGTACGCCCCCCAACTGAGGCACCAGGCCATCAGAAAAGTGATAATCAGGCGCACGTCAGCGTTTCCTTTGATGGATTAGACCTGGTCTTTTTTGTCGTCAACCAATGGGCTGGCGTCGTGTTCTGCTTCGATCTCTTCAGCAGGAAGCGGGGCGGGTTCAGCGTCTGGCGTAACAAAGGTTTCGGTAGATACTGCCAGCGGCTGACCAATTTTCGTAACAGACAGGCTTTCCAGTTGCTCAACCAGATTCACTTTACCTGGTGCAAACAGGTTGATAACGGTAGAGCCAAGTTTAAAGCGGCCCATTTCTTGGCCTTTCAGCAGTGCCACAGAACCGTCGTTTTCCCCGGCAGGCCAGGTCCAGCGCTTGATGATGCCTTCGCGCGGCGGCGTAATGGTGCCCGCCCAGACCGTCTCAATGCTGCCAACAATCGTCGCCCCGACCAGAATCTGCGCCATTGGGCCAAATTCGGTATCGAACAGGCAGATCACGCGTTCGTTACGGGCAAACAGATTCGGCACGTTCTGAGCGGTGAGATGGTTAACGGAGAAGAGATCGCCTGGCACGTAGATCATCTCACGCAGAATACCGTTGCACGGCATGTGTACGCGGTGGTAGTCACGCGGGGAGAGGTAAGTGGTCACAAACGTACCGTTGCGGAACAGGTCCGCCATCAGATAGTTGCCTGCCAGCAGGGCTTCGAGGCTGTAGTTGTGGCCTTTGGCTTGCAGGATTTTATCTTCTTCGATTTTACCCAACTGGCTGATAACGCCATCGGCAGGCATAACCAGGACATTCGGATCGGTATCGATTGGGCGTACTTCGTCACGCAGCGGACGGACAAAGAATTCGTTAAAGGTGCGGTAGCTGGCGGTATCCGGCTTTTGCGCCTCTTTCATGTCGACCTTGTAGTATTTAACGAACAGATCGATAACCAGTTTTGTCAGCCATCCTGCCCGCTTGCTTGCGCCCCAACCCGCCAGGCGAGTAAGCCATAGTTTCGGCAGAATGTACTGTAGCGAAAGTTTAAATGAATTTAACAAGGTAGCCTCCAGGCCATTGTTTTGTCGTTCCTGATCCGGCCTACATGCCGGATCCTGAAAAAAAGGGGACGATTCTAACGACGGTTAGCTTAATTGTCAGTCATCCGTATCAGAAAAGTTTTTACGCGTTTTTACCTGCGCCATGCTTTCCAGAATACGGTGATAGTTTTCGAAACGGGTTTCCGCGATTTTTCCTTCCTCAACCGCTTCCCGGATAGCGCAGCCCGGATCGGTATCGTGTTTGCAATCGCGATATTTACACAGACCTAAGTAGTCATGGAATTCGACAAAGCCCTGAGTGATTTGTTCCGGCTCCAGGTGCCAGAGGCCGAACTCACGCACTCCTGGGGAGTCAATCACATCACCGCCGTGCGGGAAGTGATACAGCCGAGCGGCGGTCGTGGTGTGCTGACCGAGCCCCGAGTTGTCAGAGACATCGTTGGTCAGGATCTCTTTTTGCAGCCCCAGCAACGCGTTCAGCAGGCTGGATTTACCAACGCCAGACTGGCCGGCAAAAATGCTGATGCGCCCGGTCAACGCCTCTTCCAGCGGTTTCAGCCCATCCTGAGTATGGCTGGAAACCATCAATACGCGATAACCGATATTGCGGTAGATATCCATCTGCTCGTTGACGAACTCCATACCTTCGTCGTCCAGCAGGTCTATCTTGTTGAGCACAATAATCGGCTCAATCTGTAAGGTTTCGCAGGCCACCAGGTAACGGTCGATAATATTGAGCGACAGCTCCGGCAAAATGGCGGAGACAATGACAATCTGATCGATGTTGGCGGCAATAGGTTTCACGCCGTCGTAGAAATCCGGACGCGTCAACACCGAGGTACGCTCATGCACCGCTTCCACGATCCCTTTGACATTTACGCCTTCCGCCGCCGGTTTACCCGGACGCCAGACTACGCGGTCGCCGGTCACCAGCGAACGGATGGTACGGCGAATATTGCAGCGGTGAACGTCGCCATCTGCGGATTCCACATCAGCGTGCATACCAAAGCGGCTGATGACGATACCTTCATCAGGCTCGCCAAACAGATTGTCGTCGTAGTCGGGCTTCTCCTTAGACGTTTTAAGACGACGCTGGTGATTGGCGTTCACGCGGCGCTGCTGGCCTTTGGAGAGTTTATTTTTACTCAATCGTACAGACTCCTGGTCGCCCCTGATGGGCAAAACATCTATGATACACGCAATTGTGGATCAATATAGTCACTGTGAATGGGTGGAAAATAGCATGAGTGCCAATGAAAACAACCTGATTTGGATCGATCTTGAGATGACCGGTCTGGATCCCGAGCGCGATCGCATTATTGAGATTGCCACGCTGGTGACCGATGCCAACCTGAATATTCTGGCAGAAGGGCCGACCATTGCAGTACACCAGTCTGATGAACAGCTGGCGCTGATGGATGACTGGAACGTGCGCACCCATACCGCCAGCGGGCTGGTAGAGCGCGTGAAAGCGAGCACGATGGGCGATCGTGAAGCTGAACTGGCAACACTCGAATTTTTAAAACAGTGGGTGCCTGCGGGAAAATCGCCGATTTGCGGTAACAGCATCGGCCAGGATCGTCGCTTCCTGTTTAAATACATGCCGGAGCTGGAAGCCTACTTCCACTACCGTTATCTTGATGTCAGCACCCTGAAAGAGCTGGCGCGCCGCTGGAAGCCGGAAATTCTTGATGGTTTTACCAAGCAGGGGACGCATCAGGCGATGGATGATATTCGTGAATCGGTGGCGGAGCTGGCTTACTACCGCGAGCATTTTATCAAGCTGTAAATTATTTCCTGGTCACGTAAGCGTCGGAATCCACTTGCGGTGGCGTGATTTTGACGCTAAATTGAACGCCTTGCTGATAATTTCAGCACTTGAGATAAAAACTCAAAAAAAATTTTTTAGGGGGGTTGCAGAGGGAAAGATTTCTCGTATAATGCGCCTCCCGTAACGACGCAGAAATGCGAAAATTACGAAAGCAAAATTAAGTAGTACGCGGGAATAGCTCAGTTGGTAGAGCACGACCTTGCCAAGGTCGGGGTCGCGAGTTCGAGTCTCGTTTCCCGCTCCAAAATTTGAAAAGTGCTGCAAAGCACAGACCACCCAATCGCAGTATTTCGAATTGCGACAAGGCGGCAACTGAACGAATCCTTGGGAGCTTACAAAAGTAAGTGACTAAGGTGAGTGAAGGCAGCCAAGGCAGTAGCGGTTCGAAAGACGAAGATTAAGCGGGAATAGCTCAGTTGGTAGAGCACGACCTTGCCAAGGTCGGGGTCGCGAGTTCGAGTCTCGTTTCCCGCTCCAAAATTTGAAAGTGCTGTAAAGCACAGACCACCCAAGCGGGAATAGCTCAGTTGGTAGAGCACGACCTTGCCAAGGTCGGGGTCGCGAGTTCGAGTCTCGTTTCCCGCTCCAAATTCTTCTCTCAATAAAATATCCACAGCGACGCGATGCGTTATTGCTGGTTTTTGTTGTCTCTGACAAACTCTTGTAAACAGAGTTATCCACAGTCTCAGGCTGTAATCTTAATTTCAAAGAAACTTCGCACGGTGAATAGTATTTTTTTAACCTATTGATAGATAAGTTAAAAATTAAGATTTCGTTTTGTCGTATCGATCACTTGACGATTTTTTCCGGCTTGAATTGCAATGCGTTTTTATTTTTATTCACAAGCTGTGGATGAATCAGGCGTCACGCGGTAACCCTTTTTCAATCACCCGAACCAGACGCTGTTTTTTCGGTAATTGCACTTCGACCACGCACGCATTTCGCCTCTCGATTTGCTGCGCAATCGCCCACGCTATGTGCTCATCGAGAAGTGGGTGCTCACCTTTACGACTTTCCAGCGCTGTCAAAATCGTTTCATCCCAGGGGGCATTGCCTAATGCTACGGCGATATTACGCAGCCAACGCAGGTGACCTATACGGCGAATCGCCGAACCTTCCGTGACTTTTAAAAACTTCTCTTCACTCCAGGCGAATAACTCAATGAGTTCCGGTGCGTGTAGCGGCTTACGCGGGCTGAAATCGTCTTCTGTAGTGAGTTGCGAATAGCGATTCCACGGGCAGATAAGCTGGCAGTCATCGCAACCGTAAATACGGTTTCCCATTAACGGTCGCAACTCTTCCGGGATCGCCCCCTCCAGTTCGATGGTGAGATAAGAGATACAGCGGCGAGCATCGACGGTATATGGCTCGACGATGGCTCCGGTCGGGCAAATCGTCATACAGGCCACGCATTTACCGCATCCTTCCTCGACTGGTTGATCCACGGGCAGAGGAATATCGACCAGCAATTCGCCTAAAAAGAAGAATGAACCGGCCTCGCGATTGAGGATAAGTGAGTGCTTACCTGTCCAGCCAAGTCCTGCTTTTTCAGCTAACGGGCGCTCGAGAATAGGCGCAGAATCGACAAACGGTCTAAAATTCAGCGAAACACAATGTTGCTGAATCATCTCGCCCAGCTTTTTGAGTCGGTTGCGCAGAAGCTTGTGATAGTCACGGCCCAGCGCATAACGGCTAACATAGCCGAGTTTGGGATTTTTCAGCGTGCTGGCAAATGCGGCGTTAGCAGGAAGGTAATTCATCCGCACGCTGATCACGCGCAGCGTACCGGGCAATAATTCGTGAGGACGAGCACGCAGCATACCGTGACGCGCCATCCAGTCCATTTCGCCGTGGTATTGTTTGTCCAGCCATGCTTGCAGTTTGGGCTCGGACGCGCTGAGATCGGTATCGGTAATACCTACCTGCTGAAAGCCCAGTTCCAGCCCCCACTGTTTAATTTTTTGCGCTAACTGATTGAGATCGAGGGGCTCTGACATGACGGACCATACAATGAAGAAAAACCCCGTAAGTATACCACACACCGTCTGGTACGCCGACGATATCCGCCGCGGAGAACGCGAGGCGGCAGATGCGCTGGGACTCACACTCTATGAGCTGATGCTTCGCGCTGGCGAAGCCGCATTCCAGGTGTGTCGCACGGCTTATCCTGACGCCCGCCACTGGCTGGTGCTGTGCGGTCATGGTAATAACGGCGGCGATGGCTACGTGGTCGCGCGACTGGCCAAAGCGGTCGGTATTGAGGTCACGCTGCTGGCCCAGGAAAGTGACAAACCGTTGCCGGAAGAGGCCGCGCTGGCACGCGAAGCATGGTTAAACGCGGGAGGCGAGATCCATGCTTCGAATATTGTCTGGCCCGAATCGGTAGATCTGATTGTTGATGCGCTGCTCGGTACCGGCTTGCAGCAAGCACCCCGCGAATCCATTAGCCAGTTAATCGACCACGCTAATTCCCATCCTGCGCCGATTGTGGCGGTTGATATCCCTTCCGGCCTGCTGGCTGAAACTGGCGCTACGCCAGGCGCGGTGATCAACGCCGATCACACCATCACTTTTATTGCGCTGAAACCAGGCTTGCTCACTGGAAAAGCGCGGGATGTTACCGGACAACTGCATTTTGACTCACTGGGGCTGGATAGCTGGCTGGCAGGTCAGGAGACGAAAATTCAGCGGTTTTCGGCAGAACAACTTTCTCACTGGCTGAAACCGCGTCGCCCGACATCGCATAAAGGCGATCACGGGCGGCTGGTGATTATCGGTGGCGATCACGGCACGGCGGGGGCTATTCGTATGACGGGGGAAGCGGCACTGCGTGCTGGTGCTGGTTTAGTTCGAGTATTGACCCGCAGTGAAAACATTGCGCCGCTACTGACTGCACGACCGGAATTGATGGTGCATGAACTGACTATGGACTCTCTTACCGAAAGCCTGGGATGGGCCGATGTGGTGGTGATTGGTCCCGGTCTGGGCCAGCAAGAGTGGGGGAAAAAAGCCCTGCAAAAAGTTGAGAATTTTCGCAAACCGATGTTGTGGGATGCCGATGCATTGAACCTGCTGGCAATCAATCCCGATAAGCGTCACAATCGCGTGATCACGCCACATCCTGGCGAGGCCGCACGGTTGTTAGGCTGTTCCGTCGCTGAAATTGAAAGTGACCGCTTACATTGCGCCAAACGTCTGGTACAACGTTATGGCGGCGTAGCGGTGCTGAAAGGTGCCGGAACCGTGGTCGCCGCCCATCCTGACGCTTTAGGCATTATTGATGCCGGGAATGCAGGCATGGCGAGCGGCGGCATGGGCGATGTGCTCTCTGGTATTATTGGCGCATTGCTTGGGCAAAAACTGTCGCCGTATGATGCAGCCTGTGCGGGCTGTGTCGCGCACGGTGCGGCAGCTGACGTACTGGCGGCGCGTTTTGGAACGCGCGGGATGCTGGCAACCGATCTCTTTTCCACGCTACAGCGTATTGTTAACCCGGAAGTGACTGATAAAAACCATGATGAATCGAGTAATTCCGCTCCCTGATGAGCAGGCAACATTAGACCTGGGCGAGCGGGTAGCGAAAGCCTGCGATGGCGCAACCGTAATCTATCTGTATGGCGATTTAGGCGCAGGTAAAACCACCTTTAGCCGGGGCTTTTTGCAGGCTTTGGGCCATCAGGGTAATGTCAAAAGCCCCACTTATACGCTGGTCGAACCCTATACGCTCGACAACTTAATGGTTTATCACTTTGATTTGTACCGCCTTGCCGATCCCGAGGAGCTGGAGTTTATGGGGATCCGCGATTATTTTGCCAACGATGCCATCTGCCTGGTGGAGTGGCCACAACAAGGTACAGGTGTTCTTCCTGACCCGGATGTCGAAATACACATTGATTATCAGGCACAAGGCCGTGAGGCGCGCGTGAGTGCGGTTTCCTCTGCGGGTGAATTGTTGCTGGCGCGTTTAGCCGGTTAACCTTTGAAAGGTGGCGGGATGATGTATCGCATCAGAAATTGGTTGGTAGCGACGTTGCTGCTGCTGTGCGCGCCGGTGGGTGCCGCGACGCTCTCTGATATTCAGGTTTCTAACGGCAACCAACAGGCGCGGATAACGTTGAGTTTTATTGGCGATCCTGATTATGCGTTTAGCCATCAAAGCAAACGCACCGTGGCGCTCGATATCAAACAAACGGGCGTGATTCAGGGACTGCCGTTGTTGTTCAGCGGCAATAATCTGGTGAAGGCGATTCGCTCTGGAACGCCTAAAGATGCACAAACGCTACGGCTGGTGGTCGATCTTACCGAAAATGGTAAAACCGAAGCGGTGAAGCGGCAGAATGGCAGCAATTACACTGTCGTCTTTACGATTAACGCCGATGCGCCGCCACCGCCTCCTCCGCCGCCTGTGGTTGCGAAACGCGTTGAAACGCCTGCGGTTGTCGCACCGCGCGTCAGCGAACCGGCGCGCAATCCGTTTAAAACGGAAAGTAACCGCACTACGGGTGTTATCAGCAGTAATACGGTAACGCGTCCGGCAGCGCGTGCGACGGCTAACACAGGCGATAAAATTATCATCGCTATTGATGCCGGACACGGCGGTCAGGATCCTGGCGCTATCGGCCCCGGTGGTACGCGGGAGAAAAATGTCACCATCGCCATCGCGCGTAAATTGCGTACTTTGCTCAATGACGATCCGATGTTTAAAGGCGTTTTAACTCGTGATGGGGATTACTTTATTTCGGTGATGGGGCGCAGCGATGTGGCACGTAAGCAAAACGCCAATTTCCTCGTGTCGATTCACGCTGATGCCGCACCAAACCGCAGTGCGACTGGCGCTTCCGTATGGGTGCTCTCTAACCGTCGTGCAAACAGCGAGATGGCAAGCTGGCTGGAACAGCATGAGAAACAGTCGGAGCTATTGGGCGGAGCGGGCGATGTGCTGGCGAACAGTCAGTCTGACCCCTATTTAAGCCAGGCGGTGCTGGATTTACAGTTCGGTCATTCCCAGCGGGTAGGGTATGATGTAGCGACCAGTATGATCAGTCAGTTGCAACGCATTGGCGAAATACATAAACGTCGGCCAGAACATGCCAGCCTTGGTGTTCTGCGTTCGCCGGATATCCCGTCAGTACTGGTCGAAACCGGTTTTATCAGCAACAACAGCGAAGAACGTTTGCTGGCGAGCGACGATTACCAACAACAGCTGGCAGAAGCCATTTACAAAGGCCTGCGCAATTATTTCCTTGCGCATCCGATGCAATCTGCGCCGCAGGGTGCAGCGGCACAAACGGCCAGTACGGTGACGACGCCAGATCGCACGCTGCCAAACTAAGGATTATTGATGCCAATTCAGGTCTTACCGCCACAACTGGCGAACCAGATTGCCGCAGGTGAGGTGGTCGAGCGACCTGCGTCGGTAGTCAAAGAACTGGTGGAAAACAGCCTCGATGCAGGTGCGACGCGTATCGATATTGATATCGAACGCGGTGGGGCGAAACTTATCCGCATTCGTGATAACGGCTGCGGTATCAAAAAAGATGAGCTGGCGCTGGCGCTGGCTCGTCATGCCACCAGTAAAATCGCCTCTCTGGACGATCTCGAAGCCATTATCAGCCTTGGCTTTCGCGGTGAGGCGCTGGCGAGTATCAGTTCGGTTTCGCGCCTGACGCTCACTTCACGCATCGCAGAACAGCAGGAAGCCTGGCAGGCCTATGCCGAAGGGCGCGATATGGACGTAACGGTTAAACCGGCGGCGCATCCGGTGGGAACGACGCTGGAGGTGCTGGATCTGTTCTACAACACCCCGGCGCGGCGCAAATTCCTGCGCACCGAGAAAACCGAATTTAACCATATCGATGAAATTATTCGCCGCATTGCGCTGGCGCGTTTCGACGTCACGATCAACCTGTCGCATAACGGTAAAATTGTGCGTCAGTACCGCGCAGTGCCGGAAGGCGGGCAAAAAGAACGGCGCTTAGGCGCGATTTGCGGCACCGCTTTTCTCGAACAAGCGCTGGCGATTGAATGGCAACACGGCGATCTTACGCTGCGCGGCTGGGTGGCAGATCCGAATCACACCACGCCCGCACTGGCGGAAATTCAGTATTGCTATGTGAATGGTCGCATGATGCGCGATCGCCTGATCAATCACGCGATCCGCCAGGCCTGTGAAGACAAACTGGGGGCCGATCAGCAACCGGCATTTGTGCTGTATCTGGAGATCGACCCACATCAGGTGGACGTCAACGTGCACCCTGCCAAACACGAAGTGCGTTTCCATCAGTCGCGTCTGGTGCATGATTTTATCTATCAGGGCGTGCTGAGCGTGCTACAACAGCAACTGGAAACGCCGCTACCGCTGGACGATGAACCACAACCTGCACCGCGCGCCATCCCGGAAAACCGCGTGGCGGCGGGGCGCAATCATTTTGCTGAACCGGCAGTTCGTGAGCCAGTAGCTCCGCGTTACACTCCTGCGCCCGCCTCAGGCAGTCGTCCGGCTGCCCCTTGGCCGAATGCGCAGCCAGGTTACCAGAAACAGCAAGGTGAAGTGTATCGCCAGCTTTTGCAAACGCCCGCGCCGATGCAAAAACCAAAAGCGCCAGAACCGCAGGAACCTGCACTTGCGGCGAACAGTCAGAGTTTTGGTCGGGTACTGACTATCGTCCATTCCGACTGTGCGTTGCTGGAGCGCGACGGCAACATTTCACTTTTAGCCTTGCCAGTGGCAGAACGTTGGCTGCGTCAGGCGCAACTGACGCCGGGTGAAGCGCCAGTTTGCGCCCAGCCGTTGCTGATTCCGCTGCGGCTAAAAGTTTCTGGTGAAGAAAAATCGGCATTAGAAAAAGCGCAGTCTGCCCTGGCGGAATTGGGTATTGATTTCCAGTCCGATGCGCAGCATGTGACCATCAGGGCCGTGCCTTTACCCTTACGCCAACAAAATTTACAAATCTTGATTCCTGAACTGATAGGCTACCTGGCGAAGCAGTCCGTATTCGAACCTGGCAATATTGCGCAGTGGATTGCACGAAATCTGATGAGCGAACATGCGCAGTGGTCAATGGCACAGGCCATAACCCTGCTGGCGGACGTGGAACGGTTATGTCCGCAACTTGTGAAAACGCCGCCGGGTGGTCTGTTACAATCTGTTGATTTACATCCGGCGATAAAAGCCCTGAAAGATGAGTGATATCAGTAAGGCGAGCCTGCCTAAGGCGATTTTTTTGATGGGGCCGACGGCCTCCGGTAAAACGGCGTTAGCCATTGAGCTGCGTAAAATTTTACCAGTAGAGTTGATAAGCGTTGATTCTGCCCTTATTTACAAAGGGATGGATATCGGGACGGCGAAGCCGAACGCTGAAGAGTTACTCGCCGCGCCGCACCGATTGCTGGATATTCGCGATCCGTCGCAGGCTTACTCGGCTGCTGATTTTCGCCGCGATGCGCTGGCGGAAATGGCCGATATCACCGCGGCGGGGCGGATCCCACTGTTAGTGGGCGGTACTATGTTGTATTTCAAGGCATTGCTGGAAGGGTTGTCGCCGCTACCGTCGGCAGACCCGGAAGTGCGGGCCAGAATTGAGCAACAGGCGGCAGAGCAAGGTTGGGAGTCATTGCATCGTCAACTTCAGGAGATCGATCCGGTTGCGGCAGCAAGGATTCATCCAAATGATCCACAAAGGCTTTCCCGGGCACTGGAAGTTTTTTTCATTTCGGGTAAAACTTTAACGGAACTGACGCAAACGTCAGGAGACGCTCTACCGTATCAGGTGCATCAGTTCGCCATCGCCCCGGCGAGCCGTGAACTGCTCCATCAACGAATTGAGCAGCGTTTTCATCAGATGTTGGCTTCAGGTTTTGAAGCAGAAGTCCGGGCGCTTTTTGCCCGAGGAGATTTGCATACGGACTTGCCTTCCATTCGTTGCGTGGGTTATCGCCAGATGTGGTCTTACCTTGAAGGCGAAATCTCATACGATGAAATGGTTTATCGAGGTGTTTGCGCCACGAGACAGTTGGCGAAGCGGCAGATAACCTGGCTGCGTGGTTGGGAAGGGGTTCACTGGCTTGACAGTGAAAAACCAGAACAAGCGCGTGACGAAGTATTACAGGTTGTTGGTGCTATCGCAGGCTGAATGTGTACAATTGAGACGTATCGTGCGCAATTTTTTCAGAATCGAAAGGTTCAAAGTACAAATAAGCATATAAGGAAAAGAGAGAATGGCTAAGGGGCAATCTTTACAAGATCCGTTCCTGAACGCACTGCGTCGGGAACGTGTTCCAGTTTCTATTTATTTGGTGAATGGTATTAAGCTGCAAGGACAAATCGAGTCTTTTGATCAGTTCGTGATCCTGTTGAAAAACACGGTCAGCCAGATGGTTTATAAGCACGCGATTTCTACTGTTGTCCCGTCTCGCCCGGTTTCTCATCACAGTAACAACGCCGGTGGCGGTACCAGCAGTAACTACCATCATGGTAGCAGCGCGCAGAATACTTCCGCGCAACAGGACAGCGAAGAAACCGAATAAGGTTTCGGGCTGTTTTTTTACACGGGGAGCCAGCGATCCTGCGTTCCCCGCTGATCTATTTAGAGGGTTATACGCTTGTTTGACCGTTATGATGCTGGTGAGCAGGCGGTACTGGTACACATCTATTTTACGCAAGACAAAGATATGGAAGACCTCCAGGAGTTTGAATCTCTGGTCTCTTCCGCCGGTGTCGAAGCATTGCAGGTGATTACCGGTAGCCGTAAAGCGCCGCACCCAAAGTATTTTGTAGGTGAAGGTAAAGCAGTTGAAATTGCGGAAGCTGTCAAAGCGACGGGTGCTTCGGTCGTTCTTTTTGACCATGCCCTGAGCCCGGCGCAAGAGCGTAACCTGGAGCGTTTGTGCGAGTGTCGTGTCATCGACCGCACCGGCCTTATTTTAGATATTTTCGCCCAACGTGCCCGTACCCATGAGGGTAAGTTGCAGGTTGAGCTGGCGCAGCTGCGCCATCTGGCTACGCGCCTGGTGCGTGGCTGGACCCACCTTGAAAGACAGAAAGGCGGGATAGGTTTGCGTGGTCCGGGTGAAACCCAGCTCGAAACCGACCGTCGTTTGTTGCGTAATCGCATCGTGCAGATACAGTCGCGCCTGGAAAGAGTTGAAAAGCAGCGTGAGCAGGGGCGGCAATCGCGTATCAAAGCCGACGTTCCTACTGTTTCGCTGGTGGGATATACCAACGCCGGTAAATCTACCCTTTTCAATCGCATCACCGAAGCGCGGGTCTACGCGGCAGACCAGTTGTTTGCCACCCTCGACCCGACGTTGCGGCGTATTGACGTCGCAGATGTCGGTGAAACCGTGTTGGCAGATACCGTAGGGTTTATTCGCCACCTGCCGCACGATCTGGTGGCGGCATTTAAAGCCACGTTACAAGAGACGCGGCAAGCCACATTGCTGCTGCACGTCATTGATGCGGCGGATGTACGTGTACAAGAAAACATCGAAGCGGTGAATACGGTTCTTGAAGAGATCGACGCTCACGAGATCCCAACCCTGCTGGTGATGAACAAGATCGATATGCTGGAAGATTTCGAACCGCGTATTGATCGGGACGAAGAGAACAAACCGATCCGTGTCTGGCTTTCCGCACAGACCGGAGCGGGGATACCACAGCTTTTTCAGGCTTTGACGGAGCGGCTTTCCGGCGAGGTGGCGCAGCATACATTGCGTCTGCCACCGCAGGAAGGGCGTCTGAGAAGTCGTTTTTATCAGCTTCAGGCAATAGAAAAAGAGTGGATGGAGGAGGACGGCAGCGTAAGTCTGCAAGTTCGTATGCCGATCGTTGACTGGCGTCGCCTCTGTAAACAAGAACCGGCGTTGATCGATTACCTGATCTAACGGCGTAGCGTCTGAAGCGTGGAGTCATATCCTCTGGCGTCGAAAGACAACAGGGATCACCGCATAACAAATATGGAGCACAAACATGGCGTGGAATCAGCCCGGTAATAACGGACAAGACCGCGACCCGTGGGGAAGCAGCAAACCTGGCGGCAACTCTGAGGGAAATGGAAACAAAGGCGGTCGCGATCAAGGGCCACCTGATTTAGATGATATCTTCCGCAAGCTGAGCAAAAAGCTCGGTGGTCTGGGCGGCGGTAAAGGCACCGGATCTGGCGGTGGCAGTTCATCGCAAGGCCCGCGCCCGCAGCTTGGCGGTCGTGTCGTTACCATCGCAGCGGCAGCGATTGTCATTATCTGGGCGGCCAGTGGTTTCTATACCATTAAAGAAGCCGAACGTGGCGTGGTAACACGCTTTGGTAAATTCAGCCATCTGGTTGAGCCGGGTCTGAACTGGAAACCGACGTTTATTGACGAAGTCAAACCGGTGAACGTGGAAGCCGTGCGTGAACTGGCAGCTTCTGGTGTGATGCTGACGTCGGACGAGAACGTAGTGCGCGTTGAGATGAACGTGCAGTACCGCGTCACCGATCCGGAAAAATATCTGTATAGCGTGACCAGCCCGGATGACAGCCTGCGTCAGGCTACCGACAGCGCCCTACGCGGGGTTATCGGTAAATACACCATGGACCGCATTCTGACGGAAGGTCGTACCGTGATTCGTAGCGATACTCAGCGCGAACTGGAAGAGACGATTCGTCCGTATGACATGGGTATCACGCTGCTGGACGTCAACTTCCAGGCTGCTCGTCCGCCGGAAGAAGTAAAAGCGGCGTTTGACGATGCGATTGCCGCGCGTGAAAACGAACAGCAATACATTCGTGAAGCAGAAGCGTATACCAACGAAGTTCAGCCGCGTGCGAACGGTCAGGCGCAACGTATCCTCGAAGAGGCGCGTGCGTACAAGGCCCAGACCATCCTGGAAGCTCAGGGTGAAGTGGCGCGCTTTGCTAAACTTCTGCCGGAATATAAAGCCGCGCCGGAAATTACTCGCGAGCGTCTGTATATCGAGACGATGGAAAAAGTGTTGGGCAACACCCGCAAAGTGCTGGTTAACGATAAAGGTGGCAACCTGATGGTTCTGCCATTAGACCAGATGCTGAAAGGTGGTAACGCCCCTGCGGCGAAGAGCGATAACGGTGCCAGCAATCTGCTGCGTCTGCCGCCAGCCTCTTCCACCACAACCAGTGGAGCAAGCAACACGTCGTCCACCAGTCAGGGCGATATTATGGACCAACGCCGCGCCAACGCGCAGCGTAACGACTACCAGCGTCAGGGGGAATAACGATGCGTAAGTCAGTTATCGCGATTATCATCATCGTGCTGGTAGTGCTTTACATGTCTGTCTTTGTCGTCAAAGAAGGTGAACGCGGTATTACGCTGCGTTTTGGTAAGGTACTGCGTGACGATGACAACAAACCTCTGGTTTATGAGCCGGGTCTGCATTTCAAGATACCGTTCATTGAAACGGTGAAAATGCTCGACGCACGTATTCAGACCATGGACAACCAGGCCGACCGCTTTGTGACCAAAGAGAAGAAAGACCTGATCGTCGACTCTTACATCAAATGGCGCATCAGCGATTTCAGCCGTTACTACCTGGCAACGGGTGGTGGCGACATTTCGCAAGCGGAAGTGCTGTTGAAACGTAAGTTCTCTGACCGTCTGCGTTCTGAAATTGGTCGCCTGGACGTGAAAGACATCGTCACCGATTCCCGTGGTCGTCTGACCCTCGAAGTACGTGACGCGCTGAACTCCGGTTCTGCGGGTACAGAAGATGAAGTTACTACCCCGGCAGCAGATAACGCCATTGCCGAAGCGGCAGAGCGCGTAACGGCTGAGACGAAGGGTAAAGTTCCGGTCATCAACCCGAACAGTATGGCGGCGCTGGGTATTGAAGTTGTCGATGTGCGTATTAAGCAGATCAACCTGCCGACCGAAGTGTCTGAAGCGATCTACAACCGTATGCGCGCCGAGCGTGAAGCGGTAGCGCGTCGTCACCGTTCACAAGGTCAGGAAGAAGCGGAAAAACTGCGTGCGACTGCCGACTATGAAGTGACCAGAACGCTGGCAGAAGCTGAGCGTCAGGGCCGCATCATGCGTGGTGAAGGCGATGCAGAAGCAGCCAAACTGTTTGCTGATGCATTCAGTAAAGATCCGGACTTCTACGCATTTATCCGTAGCCTGCGTGCTTATGAGAACAGCTTCTCTGGCAATCAGGACGTGATGGTCATGAGCCCGGATAGCGATTTCTTCCGCTACATGAAGACGCCGACTTCCGCAACGCGTTAATATAACGACTGCGGTACAGGTCAATAAAGCCACCGCATCCTCAGGGATGTCGGTGGTTTTCTTTTTCTATAAGGATAATGAATGAATTCGACAATCTGGCTGGCGCTTGCCCTGGTTTTGGTACTGGAAGGTTTAGGGCCGATGCTTTACCCGAAGGCATGGAAGAAGATGATCTCTGCGATGACCAATTTGCCCGATAATATTTTACGTCGTTTTGGCGGTGGACTTGTGGTTGCGGGCGTTGTGGTCTACTACATGTTGAGGAAAACGATTGGCTGAACAAAAAACAGACTGATCGAGGTCATTTTTGAGTGCAAAAAGTGCTGTAACTCTGAAAAAGCGATGGTAGAATCCATTTTTAAGCAAACGGTGATTTTGAAAAATGGGTAACAACGTCGTCGTACTGGGCACCCAATGGGGTGACGAAGGTAAAGGTAAGATCGTCGATCTTCTGACTGAACGGGCTAAATATGTTGTACGCTACCAGGGCGGTCACAACGCAGGCCATACTCTCGTAATCAACGGTGAAAAAACCGTTCTCCATCTTATTCCATCAGGTATTCTCCGCGAGAATGTAACCAGCATCATCGGTAACGGTGTTGTGCTGTCTCCAGCCGCGCTGATGAAAGAGATGAAAGAACTGGAAGACCGTGGCATCCCCGTTCGTGAGCGTCTGCTGCTGTCTGAAGCATGTCCGCTGATCCTTGATTATCACGTTGCGCTGGATAACGCGCGTGAGAAAGCGCGTGGCGCGAAAGCGATCGGCACCACCGGTCGTGGTATCGGGCCTGCTTATGAAGATAAAGTGGCACGTCGCGGTCTGCGTGTTGGCGACCTTTTCGACAAAGAAACCTTCGCTGAAAAACTGAAAGAAGTGATGGAATATCACAACTTCCAGTTGGTTAACTACTACAAAGCTGAAGCGGTTGATTACCAGAAAGTTCTGGATGATACGATGGCTGTTGCCGACATCCTGACTTCTATGGTGGTTGACGTTTCTGACCTGCTCGACCAGGCGCGTCAGCGTGGCGATTTCGTCATGTTCGAAGGTGCTCAGGGTACGCTGCTGGATATCGACCACGGTACTTATCCGTACGTAACATCTTCCAACACCACTGCTGGTGGCGTGGCGACCGGTTCCGGCCTGGGCCCGCGTTATGTTGATTACGTTCTGGGTATCCTCAAAGCTTACTCCACTCGTGTGGGTGCAGGTCCGTTCCCGACTGAACTGTTTGATGAAACTGGCGAGTTCCTCTGCAAGCAGGGTAACGAATTCGGCGCAACTACGGGGCGTCGTCGTCGTACCGGCTGGCTGGACACCGTTGCCGTTCGTCGTGCGGTACAGCTGAACTCCCTGTCTGGCTTCTGCCTGACCAAGCTGGACGTTCTGGATGGCCTGAAAGAGGTGAAACTCTGCGTGGCTTACCGTATGCCGGATGGTCGTGAAGTGACTACCACTCCGCTGGCAGCTGACGACTGGAAAGGTGTAGAGCCGATTTACGAAACCATGCCGGGCTGGTCTGAATCCACCTTCGGCGTGAAAGATCGTAGCGGCCTGCCGCAGGCGGCGCTGAACTACATCAAGCGTATTGAAGAGCTGACCGGTGTGCCGATCGATATCATCTCTACCGGTCCGGATCGTACTGAAACCATGATTCTGCGCGACCCGTTCGACGCGTAATTCTGGTACGCCTGGCAGATATTTTGCCTGCCGGGCTAACAGTGTGATACATTGCTGTGTCGGGTAAGCCATTACGCTATCCGACACAGTGTTAAATCCTCGCTTTTTTCCTTCCCGAACTGAAATAAATTAGCGACACAGCTTGTGGCTGGTTTATCATCAATATAAATGTATTTTTTCCCGATTTCCCTTTTGAGGTTGATGTGCAGTTAACGAGTTTCACTGATTACGGATTACGTGCGCTGATCTACATGGCGTCATTGCCAGAAGGGCGGATGACCAGTATTTCTGAAGTGACTGACGTCTACGGCGTCTCCCGTAATCATATGGTCAAAATAATCAATCAACTTAGTCGTGCCGGCTACGTGACTGCTGTTCGTGGAAAAAATGGCGGCATTCGTCTGGGTAAACCGGCGAGTGCGATACGTATTGGTGATGTGGTGCGCGAGCTGGAGCCCTTATCGCTGGTGAATTGCAGCAGTGAGTTTTGCCACATTACACCTGCCTGTCGGTTGAAACAGGCACTTTCTAAGGCCGTGCAAAGTTTTCTTACGGAACTGGATAACTACACGCTTGCCGATTTGGTTGAAGAGAATCAACCGCTTTATAAATTATTGCTGGTGGAGTGACGAAAATCTTCATCAGAGATGACAACGGAGGAACCGAGATGTCACAAGATCCTTTCCAGGAACGCGAAGCTGAAAAATACGCGAATCCCATCCCTAGTCGGGAATTTATCCTCGAACATTTAACCAAACGTGAAAAACCGGCCAGCCGTGATGAGCTGGCGGTAGAACTGCACATTGAAGGCGAAGAGCAGCTTGAAGGCCTGCGTCGCCGCCTGCGCGCGATGGAGCGCGATGGTCAACTGGTCTTCACTCGTCGTCAGTGCTATGCGCTGCCGGAACGCCTCGACCTGGTGAAAGGTACCGTTATTGGCCACCGTGATGGCTACGGCTTTCTACGGGTTGAAGGACGTAAAGATGATTTGTATCTCTCCAGCGAGCAGATGAAAACCTGCATTCATGGCGATCAGGTGCTGGCGCAACCGCTGGGCGCTGACCGTAAAGGTCGTCGTGAAGCGCGTATTGTCCGCGTACTGGTGCCAAAAACCAGCCAGATTGTTGGTCGCTACTTTACCGAAGCGGGCGTCGGCTTTGTGGTTCCTGACGACAGTCGTTTGAGCTTCGATATCTTAATCCCGCCCGATCAGATCATGGGCGCGCGGATGGGCTTTGTGGTGGTGGTTGAACTGACCCAACGCCCGACTCGCCGTACCAAAGCGGTGGGTAAAATCGTCGAAGTACTTGGCGACAATATGGGCACCGGCATGGCGGTTGATATCGCTCTGCGTACCCATGAAATTCCGTACATCTGGCCGCAGGCTGTTGAGCAACAGGTTGCCGGGCTGAAAGAAGAAGTGCCGGAAGAAGCAAAAGCGGGCCGTGTTGATCTGCGCGATTTACCGCTGGTCACCATTGATGGCGAAGACGCCCGTGACTTTGACGATGCAGTTTACTGCGAGAAAAAACGCGGCGGCGGCTGGCGTTTATGGGTCGCGATTGCCGACGTCAGCTACTATGTGCGTCCGCCAACACCGCTGGACAGAGAAGCGCGTAACCGTGGTACGTCGGTGTACTTCCCTTCGCAGGTTATCCCGATGCTGCCGGAAGTGCTCTCTAACGGTCTGTGTTCGCTTAACCCGCAGGTAGACCGCCTGTGTATGGTGTGCGAGATGACGGTTTCGTCGAAAGGCCGCCTGACTGGCTACAAATTCTATGAAGCGGTAATGAGCTCTCACGCACGTCTGACCTACACCAAAGTCTGGCATATTCTGCAGGGCGATCAGGATCTGCGCGAGCAGTACGCCCCGCTGGTTAAGCATCTCGAAGAGTTGCATAACCTCTATAAAGTGCTGGATAAAGCCCGTGAAGAACGTGGCGGGATCTCATTTGAGAGCGAAGAAGCGAAGTTCATTTTCAACGCCGAACGCCGTATTGAGCGTATCGAACAGACTCAGCGTAACGACGCACACAAGTTAATTGAAGAGTGCATGATTCTGGCGAATATCTCGGCGGCGCGTTTCGTTGAGAAAGCCAAAGAACCAGCACTGTTCCGTATTCACGACAAGCCGAGCACCGAAGCGATTACCTCTTTCCGTTCAGTGCTGGCGGAGCTGGGGCTGGAATTGCCGGGCGGTAACAAGCCGGAACCGCGTGACTACGCGGAGCTGCTGGAGTCGGTTGCCGATCGTCCTGATGCAGAAATGCTGCAAACCATGCTGCTGCGCTCGATGAAACAGGCGATTTACGATCCGGAAAACCGTGGTCACTTCGGTCTGGCATTGCAGTCCTATGCGCACTTCACTTCGCCGATTCGTCGTTATCCTGACCTGACGCTGCACCGCGCCATTAAGTATCTGCTGGCGAAAGAGCAGGGGCATCAGGGCAATACCACTGAAACCGGTGGTTACCATTATTCGATGGAAGAGATGCTGCAACTGGGTCAGCACTGTTCGATGGCGGAACGTCGTGCCGACGAAGCAACACGCGATGTAGCTGACTGGCTGAAGTGTGACTTCATGCTCGACCAGGTAGGTAACGTCTTTAAAGGCGTAATTTCCAGCGTCACTGGCTTTGGCTTCTTCGTCCGTCTGGACGACTTGTTCATTGATGGTCTGGTCCATGTCTCTTCGCTGGACAATGACTACTATCGCTTTGACCAGGTAGGGCAACGCCTGATGGGTGAATCCAGCGGCCAGACTTATCGCCTGGGCGATCGCGTGGAAGTTCGCGTCGAAGCGGTTAATATGGACGAGCGTAAAATCGACTTTAGCCTGATCTCCAGCGAACGCGCACCGCGCAACGTCGGTAAAACGGCGCGCGAGAAAGCGAAAAAAGGCGATGCTGGCAAAAAAGGCGGCAAGCGTCGTCAGGTCGGTAAAAAGGTAAACTTTGAGCCAGACAGTGCCTTCCGCGGCGAGAAAAAACCGAAGCCGAAAGCGGCGAAGAAAGACGCGAGAAAAGCGAAAAAGCCATCGGCTAAAACGCAGAAAATAGCCGCAGCGACCAAAGCGAAGCGTGCGGCGAAGAAAAAAGTGGCAGAGTGATCATAACCCTCTTCAAACAGAAGAGGGTGAATTATCCGTAGGCCGGGCAAGCGTGGCGCTCCCGGCAAAACGTAAACAACGAGTACATTAATGAGCGAAATGATTTACGGCATCCACGCAGTGCAGGCCCTGCTGGAGCGCGCCCCTGAACGTTTTCAGGAAGTCTTTATTTTAAAAGGCCGTGAAGATAAACGTCTGTTACCGCTGATTCACGCCCTTGAGTCCCAGGGCGTGGTTATCCAGTTGGCGAACCGTCAGTATCTCGACGAGAAAAGCGACGGTGCCGTGCATCAGGGCATTATCGCCCGTGTGAAGCCAGGACGGCAGTATCAGGAAAACGATCTGCCGGATCTGATCGCTTCGCTCAATCAACCGTTCCTGCTGATCCTCGACGGCGTAACCGATCCGCACAACCTCGGCGCGTGCCTGCGTAGCGCGGACGCCGCTGGTGTTCATGCGGTGATTGTGCCAAAAGATCGCTCCGCACAGCTCAACGCCACGGCGAAAAAAGTGGCCTGTGGTGCGGCAGAAAGCGTTCCGCTGATTCGGGTGACTAATCTGGCGCGCACCATGCGTATGTTGCAGGAAGAGAATATCTGGATCGTCGGTACGGCAGGTGAGGCGGATCATACACTTTATCAGAGCAAAATGACCGGACGGCTGGCACTGGTGATGGGCGCGGAAGGTGAAGGTATGCGTCGCCTGACTCGTGAACATTGCGACGAGTTGATCAGCATCCCAATGGCAGGAAGCGTTTCTTCCCTGAACGTTTCGGTTGCGACAGGGATTTGCTTATTTGAAGCGGTGCGACAGCGCAGCTAGTTCCTCTGAATTATGAAAAGCCATCCAGATTTGGATGGTTTTTTTTTGTGTTTAGCTGGTAAGATAATTACGTACTGCAAATATTCATTTTGTTAATATTTAAACTAAATCTATATGGAATAATATATGACATGGAATCCGTTGGCGCTGGCGACGGCGCTGCAAACTGTACCTGAACAAAATATTGATGTAACAAATAGCGAGAACGCATTAATTATTAAAATGAATGATTATGGCGATTTGCAAATCAATATTCTTTTTACTTCCCGCCAAATGATTATCGAAACCTTTATTTGTCCGGTGAGTAGTATCAGCAATCCAGATGAATTTAATACCTTCTTATTAAGAAATCAGAAGATGATGCCGTTGTCATCGGTAGGGATCTCCAGCGTACAACAGGAAGAGTATTACATTGTTTTCGGGGCGTTATCGCTTAAATCTTCTCTTGAAGATATCCTGCTTGAGATAACCTCGCTGGTAGATAACGCATTGGATCTGGCTGAAATTACAGAAGAATATTCACACTAATTACAAGGACGGGTATTTATGGGAATTTTAAAAAGTTTATTTACGCTGGGGAAATCGTTTATCTCCCAGGCGGAAGAATCCATTGAAGAAACCCAGGGCGTGCGCATGCTGGAACAGCATATTCGTGACGCTAAAGCTGAACTCGATAAAGCCGGAAAATCTCGCGTTGATCTGCTGGCGCGGGTGAAATTAAGTCACGATAAGCTGAAAGATTTACGTGAGCGCAAAGCCAGTCTGGAAGCTCGTGCGCTGAAAGCGTTAAGCAAGAACGTTAATCCGTCGTTGATTAACGAAGTTGCTGAAGAAATCGCGCGCCTTGAGAATCTCATTACCGCTGAAGAGCAAGTGTTGTCGAATCTGGAAGTCTCTCGTGATGGCGTGGAAAAAGCAGTTACAGCGACAGCGCAGCGTATCGCTCAGTTTGAGCAGCAAATGGAAGTCGTTAAAGCCACTGAAGCCATGCAGCGTGCACAACAGGCTGTAACGACCTCTACCGTTGGCGCATCTTCCAGCGTTTCGACAGCGGCAGAATCCTTAAAACGCCTGCAAACGCGTCAGGCCGAACGTCAGGCTCGTCTGGATGCTGCTGCACAGTTGGAAAAAGTCGCAGACGGTCGCGATCTTGATGAAAAGCTGGCGGAAGCCGGAATAGGCGGTAGCAATAAAAGTAGCGCCCAGGATGTATTAGCAAGACTGCAACGCCAACAGGGCGAGTAATTTTTTTGCCAGCCTCACTGCAAGGCTGGCAACTATTTTAAGGATAAAATATGTCTGGTTTTTTCCAGCGTCTGTTTGGCAAGGATAATAAGCCTGCTATCGCTCGCGGTCCGCTGGGTCTGCATCTCAATAGTGGTTTTACGCTCGACACGTTAGCGTTTCGTTTGCTGGAAGATGAATTGCTGATTGCGCTGCCGGGTGAGGAATTTACGGTAGCCGCCGTCAGTCACATCGATCTGGGCGGCGGTAGCCAGATTTTCCGCTACTACACTTCGGGCGATGAATTTCTGCAAATCAATACCACCGGCGGCGAAAATATTGATGACATTGATGATATTAAGCTCTTTGTCTATGAAGAGAGCTACGGTATCAGTAAAGAGAGTCACTGGCGCGAGACGATCAATGCCAAAGCGATGGGGGCAATGACCTTAAACTGGCAGGAAAAACGCTGGCAGCGATTTTTTAACAGCGAAGAACCGGGAAATATCGAACCCGTCTACATGCTGGAAAAAGTAGAAAATCAAAATCATGCCAAATGGGAAGTACATAATTTTACCATGGGCTACCAACGGCAAGTAACCGAAGATACTTACGAATATTTGCTGCTAAATGGTGAGGAATCTTTTAACGATCTCGGCGAGCCAGAGTGGTTATTTTCGCGCGCGTTGGGTGTCGATATCCCGCTGACATCACTTCATATTATTGGTTAATTACAAGGACGTTTACAATGCATATACTGGATTCAATTCTTGCCTTTAGTGCCTATTTTTTTATTGGCGTGGCTATGGTGATTATTTTTCTGTTTATCTATTCTAAAATTACACCGCACAACGAATGGCAGTTAATCAAAAACAATAATACCGCGGCGTCCCTGGCGTTCAGCGGTACATTGTTGGGTTACGTGATCCCGTTATCCAGTGCGGCAATCAATGCGGTGAGTATTCCAGACTATTTCGCCTGGGGCGGGATCGCACTGGTGATTCAGTTACTCGTTTTTGCTGGCGTCAGACTTTATATGCCCGCATTAAGCGAAAAAATTATTAATCACAATACCGCAGCAGGAATGTTTATGGGAACCGCCGCACTGGCTGGCGGTATTTTTAACGCAGCTTGTATGACATGGTAATGGACGATCATGGCCAGAAAACGCAAATCAAGAAATAACAGTAAAATTGGTCACGGAGCGATCAGTCGCATTGGTAGACCGAATAATCCTTTTGAACCGCGTCGCAATCGTTACGCACAAAAATACTTAACGTTGGCGCTAATGGGCGGTGCCGCTTTTTTCGTATTGAAAGGTTGTGGCGATAGTGGCGATGTCGATAACGACGGCGACGGAACGTTTTACTCGACTGTGCAGGATTGTATTGATGACGGTAATAATTCAGATATCTGTGCTCATGGCTGGAACAACGCCAAAGCGGCGTTTTATGCCGATGTTCCGAAGAATATGACTCAGCAGAATTGCCAGTCTAAGTATGAAAATTGTTACTACGACAACGTTGAACAGAGTTGGATCCCGGTCGTTTCTGGATTTTTGTTAAGCCGGGTTATTCGTAAAGATCGCGATGAGCAGTTTGTGTATAACAGCGGCGGTTCCTCTTTTGCTTCGCGCCCCGTCTGGCGCAACACTTCCGGTGATTACTCCTGGCGCTCCGGTTCTGG
Source organism: Escherichia sp. WS547 (assembly GCF_046486065.1). Lineage (NCBI taxonomy): Bacteria > Pseudomonadati > Pseudomonadota > Gammaproteobacteria > Enterobacterales > Enterobacteriaceae > Escherichia > Escherichia sp. WS547. The sequence goes on along the minus strand of NZ_JBJQMA010000002.1, from coordinate 223,112 downwards.
CAAAAAAGAGTCCTATTCTTCGGGCGGCTTTACCACCAAAAAAGCGTCAACCGTTTCTCGCGGCGGCTATGGTCGTTCTTCCCGCGCCCGTGGGCATTGGGGAGGCTAATCATGCTGAGACACAACGTTCCTGTACGGTGGGATCTGGACCAGATCGCCGCTGACAACGGTTTCGACTTTCATATCATCGACAATGAAATCTATTGGGATGAGAGTCGGGCTTACCGCTTTACCCTGCGTCAGATTGAAGAGCAGATCGAAAAACCAACTGCGGAACTGCATCAGATGTGCCTTGAGGTGGTGGACCGCGCGGTTAAAGACGAAGAGATCCTGACGCAACTGGCGATCCCGCCGTTGTACTGGGATGTGATCGCCGAAAGCTGGCGCGCACGCGATCCTTCGCTCTATGGCCGGATGGATTTTGCCTGGTGTGGCAATGCGCCGGTGAAGCTGCTGGAGTACAACGCCGATACGCCAACCTCGTTGTATGAATCGGCTTATTTCCAGTGGCTGTGGCTGGAGGATGCCCGGCGCAGCGGCATTATTCCGCGTGATGCCGATCAGTACAATGCTATTCAGGAACGCCTGATTTCGCGCTTTAGTGAGCTTTACAGTCGGGAACCGTTTTATTTTTGCTGCTGTCAGGACACCGATGAAGACAGGAGTACCGTGCTGTACTTGCAGGACTGCGCCCAGCAGGCAGGGCAGGAGTCGCGGTTTATCTACATTGAAGATCTCGGTTTGGGCGTCGGCGGCGTACTGACCGATCTTGATGATAATGTCATCCAGCGTGCATTTAAGCTGTATCCGCTAGAGTGGATGATGCGTGACGATAACGGTCCGCTGCTGCGCAAGCGTCGCGAGCAATGGGTGGAGCCGTTATGGAAAAGTATCTTGAGTAATAAAGGGCTAATGCCACTGCTTTGGCGCTTCTTCCCTGGTCATCCTAACCTTCTTGCATCCTGGTTTGAGGGTGAAAAATCGCAGATTGCCGCTGGCGAAAGCTATGTGCGTAAACCGATCTACTCGCGCGAAGGCGGCAATGTCACCATTTTCGACGGTCAGAATAACGTCGTTGACCACGCTGATGGTGATTACGCCGATGAACCGATGATCTACCAGGCGTTTCAACCTCTGCCGCGATTTGGCGATAGCTACACACTCATCGGTAGCTGGATTGTCGATGATGAAGCGTGCGGAATGGGGATCCGTGAAGATAACACGCTGATCACCAAAGACACCTCACGTTTCGTTCCGCATTACATTGCTGGATAAGAATGTTTTAGCAATCTCTTTCTGTCAGGAATCCATGGCAGTGACCATACTAAGGGTGACTGCCATTGATGGAGGGAGACACAGTGCACTGGCAAACTCACACCGTTTTTAATCAACCTATACCATTAAATAACAGTAACTTATACCTGTCTGATGGCGCGCTCTGTGAAGCGGTAACGCGTGAAGGTGCTGGCTGGGATAGCGATTTTCTAGCCAGTATTGGTCAGCAGTTAGGAACGGCTGAATCTCTTGAACTGGGGCGGCTGGCGAATGTGAATCCGCCTGAATTATTGCGCTACGATGCGCAAGGACGCCATCTGGACGATGTGCGTTTTCACCCCGCCTGGCACTTGCTGATGCAGGCGCTATGTACCAACCGGGTGCACAATCTTGCCTGGGAAGAAGACGCTCGCTCCGGCGCATTTGTGGCGCGCGCAGCGCGTTTTATGTTGCACGCACAGGTTGAGGCAGGGTCGTTATGTCCGATAACCATGACCTTTGCCGCCACGCCATTGTTGTTACAGATGTTACCCACGCCGTTTCAGGACTGGACCACGCCGCTGTTGAGCGATCGCTACGATTCTCACTTATTGCCAGGTGGGCAAAAACGCGGTTTGTTGATTGGCATGGGAATGACGGAAAAGCAGGGCGGTTCCGATGTCATGAGCAACACCACCCGCGCAGAGCGTCTGGAAGATGGCTCTTATCGGCTGGTGGGGCATAAATGGTTTTTCTCGGTGCCGCAAAGCGATGCGCATCTGGTGCTGGCGCAGACTACGGGCGGTTTGTCCTGCTTTTTTGTGCCGCGCTTTTTGCCTGACGGGCAACGCAACGCGATTCGCCTCGAGCGGCTGAAAGATAAGCTGGGTAATCGCTCTAACGCCAGCTGCGAAGTGGAGTTTCAGGATGCCATTGGCTGGTTGTTGGGGCAGGAAGGGGAAGGAATTCGTCTGATCCTGAAAATGGGGGGGATGACGCGTTTTGATTGCGCCCTGGGTAGCCATGCCATGATGCGCCGTGCATTTTCGCTGGCGATTTATCATGCACATCAACGCCATGTTTTTGGTAATCCATTGATCCAACAGCCCCTTATGCGTCATGTCTTAAGTCGCATGGCACTTCTGCTTGAAGGGCAAACGGCGTTGCTGTTTCGTCTTGCGCGAGCGTGGGACCGGCGTGCCGATGCCAAAGAAGCCCTGTGGGCGCGTTTATTTACGCCTGCGGCGAAATTTGTGATCTGCAAACGAGGTATGCCGTTTGTGGCCGAAGCGATGGAGGTGCTGGGCGGCATTGGTTATTGCGAGGAGAGCGAGCTGCCGCGGCTTTACCGGGAGATGCCGGTAAACAGTATTTGGGAAGGTTCCGGTAATATTATGTGCCTGGATGTGCTGCGCGTTCTCAATAAGCAAGCGGGTGTATACGACTTATTGTCGGAAGCATTTGTGGAAGTGAAAGGGCAGGATCGCTATTTTGATCGCGCGGTTCGTCGTTTACAGCAGCAGCTGCGTAAGCCTGCTGAAGAACTGGGGCGAGAGATTACTCATCAGCTATTCCTGCTGGGCTGCGGTGCGCAAATGTTGAAATATGCCTCTCCGCCAATGGCGCAGGCGTGGTGTCAGGTGATGTTAGATACGCGCGGCGGCGTACGGTTGTCAGAGCAGATCCAGAATGATTTATTGCTGCGGGCGACGGGGGGAGTGTGTGTGTAAGCGTATACGACTGATGCGACGCTGGTTTCAATTAACTCAATGAAATATGTGAAAATTGTAGGCCGGACAAGGCGCTCGCGCCGCATCCGGCATTGTTCATTTGCTGTAGATGATACTCATGCATACAGTATCGCCTGTACGCGCCAGTTATCAGGCTGCTGGTCTTCGTACATGGTAATAATGCGGTACCATGACGCACCTTGTTCATCGGCCTTTAACGCCACGATACGTTCCACGTCCTGCGGATCCCCTGAAATATTGCTAACTGAGATCTGACCTATTTCATTCAGGCCCGTCACGCAGTCAGCACTGGCGAATTCTGCAGACTGTGCCGTGGCGCTCGCAGGATAAGTCACTAATTGCAGCGAGGGTGAGGCAAGTAATTGTTTCATCGTCAGCTCCATTTTTCGTTTCCCCACATGTTGCAGGGCATTCCATCGCGGTAATAAACGCCCGAGCTTCCAGCCGGTAATTTATTGTGCACAGGTAGACGCATAGGGACGCAAAGCAATGTAAAGCTGACTATGTAAGTTGTCTGATTTATTTACGGTACAAAATGGCTTGTGAATACCACTGTCCTGTCACGATGGTTTCGTCCACCATGACGACAACGTAATAATCAGCTTTTGCAGCGACAGCTTTCGCTCTGATTTCTGCTAATGCGTCATCCGGAGAACCCCGAACCATCGTGCTTACGCTACCTATTCGCTGTAACCCTTGCGTCTGGTCGCGGCGAATCTCTTGCGGATGGTCCGTTACTGGCGGTGCTGGCTGTGGCGTACCTTGCAGTGCGCTACAGGCACTTAACATCAACACCAATAATAAACTGGCAAACCGGTAAATAACGCTATTACGTTTCCTGCTAACCATAGTGTAGTGCCTTATTAATTTAACTTTGGGGGAATGTTCCCGAATTGTTACCTGGTACGCGATTTTCGAATGAAAACGTGATGAAAGCGTAACCCACATCTCAACATTATGAACTAATACCGCCAGCAGAAACTTGTGCTAAGGATTTCTTCATGTCATACCAGACAAAAAGGAGAGACAGATGATTGAAATAGAATCACGCGAGCTGGCAGATATTCCCGTTCTTCATGCTTATCCTGTCGGGCAAAAAGATACCCCATTACCGTGCGTGATTTTTTATCACGGCTTTACTTCGTCCAGTCTGGTGTATAGCTATTTTGCCGTTGCGCTGGCGCAGGCTGGTTTGCGGGTGATCATGCCGGATGCGCCCGATCATGGTAGCCGTTTTAGTGGTGACGCAGCGCGGCGGTTAAATCAATTCTGGCAAATCTTGCTACAAAGTATGCAGGAATTCACTACGTTACGTGCGGCAATAGCCGAAGAAAACTGGCTGCTTGCTGACCGTCTGGCAGTCGGTGGCGCGTCGATGGGCTCGATGACGGCATTGGGAATTACCGCTCGCCACCCCACGGTGAGATGTACCGCCAGCATGATGGGATCGGGCTATTTTACATCGCTCGCCCGTTCACTGTTTCCACCGCTGATACCTGAAACGGCAGCACAGCAGAATGAATTCAATAACATTGTCGCGCCGCTGGCAGAGTGGGAAGCGACAAACCACCTGGAACAACTTGCTGACAGACCTCTACTGCTGTGGCATGGCCTTGACGATGACGTCGTGCCTGCCGACGAATCACTACGTTTGCAGCAGGCCTTAAGCGAGACGGGACGGGATAAACTGCTAACCTGTTCATGGCAGCCAGGCGTGCGTCACCGCATTACGCCTGAGGCGTTAGATGCTGCCGTGACATTTTTCCGCCAGCATCTTTAAACACGCAGAATGCTGACCCCTTGCGCTTCCAGTTGTTGCAGGATTTCCGGGTTAGCATTTTTGCCGGTGATCAGCATATCGATTTGATCGGCACGGCTAAAAAGCATTCCCGCGCGTTCGCCAATCTTACTGCTATCAACCAGTACCACCAGTTTCCCTACCACGCTCAGCATCTTCTGCTCTGCCATTGCCGTCAACATATCGGTTTTATACAACCCTTCTGCTGTCAGCCCTTTGCCGCTGGTAAACATCCAGTGCCCGGCATAGAGACTGTTTTCGCTGCCTTGCGGGCTTAAAGTGATGGACTGACTTTTGTTGTACTGTCCGCCCATAATGATCACGCTGTCATGCTCCTGATCGATCAGGTAATTTGCCAGCGGTAGATAATTAGTGATGATTTGCACAGGCTTGCCACACATTTCCCGCCCAAGCAGAAACGCAGTGGAGCCGCAGTTGATGACTACGCTTTCGCCCGGATTAACCAGCTGCGAGGCCGCTTTAGCAATACGTACTTTTTCATCGTGATTCTGCGCCTGATGCAGATTCATCGGCGTCCAGCGTGGGCGCTGCTGGGTAATAGCTTCTGCGCCATTGCGCACTTTTTTCAGTTTGCCGCTTTCGTCAAGTTTATTGATATCGCGTCGCGCAGTGGCAGGCGAAATTCCCAGACGCTCAACGACTTTCTCAACGGTCACAAAGCCCAATTGTGCGAGCATTTCCAGGAGGATTTGATGTCTTTGTGCTTCAGTCATGAGCTATTCCGATAAAATTTGATTTTTTTAGATGATATTTGAAATAGCCAGGAAATACTACGCCGGATAGCGCGAACTACTCCACGCTATCCGGTATAAACGACAGATTACAGGAATGACTTGAACGGCAGATCCGGTTCAATAGTGAAGCAATCATCGAAACCACGCGGATAGTGGTACTCGAAGTTGTCTTTATCCAACGGCCAGGTAAATTTGCCGCCCACCTGCCAGATAAACGGCTTGAAGCCATACTTCAGACGATCTTTTTTCATCTCCCACAGCACGCGGATTTCTTGCGGATCGGCCTGGAAGTTTGACCAGATGTCGTGGTGGAACGGGATAACCACTTTCGCATTCAGGGCTTCACCCATACGCAGCATATCGGCGCTGGTCATTTTGTCGGTAATACCGCGCGGGTTCTCACCATACGATCCTAACGCCACATCGATCTGATGTTCGTTACCGTGCTTCGCATAATAGTTAGAGTAGTGGGAATCGCCACTGTGATACAGGGAACCGCCAGGGGTTTTGAACAGGTAGTTTACTGCGCGATCGTCCATGCCATCTGGCAGTACGCCAGCCGCTTTTTGATCGGCAGGTAGGGTGATCAGTGCAGTACGGTCGAAAGCGTCAAGCGCATGAATTTCAATGTCTTTCACTTTTACAACATCGCCCGGTTTGACCACGATGCAACGCTCTTTCGGTACGCCCCAGCCAATCCACAAATCAACGCAGGTTTTCGGTCCAATGAACGGTACGTCATCAGCACAGTTCTGCATCACGGCAGCAGCGACGTTAACGTCGATATGATCGTTGTGATCGTGAGTCGCCAGTACCGCGTCGATCTGGCGAATCGCAAACGGATCAAGAACAAACGGGGTGGTGCGCAGGTTTGGCTGCAGTTTTTTCACGCCAGCCATGCGCTGCATCTGGTGACCCTGTTTCATTAACGGGTTACCGTGACTTTGTTTGCCAGTGCCGCACCAGAAATCAACGCAAACGTTGGTGCCACCTTCTGATTTCAGCCAGATCCCGGTGCAGCCTAGCCACCACATCGCAAATGTGCCAGGGGCGACCTGCTCTTGTTCAATTTCTTCATTCAGCCAGCTACCCCACTCCGGGAAAGTGCTCAGGATCCAGGATTCTCGGGTGATACTTTTCACTTTACTCATCGCCATTTACCTTCATGATAGTTCAATTCGAATCAACACGTGATTGGTTTTGATTAATCCTGACACTATTTTTTCAGGAAGGCAATGACCATTTTTTGACTTTTTGCCAGGGAAGTTGTTGTTGATTTTGAGTGTGGAAAGATTTAATGGAATGTGTAATTCAATTAACTAAATGAATTTAAATGAATAATTATTTCGTTGTGTGAATCCCACTCTATCCATGTGGAATTATTTGCGGGTCGCGTCACATTTAATCATAAATAATCTTGTTGTGATTACTTTTGAAAATTAGAGTGAGTGCACAACATTCCGGGTGTGTGGAATACCCGGTTACCTCTTCTTCAGGAGATCGTTATGGAGATCCTCTACAACATCTTTACCGTGTTTTTTAACCAGGTTATGACCAATGCCCCGTTGTTGCTGGGTATTGTGACCTGTCTGGGCTACATCCTACTGCGTAAAAGTGTCAGCGTTATTATTAAAGGCACGATTAAAACCATAATTGGTTTCATGTTGTTGCAGGCAGGGTCCGGCATCCTCACCAGCACCTTCAAACCGGTGGTGGCGAAAATGTCCGAAGTCTACGGCATTAACGGCGCAATTTCCGATACTTACGCGTCGATGATGGCAACCATCGACCGCATGGGCGATGCCTATAGCTGGGTAGGGTACGCGGTGCTGCTGGCACTGGCGCTGAACATTTGTTACGTGCTGCTGCGTCGCATTACCGGTATTCGTACCATCATGCTGACTGGTCATATCATGTTCCAGCAGGCGGGGCTGATTGCCGTTACGTTGTTTATTTTCGGCTACTCCATGTGGACGACCATTATCTGCACGGCGATTCTGGTTTCGCTCTACTGGGGCATTACCTCCAACATGATGTACAAGCCGACTCAGGAAGTGACGGACGGCTGTGGTTTCTCCATCGGTCACCAGCAACAGTTTGCATCATGGATTGCTTATAAAGTCGCGCCGTTCCTGGGCAAAAAAGAGGAGAGCGTTGAAGACCTCAAACTGCCAGGCTGGCTGAATATTTTCCACGACAACATTGTCTCCACGGCGATTGTCATGACCATCTTCTTTGGTGCCATTCTGCTCTCCTTCGGTATCGACACCGTGCAGGCGATGGCAGGCAAAGTGAACTGGACGGTGTACATCCTGCAAACCGGTTTCTCCTTTGCGGTGGCGATCTTCATCATCACTCAGGGCGTGCGCATGTTTGTGGCGGAACTCTCTGAAGCGTTTAACGGTATCTCCCAGCGCCTGATCCCAGGTGCGGTCCTGGCGATTGACTGTGCGGCTATCTATAGCTTCGCGCCGAACGCCGTGGTCTGGGGCTTTATGTGGGGCACCATCGGTCAGCTGATTGCAGTTGGCATCCTGGTCGCCTGCGGTTCCTCGATCCTGATTATTCCCGGCTTTATCCCGATGTTCTTCTCCAACGCCACCATCGGCGTGTTCGCTAACCACTTCGGCGGCTGGCGTGCGGCACTGAAGATTTGTCTGGTGATGGGGATGATCGAAATCTTTGGTTGCGTCTGGGCGGTGAAACTCACCGGTATGAGTGCCTGGATGGGCATGGCGGACTGGTCGATTCTGGCACCACCGATGATGCAGGGCTTCTTCTCCATCGGTATCGCCTTTATGGCCGTCATCATTGTAATTGCACTGGCTTATATGTTCTTCGCTGGCCGCGCGCTGCGCGCAGAAGAAGATGCAGAAAAACAACTGGCAGAACAGTCTGCTTAATAAGGAGTTTTGATTATGACCGTACGTATTCTGGCTGTGTGTGGCAACGGACAAGGCAGTTCCATGATCATGAAAATGAAAGTGGACCAGTTTTTAACCCAATCAAACATTGACCACACGGTAAACAGCTGCGCGGTTGGCGAATACAAAAGCGAGTTGAGCGGCGCGGATATCATCATCGCTTCTACGCACATTGCGGGCGAAATCACCGTGACCGGCAACAAATATGTGGTTGGCGTGCGCAACATGCTCTCTCCTGCTGACTTTGGCCCGAAACTGCTGGAAGTGATCAAAGAGCATTTCCCGCAGGATGTGAAGTAAGGACGCGCCATGAAATTACGTGATTCGCTGGCGGAGAATAAATCCATCCGCCTGCAGGCTGAAGCTGAGACATGGCAGGACGCAGTAAAAATCGGCGTTGACCTGCTGGTGGCGGCGGATGTTGTCGAGCCGCGTTACTACCAGGCGATTCTGGATGCGGTTGAACAGCACGGTCCGTACTTTGTGCTCGCACCAGGCCTGGCAATGCCGCACGGTCGCCCGGAAGAGGGCGTTAAGAAAACCGGTTTTGCGCTGGTGACGCTGAAAAAGCCGCTGGAGTTCAACCACGAAGATAACGATCCGGTGGATATCCTCATCACCATGGCGGCGGTTGATGCCAACACCCACCAGGAAGTGGGCATCATGCAGATCGTCAACCTGTTTGAAGATGAAGAGAATTTCGACCGTTTACGTGCCTGCCGTACCGAGCAGGAAGTACTGGATTTAATTGACCGCACCAACGCGGCAGCTTAAGAAGGAATTGAACATGTCATTACCGATGTTGCAAGTCGCGCTGGACAACCAGACTATGGATAGCGCTTACGAAACCACTCGCCTGATTGCCGAAGAAGTCGACATTATCGAAGTGGGCACCATTCTGTGTGTGGGCGAAGGCGTGCGTGCGGTTCGTGACCTCAAAGCACTCTACCCGCACAAAATCGTGCTGGCAGACGCCAAAATTGCCGATGCGGGCAAAATTCTTTCTCGTATGTGCTTCGAAGCCAACGCTGACTGGGTGACCGTGATTTGCTGTGCGGATATCAACACCGCCAAAGGTGCGCTGGACGTAGCAAAAGAGTTTAACGGCGACGTGCAGATCGAACTGACCGGTTACTGGACCTGGGAACAGGCGCAACAGTGGCGTGACGCAGGCATTCAGCAGGTGGTTTATCACCGCAGCCGTGACGCGCAGGCCGCAGGCGTGGCATGGGGCGAAGCAGATATCACCGCGATCAAACGTCTTTCCGATATGGGCTTCAAAGTCACCGTCACCGGTGGCCTGGCGCTGGAAGATCTGCCGCTGTTCAAAGGCATTCCGATTCACGTCTTTATCGCGGGCCGTAGTATCCGTGATGCCGCTTCTCCGGTTGAAGCCGCGCGTCAGTTCAAACGTTCCATCGCCGAACTGTGGGGCTAAGGAGCGGATATGTTGTCCAAACAAATCCCGCTTGGCATCTATGAAAAAGCGCTCCCCGCCGGGGAGTGCTGGCTGGAACGGCTGCAACTGGCAAAAACGTTAGGCTTCGATTTTGTCGAGATGTCGGTAGATGAAACAGACGATCGCCTGTCGCGCCTCGACTGGAGCCGCGAGCAGCGTCTGGCGCTGGTGAATGCGATTGTTGAAACCGGCGTGCGCGTGCCGTCCATGTGCCTTTCTGCTCATCGTCGTTTCCCGCTGGGCAGCGAAGATGACGCGGTACGGGCGCAGGGGCTGGAGATTATGCGTAAAGCTATCCAGTTCGCCCAGGACGTTGGCATTCGCGTAATCCAACTGGCGGGCTATGACGTTTACTATCAGGAAGCCAATAACGAAACGCGTCGTCGTTTCCGTGACGGCCTGAAAGAGAGCGTTGAGATGGCAAGCCGCGCGCAGGTGACGCTGGCGATGGAGATCATGGATTACCCGTTGATGAACTCCATCAGTAAGGCGTTGGGTTACGCGCACTATCTCAACAACCCGTGGTTCCAGCTCTACCCGGATATCGGCAACCTGTCGGCGTGGGACAACGACGTGCAGATGGAATTGCAGGCCGGAATTGGGCATATCGTCGCGGTGCATGTGAAAGACACCAAACCAGGCGTCTTCAAAAACGTGCCGTTTGGCGAAGGTGTGGTGGATTTCGAACGTTGCTTCGAAACGCTCAAACAGAGTGGCTATTGCGGGCCGTACCTGATTGAGATGTGGAGCGAAACGGCGGAAGACCCGGCGGCAGAAGTGGCGAAAGCGCGTGATTGGGTGAAAGCGCGCATGGCGAAAGCGGGCATGGTGGAGGCGGCATAATGCAAAAGCTAAAACAGCAGGTATTTGAAGCCAACATGGATCTGCCGCGCTACGGGCTGGTGACCTTTACCTGGGGCAACGTCAGCGCCATTGACCGCGAACGCGGGCTGGTGGTGATCAAGCCCAGCGGCGTTGCCTACGAAACCATGAAAGCGGCCGATATGGTGGTGGTTGATATGAGCGGCAAGGTGGTGGAAGGGGAATATCGCCCGTCTTCCGACACCGCGACGCATCTCGAACTCTACCGTCGTTATCCGTCGCTTGGCGGCATTGTCCATACCCACTCCACTCATGCTACCGCATGGGCGCAGGCGGGGCTGGCGATCCCGGCGTTAGGCACTACGCACGCCGACTACTTCTTTGGTGATATCCCGTGTACGCGCGGATTAAGCGAAGAAGAGGTGCAGGGTGAGTACGAACTGAACACCGGCAAAGTGATTATCGAAACGCTGGGCAACGCCGAGCCTCTGCATACACCGGGGATTGTGGTGTACCAGCACGGGCCGTTCGCCTGGGGGAAAGATGCTCACGATGCGGTGCATAACGCGGTGGTGATGGAAGAAGTGGCAAAAATGGCGTGGATTGCCCGCGGCATTAACCCACAATTGAATCACATCGACAGCTACCTCATGAATAAACACTTCATGCGTAAGCACGGTCCCAACGCTTATTACGGGCAGAAGTAAAACACGCGCTGCGGAAATTTCCTTCTTCGGGAGATAACTGGTCTAATTCCGCAGCCGTTTTTCAAAAAAAGCCCCCTGCGAAGGGGGCAAAGCAAACTATGGCAATGTTTCGTTGGTTATACCTGGTGCTAGCGATAAATATCCGCGCTGGCGTGCATATTGCCGTTACTTCCCGGTTCCCGTATCAGGATCGGATGGTAGTACGTTGCGCCCTGCGCATCTGTCTCTTCATTTAATGCCTGACGTGCTTCACTTTCAGTGGCGAAGTTATGGTTGATATAAATCACGCCTAAGCTTTGCACATCGTCCATATTTCTGGCCTGGTGGTTATTAATTTCAATGGCTGCCCATGTATTTGCACTTAGCAAAAGCACAGCCAGAAGGGCTAAAACACGACTGAACATAGATACCTCCTCAACGGCTGACTTTGTGTGCTCTCCTCTGTGATGATCTTCTGATTTAATTTTAATCAATGATAAAGAAGTTGATGGTGACCATTTCTGATGCAGTTGTTCAAAAAAACACCATGATGAAGTGTGATGAACTTCAAATCAGCGTGTTAGTACGATTTGGTGAAAGATGAGATTTATTTGTCGGCTGGCCTTGAGTTTAGCGGGGTATGTCAGTACTATAACGCGTCATTTTTCAGCCGACCTTTAACACGTTCCTTGCCTCCCCGGGATTCGGCTGACCCAGACAGGAGGCTGAATAATCCGTAAGGAGCAATTCGATGCGTCATTACGAAATCGTTTTTATGGTCCATCCTGACCAGAGCGAACAGGTTCCGGGCATGATCGAGCGCTACACTGCTGCCATCACTGGTGCAGAAGGCAAGATCCACCGTCTGGAAGACTGGGGCCGCCGTCAGCTGGCTTACCCGATCAACAAACTGCACAAAGCACACTACGTTCTGATGAACGTTGAAGCTCCGCAGGAAGTGATCGATGAGCTGGAAACTACCTTCCGCTTCAACGATGCCGTTATCCGCAGCATGGTTATGCGTACCAAGCACGCTGTTACCGAAGCATCTCCGATGGTTAAAGCGAAAGACGAGCGCCGTGAGCGTCGCGATGATTTCGCAAACGAAACCGCTGATGATGCTGAAGCTGGGGATTCTGAAGAGTAATTTCTGATGACCAACCGTCTGGTGTTGTCCGGCACCGTGTGCAGGACTCCCCTTCGAAAGGTCAGTCCATCAGGAATTCCTCACTGCCAGTTCGTGCTTGAGCATCGTTCTGTGCAGGAGGAAGCCGGTTTTCACCGGCAGGCGTGGTGCCAAATGCCCGTTATTGTTAGCGGACACGAAAACCAGGCCATTACTCACAGTATAACGGTCGGCAGTCGCATAACCGTTCAGGGGTTCATTTCATGCCACAAGGCAAAGAACGGACTGAGCAAAATGGTTTTGCATGCCGAGCAGATTGAATTGATAGATTCTGGAGACTAGCCATATGGCACGTTATTTCCGTCGTCGCAAGTTCTGCCGTTTCACCGCGGAAGGCGTTCAAGAGATCGACTATAAAGATATCGCTACGCTGAAAAACTACATCACCGAAAGCGGTAAGATTGTCCCAAGCCGTATCACCGGTACCCGTGCAAAATACCAGCGTCAGCTGGCTCGCGCTATCAAACGCGCTCGCTACCTGTCCCTGCTGCCGTACACTGATCGCCATCAGTAATCGGTCACGGTCCATTAATACGACTTTGAGAGGATAAGGTAATGCAAGTTATTCTGCTTGATAAAGTAGCAAACCTGGGTAGCCTGGGTGATCAGGTAAACGTTAAAGCGGGCTATGCTCGTAACTTCCTGGTACCGCAGGGTAAAGCTGTTCCAGCTACCAAGAAAAACATTGAATTCTTCGAAGCACGTCGCGCTGAACTGGAAGCTAAACTGGCTGAAGTTCTGGCAGCTGCTAATGCTCGCGCTGAGAAAATCAATGCACTGGAAACTGTTACCATCGCGTCTAAAGCTGGCGACGAAGGTAAACTGTTCGGTTCCATCGGTACTCGCGACATCGCTGACGCTGTAACTGCAGCTGGCGTTGAAGTGGCTAAGAGCGAAGTTCGTCTGCCGAACGGCGTTCTGCGTACCACTGGCGAACACGAAGTGAGCTTCCAGGTTCACAGCGAAGTATTCGCGAAAGTGATCGTAAACGTAGTAGCTGAATAATTCGTTATTCAACGAGACGTAAAAACGCCGACTACTGGTCGGCGTTTTGCTTTCTATTTTTCGTCAGGTATTAGTTTCGCAAGTAGATCCATTCACCATTCTCTTGTGTCCATAATTCAGGATGGTTTGCTGGCGTTAGATGCATATGATCGCACCTTATGTCTCGGCCCTGCGGCACTCGCTCGAAACCCAAACCCGAGTAGATTGCTGCTGAACTTGATAAGGAACGCAGACCAATTTTCAAATCATGGGGTAAATCAGAATACGCGTTTAGCAATGCAGCAATGATGAATCCGAGGGCATTAGAAACGCCTGTAACAGTGCGAAGTTGGTCGATATAAAGATCGATTGTTGGTAGTTCAGATGACCAGCAATTAGGCATTTGGGCAGGAAGGGTTACAACGTATCCTATCGTTTGGCCGGTATAGTCTGGAGTACCATAACCTGGACCCAAAACAACCTCGTGTATTGTGTATTTACTGTTGGGTTCGAAGGATTCGACATCTTGCAATAAATATTTCAGTTCTGCGGTTAACCTCGCACCCGCGTAAGCTTTATTGTATTTCTGGGCGTGAATATTATCTAATGTAGCTTCATGGTTCCATCCAAAAGAATTATCACCATTCATTGTTATTCCATCGTAAGTATTACACCTCGTCGCTAACTTATTGAATGCTTGCCAGTCTGAGAGATCTAGTTTGTGGATCTCAACAGTATGTCTGCCATCGCAATTATGGTCTCTTCCACGATTTGAAAGTAATGTAGCGCGTGCGTATTGATGAAATTTTAATTTTACTGGTTTGTCGGTGGACGAAAAACGGGGTGAATATGCAGGAAATGAATAAATAGTTGTTGGTAATGTCATTTTATTGTTGCCTGTTTAATATTTTTACAAATATCGCAGTTGAATGTTCAAAGAAAAAGAGTTGATATTAATAAAAATAAGTTTGTTTTCTGAAGTGGTGAAAATAGCGGATAGTAAAAGATATTAATATCAAAAATCGCTCATCACGGATATAATGATGCACCCAGGGAGGGAGATGACTGACAACGCCTTACACCATACATTCTTGTTGTGCGGTATGTAATTATTCTACGCTGTCGGTATCGGTGCGTTCGTTAATCAGCAGGTTAACCAGCCACAAAAATCCATTGAAAAAATCATCGATTTTACCTGGGGTTATTATATTGCTAATCCCTGGTTTTTAAAAATTGTGCATAGTGAAAACCAAAGTAAAGGTGTGCATTATGCAAAATCACAGCGTCTCTTAGAAATTAATCATGCGCACTTGCAGTTAATGGAATCCTTATTGGATGAAGGGAAGAAACACAATATTTTTAAGCCAGATATCGACCCATTGCAGGTGTATATTAATATTGCTGCGCTTGGGGGATATTATTTGATCAACCAGCATACGCTTGGCCTGGTTTATCCGGTGCGCCGTAAAACCCCGTCCTTCAGGGCGGGGATATAAGGCGCGGTTTTCCACCTGACCAGGTGTTTGCTGTTGTTCAATGTATTGGCGGATGACGGATATTGGCGCACCTCCGCAGCTACTGGCAAAATAGCCAGGACTCCACAAAACGCCTTTGTAGTAATACCTGACTGCAATATCTGGTCGATCTCGTCGCAGTCACCTACCCAATACGCCTTTGAGGCTGTTTACCAGACTGGATATCGCCAGTTTGGGAGGATAGTTAATTAACAAATGGACGTGATCTGGTTCGCCATCCATTTCAACCAGTTCAGCTTCAAAATCAGCACATACCTTTGAAAAGTAAGTGCGTAGTTTTTCTTTCGCGTCATGGTCAAAAATCTGGCGTCGGTATCTGGTGACAAAGACCAGGTGAACATGCATCAGGAAAACACAATGCTTTCCACGCCGGATATCGGTTTCTTTTTTCATAGACCAAAGTATCATTTGACCTGTGAAACGATTACAGGCATTTAAATTCCAGTTAAGACCAAGTGGTCAACAGGAGTGTGAAATGAGGCGCTTCGCAGGCGCATGTCGTTTCGTTTTCAATCGTGCTCTGGCGCTTCAGAATGAGAATCATGAGGCCGGTAATAAATACATCCCTTACGGGAAAATGGCTTCCTGGCTGGTTGAGTGGAAAAATGCCACTGAAACGCAATGGCTTAAAGATGCCCCGTCACAGCCATTGCAACAGTCACTGAAAGACCTTGAGCGGGCTTACAAAAACTTCTTCCAGAAGCGGGCTGCTTTTCCCCGATTCAAAAAGCGGGGACAGAATGATGCATTCCGCTACCCGCAGGGCGTTAAGCTCGATCAGGAAAACAGCCGTATTTTTCTGCCGAAACTTGGCTGGATGCGCTACCGGAATAGCCGTCAGGTCACGGGTGTTGTGAAAAATGTCACGGTCAGCCAGTCCTGCGGTAAGTGGTACATCAGTATTCAGACTGAAAATGAAGTATCAACTCCGGTTCACCCTTCAGCATCAATGGTCGGGCTGGATGCTGGCGTGGCTAAACTCGCCACGCTGTCAGATGGCACAGTCTTTGGGCCTGTAAACAGTTTTCAGAAAAACCAGAAGACGCTGGCGAGACTTCAGCGGCAGTTAAGCCGCAAGGTCAAATTCAGCAACAACTGGCAGAAGCAGAAATGCAAAATACAGCGACTGCATTCCCGTATCGCAAATATCCGCAGGGACTACCTTCACAAAGTCACAACGACCGTCAGCAAAAACCACGCAATGATAGTCATTGAGGATTTGAAGGTCAGCAACATGTCAAAGTCAGCAGCGGGTACGGTCAGCCAGCCGGGGCGCAATGTCCGGGCAAAATCAGGTTTAAACCGTACGATACTGGATCAGGGCTGGTATGAAATGCGCCGCCAGCTTGAGTACAAGCAGCTCTGGAGTGGCGGTCAGGTGCTTGCTGTTCCGCCAGCGTACACAAGCCAGCGTTGCGCGTGCTGTGGTCATACAGCGAAAGAAAATCGCCTGTCACAAAGTCAATTCAGATGCCAGGTATGTGGATATACAGCGAACGCCGATGTAAACGGCGCTCGTAACATTTTAGCGGCGGGACACGCCGTTCTTGCCTGTGGAGAGATGGTGCAGTCAGGCCGCTCGTTGAAGCAGGAACCCACCGAAATAATTCAGGCGACAGCCTGAACGTAGCAGGGAACCACGTCCTTCAGGGCGTGGAGGATGTCAACACATCAGTATGGTTTCACCCCAGGCACTGGAAGCCAGACGTAAGGTCATCAAAGAGACAATCCTTAGCTGGCTTTTGGTTGACCCTTCATCTACCGCGCACGAATAAAACTGCCATCCGGCTGGCGGGTAAACAAGACCTGTTGATTATTCCCCGTATCAATGGTTAAGCCCGTCACCACGCCGCTGGCGTTCTGGCGGATTTTCACCATCTGCCCGTTTTGCAAATTACTCAGCGGCTTACCCGCGCCTTCAACCTGCGCCATTGCATAGACATCGGTAGCGGGCAGTCCGTGGTCGCGGAACAGCTGCGCCATCGTTTTACCGGGTTCGACACGGTAAGAGCGCCATTGATTATCAATTCCGCTATCTGGCTGGAATGGTTGCGTTTGGGTGGTTTGCGGCTGCTCTTCTGGCTGGCCTTCCTGTATTGGTTCTGGAGCGACCGGGGCCACCTGATCAGGATCATTTTGTGGCGTAACTAGCTGCGCCCGCAGCTGTTCTTCTGTCGGTGGTTGTGATTGCGACTGAATATCTAACTGTGCTTCACGCGTCACCACCGGCGCGTTGGGCGTATCATCAGATGGAAGCAGAAATCCGACCACCAATACAATGGCGGCAATAATGATCCCCCGACGATGCATCGGCGGCAGCGGGTCCATGAAGCGAAAATTGTCCGGCGCGTGCCAGACTTTCTCCAGGGTTGGTTTTAGTTCAAAGCGCCCGGGCATGGTTTCCTCCTGCTCCGCGTCTTGTTCCTCAATCATAGCCTATGAATAAGCTAACGCTATGATGTCCGTGGTAAACCCGCCTTTATTATATTCATACGGGATATTGCTATTGTTTCTTTTTCCCCGGGATTTGTCATCATTCCCGCGACAAAGTTTTACCCAAAGAAGTGTGGCTGATATGCTGCCCGCTACTTTATACCCTAAGAAAGGAAATACGATGACCACCCCAACTTTTGACACCATCGAAGCGCAAGCAAGCTACGGCATTGGTTTGCAGGTAGGGCAACAACTAAGTGAATCTGGCCTGGAAGGGCTGCTGCCAGAAGCACTGGTTGCAGGCATTGCTGATGCGCTGGAAGGCAAACATCCGGCTGTTCCGGTTGATGTGGTGCACCGCGCGCTGCGTGAAATCCACGAACGCGCCGATGCCGTTCGTCGTCAGCGTTTCCAGGCGATGGCTGCTGAAGGTGTGAAATACCTGGAAGAAAACGCCAAAAAAGAAGGTGTAAATAGCACCGAATCTGGCCTGCAATTCCGCGTGATCAACCAGGGCGAAGGCGCAATTCCGGCACGTACCGACCGCGTTCGTGTTCATTACACCGGAAAACTGATCGACGGCACCGTGTTTGACAGCTCCGTTGCTCGCGGCGAGCCAGCTGAATTCCCGGTTAACGGCGTGATCCCTGGCTGGATTGAAGCACTGACTCTGATGCCGGTAGGTTCTAAATGGGAACTGACTATCCCGCAGGAACTGGCATATGGCGAGCGCGGCGCTGGCGCGTCCATCCCTCCGTTCAGCACCCTGGTGTTTGAAGTCGAACTGCTGGAAATCCTCTAAGCAGCGCATTCTGTTCCCCTCGAGCCAGAGGGGAGCAGGCATTCAGCAATAAACCCTTCAGTTTGCCAAACGGCGCTATTTTATGTTGCAAAGACCCTGTAAGCGTGTATTTTTGTGAGCTGTTTCGCGTTATCACCGTGATATGACACTCATTTTAAACATAAAATTAACATTAGATCTAAATCTTAGTATTCATCCCGCGTATTGTTACCTAATATCGATGAGTCCCGATACAGATTCGTCGTATCATAGACTGACTAAAGGCCGTAGAGCCTGAACAACACAGACAGGTACAGGAAGAAAAAAACATGGTAGATCAGGTAAAAGTCGTTGCCGATGATCAGGCTCCGGCTGAACAGTCGCTACGGCGCAATCTCACAAACCGACATATTCAGCTTATTGCCATTGGCGGTGCCATTGGTACAGGGTTGTTTATGGGGTCCGGCAAAACGATTAGCCTTGCCGGGCCGTCGATCATTTTCGTTTATATGATCATCGGTTTTATGCTCTTTTTCGTGATGCGGGCAATGGGGGAATTGCTGCTTTCGAATCTGGAATACAAATCTTTTAGTGACTTCGCTTCCGATTTACTCGGGCCGTGGGCAGGATATTTCACTGGCTGGACTTACTGGTTCTGCTGGGTTGTAACCGGTATGGCAGACGTGGTGGCGATCACGGCTTATGCTCAGTTCTGGTTCCCCGATCTCTCCGACTGGGTCGCCTCGCTGGCGGTGATAGTGCTGCTGCTGACGCTCAACCTCGCCACCGTGAAAATGTTCGGTGAGATGGAGTTCTGGTTTGCGATGATCAAAATCGTCGCCATTGTGTCGCTGATTGTCGTCGGCCTGGTCATGGTGGCGATGCACTTTCAGTCACCGACCGGTGTGGAAGCGTCATTCGCGCATTTGTGGAATGATGGCGGCTGGTTCCCGAAAGGTTTAAGTGGCTTCTTTGCCGGATTCCAGATAGCGGTTTTCGCTTTCGTAGGGATTGAGCTGGTAGGTACAACAGCTGCGGAAACCAAAGATCCAGAGAAATCACTGCCACGCGCGATTAACTCCATTCCGATCCGTATCATTATGTTCTACGTCTTCGCGCTGATTGTGATTATGTCCGTGACGCCGTGGAGTTCGGTAGTCCCGGAGAAAAGCCCGTTTGTTGAACTGTTCGTGTTGGTGGGTCTGCCTGCTGCCGCCAGCGTGATTAACTTTGTGGTGCTGACCTCTGCCGCTTCTTCCGCTAACAGCGGCGTCTTCTCTACCAGTCGTATGCTGTTTGGTCTGGCGCAGGAAGGTGTGGCACCGAAAGCGTTCGCTAAACTCTCTAAGCGCGCCGTACCTGCGAAAGGGCTGACCTTCTCCTGCATCTGCCTGCTCGGCGGCGTGGTGATGCTGTATGTGAATCCCAGCGTGATTGGTGCGTTCACGATGATCACGACCGTTTCCGCGATTCTGTTTATGTTCGTCTGGACGATTATCCTTTGCTCGTACCTGGTGTATCGCAAACAGCGTCCGCACCTGCATGAGAAATCAATCTACAAGATGCCGCTCGGCAAGCTGATGTGCTGGGTATGTATGGCATTCTTTGTGTTCGTGGTCGTGCTGCTGACACTGGAAGATGATACCCGCCAGGCGCTGCTGGTTACCCCGCTGTGGTTTATCGCACTGGGGCTGGGCTGGTTGTTTATTGGTAAGAAGCGGGCTGCTGAACTGCGGAAATAACCGCATTATCATGCTGGATGGCGCAATGCCATCCAGCTTTTAGTTCACTCACCCGCCAGTGCGCGCGGGAACAGCACATTATTTTCCAGGCTGATGTGCTCCATCAGGTCATCAATCAGTTCATTAATGCCGTTATACATCGCTTTCCAGGTGGTGCAGGCTTCCGGCGGCGGTGTGACGTTATTGGTAGTGTGTTTGATTACTTCCAGCAGTTCACCCGCTTCATCGTGCTCGCTTTCCATTACGCTGATTGGCCCCATTGCCTGCCTGCCCATGCCTTGTTTGATCATCGGGAAGAGGATCTGCTCTTCTTTCATCATGTGGCTGGAAAGCTCTTCATGCAGCATAGTCAGGTATTTTGTCAGCCCTTTTGGCACGCTCGGTTTGTCGGCGTGAACGCGTTCGACTTTGCTGGCTTGCAGAATCAGCTCCGGCAGTTGCTCGCGGTGACGATCGTGGTAGCGCACGATGATATGGTCGATGATTTCTGCCAGCGGGGCGCTACGCCAGTCTTTCTCAATCGGTTGTTCAGCGAGCTTTGCCAGCTCAGCTTCAATGACCTCAACATCCAGCTCTTTACGTGCCGCCGCACGCGCCAGCGTTTGCTTACCGCCGCAGCAGTAATCCATATCATATTTACGAAACAGAGCCGAAGCGCGAGGAATAGAGAGCGCCAGTTCACCTAAAGGTTGGTCGCGATAAGCCATAGCTGATACCTCATTCTTAATAAGATAAGATGCATTTTAAATGCATCTTTAAGGCAAAAGCTATAACCCTTACGTAGCAGAGGCTTATTTAACTCACTGCCAGCGTGTCAACTTTCTGAGACAGATTCAGTTAAAGGTTTTTCTGGTTTTGCTCTGACCGCAATGATCACGCCAACCACTAACAGTGCGATACCGCTCAGCGTCATTAGTGGCGGCATTTGCTGGCGTAACAAAAAGGTGTACAGCAAACCTGCCAGCGTTTCGAAAACAATCAGCGGCCCGAGAATCACTGTCGGTAATCGCTGGCTGGCGACGTTCCAGCAGAGTGCGCCAACCCATGAGCAAAGCACGGCTATTGCAATCATCAGACTAATAAACACCAGCGGACGGGGGCCAAAAGGTAGGGAGAAGTCCGGCGTTTGCGTATTCAGCCAGTAACAAGCGACGAGATAGCCGATAAGCGAAACCGGCAGCGTGACCAGCGCCTGCGCCGTCGCCCACATCATCGGATGTTTGTCGGGATTTTCCCGCAGCCAGCGGGCGTTGCGCAGGGCATACCATGCCCAGCAGACCACGGAAACTAACGCCAGCACGATGCCAGAGGTATAACGTGCCCAGTCAAAATCGGGGAGTCCGTGGTTTAACTCAGCAATATTCACACTCGCCAGGCCGATGCCAATACAAATCAGTGCCGGGGCGAGTTTTCCCCACGCGAGTTTGCCGTCGCGCTGGCTATAAAGCAGATTGGCAAAGACAGGAATGACCACCGGCAGGGTGCCGATAATCATCGTGGAAACAGGCGCGCCAGTACGTTGAATGGCACTGGCAAGGCAGAAGTAATAAATGAGGTTGCCCATCATAGTGAGCATCAAGGCGGTAAGCCAGTCGCGACGCGCCAACTGACGCAGACGCACGCGCCCCAGCCAGGCAATGGGCAGCGCAATTAACCCTAACGCCAGATAACGCCCCATAGACTGCAACATCGCCGGGTATTCCGGCACGATCAACGGCCCGACAAAAATAAGCCCCCACATCAACCCTGCTAACAGGGCGTACAGCACGCCGCTAATCATTACTGGCATCCATTGGTCTGTCAGAAGAAACGTTCAGGAAGCAGATATGATTGCTCCCGGCATCCCGTCATTATCAGAGAGGATGCGGGAGGATGCCACTTTAATTAACTAGTTATTAACATTAAAAAGATGGCTTACGCTTTCGGCTAACGTTGTCGTTGGGCGGCCAATCAATTTGCTAAGCGTTTTGCTGTTATCAAACAGACCACCTTTCGATGCGCCAACGTCAGAATCCGCCAGCATATCCGCCAGTCCGTCGGGCAGTCCGACGCTTTTCAGTGCCGCGGCGAAATCGGCTTCGCTCAGATTTTGATAGGTAACGGATTTTCCGCTCTGTTTGGTCAGCTCTGCCGCTAACTGTGTCAACGTCCAGGCACTATCGCCCGCCAGTTCGTAAACCTTGCCTTCGTGACCGGCTTCGCTAATCACGCGTGCCGCAGCTGCCGCATAATCTGCCCGCGTTGCTGAGGCGATTTTGCCATCGCCCGCCGCACCGATAAATACGCCGTGTTCCAGTGCTGCCGGGGCGCTGGCGAGGTAGTTTTCGGTGTACCAGCCGTTGCGCAGCAGGGTGTAAACGATGCCAGAATCAGCCAGCATTTTCTCCGTCTCGATGTGCTCATCGGCGAGGCCGAGCGGGGAGGTATCTGCATGTAGCAGGCTGGTATAAGCGATAAATTTCACGCCAGCCGCCTTTGCGGCATTAATAACATTACGATGCTGCGGGGCACGTTGACCCACTTCGCTGGAAGAGATCAGCAGTAGTTTTTCCACTCCCTGAAGTGCAGATGTCAGTGCGGCTTCATCGCCGTAGTCAGCCTGACGCACGGTAATGCCTTGTGCTGCCAGGGCCTGGGCTTTTGCCGGATTACGAACAATAGCCACTATTTGGCTGGCAGGAACCGTTTTCATCAAGGATTCAATAACATAGTGACCAAGTTGGCCAGTGGCACCAGTAATAGCGATCATGGGAAGTCTCCATCGTTTTGTCTTGTGTTTAAATACGCTAACACCTAAACTTACTTTTAGTAAGTACATACAAAAAGGTAAGTATGAGATGAGTCAGGTTAGCCTGTCGCAACAACTGAAAGAGGGAAATCTCTTCGCTGAACAGTGTCCGTCGCGCGAGGTTTTGAAACACGTCACCAGCCGTTGGGGGGTGTTGATTCTGGTGGCGCTACGCGAAGGTACTCATCGCTTTAGCGACCTGCGGCGCAAAATGGGCGGGGTGAGTGAAAAGATGCTTGCGCAGTCGTTACAGGCGCTAGAGCAGGATGGTTTTCTTAACCGTATCGCGTATCCGGTGGTGCCGCCGCATGTGGAATATAGCCTCACGCCGCTGGGCGAGCAGGTGAGCGAAAAGGTTGCTGCACTGGCGGACTGGATTGAGTTGAATTTGCCCGAGGTGTTGGCGGTGCGGGATGAACGTGCGGCGTAACTGCAGGATGCGCGGCCTACGGTGTATGACTTGTAGGACGGATAAGATGCGCCAGCATCGCATCCGACAAAAGTGTCGGATGCGGTTGATGATTTGTAGGCCGAAAAAGAAGTGTATTACTTACTCAAATCCACCTGATAAATCGCAAACCCGATATCATCGGTCGCGACTTTATTCATCGGATATTGCCCTTTCTCTTTAATAAACGCCGCGGCTTTATCTGATGGAGAGGTTTCGAAACGGATATCCAGTTTCTTATCGCCAGCTATTGGTGCTAAACGCCAGTTGTTATCTGCCGCCGGGTGAATTTCCCCCGCACGTTTCGACTCATCAGCAATCCACGCTGCCAGCACCGAGCGGTTCTCATCCGGTGAAGCAAAAGCGATATGGCTGTCGCCCGTACCGGCAAATTTGCCGCCGTAAGCGCGATAGTTATTGGTGGCAACGAGGAACATGGCGTTCGGATCAATTGGCTTGCCATTAAAGGTCAGGTTCTTAATCCTTTCCGCATTGGCATTAACCATCTGGCACTCGCCGTCATAACGGGCAGGCTGGGTAACATCAATCTGATAATTCACACCATCAATCACATCAAAGTTATAGGTGCGGAAACCATCCCAGTTGATGAGTGACTGTGGTTTCGTGCTGTTAGGATCAATCTGGTTAAACTGTCCGGCGGAGCACTCCAGCCACTCTTTCACCTCTTTACCGCTGGCTTTCACCACAATCAGCGTATTGGGATAGAGATAAAGATCGGCGGCATTACGGAAGGTCAACTGACCTTTTTCCACCTCCACATAGCTTGCCGGGTCATTTTTGCGACCACCAACTTTAAACGGTGCGGCAGCTGAAAGCACTGGCAGTTTTGCCAGATCCGGATCGCCCTGAATGTAATGCTCGACATACGCTTTTTGCGCGTTGTTCACCACCTGCACGGTCGGATCGTCCTGCACCAGTGCCAGATAGCTATAGATATTGTCGGCAGATTTACCGATTGGCTTGCTGACGAACTGGCGTGTGGCATCGTGATCGGCTTTGAGTGTTTCTACCAGCTTGCTGTCTTCCGCCGCGAGGGATTTTTTATTCGCGATGTCGTAAATCGGCCGTGCTTCCGCTTTCGCCTGCGTCACCTGCCATTTACCGCTGTCATTACTGAGTTGTAAGTCGACCACACCAAGATGATCGCCCCACATGCCTGGCATTACCGCCGGAACACCATTCAGCGTGCCTTTCGCGATATCAGCCCCTTCGATATCAGCAAAATCTTTACCTGGGAAAACGGCGTGAGCATGGCCAAACATAATGGCGTTAACGCCCGGAATTTCACTGAGGTAATAAACTGAGTTTTCCGCCATCACTTTATACGGATCGGCAGACAGCCCGGAATGCGCCAGAACGACAACGACATCGGCACCTTTCTCGCGCATTTCAGGCACGTATTTGCGCACGGTTTCGGTAATATCATTCACCGTCACTTTCCCGGATAAATTAGCTTTATCCCAGCCCATGATTTGCGGCGGCACGACGCCAATATAGCCAATCTTCAGCGTCTGTTTTTTTCCGTCTTTATCGACCACTTCGGTGTCTTTAATTAAATACGGTGTAAACATTGGCTGTTTGGTTCTGGCGTCAATGACGTTGGCATTTACATAAGGGAATTTCGCTCCCGCCAGCGCATTTTTCAGGTAATCCAGACCGTAGTTAAACTCGTGGTTGCCAAGCGTGCCGACGGTATAGTCCAGCGTATTTAATGCCTTATAGACCGGATGAATATCGCCTGCTTTTAAACCTTTCGCCGACATGTAATCTGCAAGCGGACTCCCCTGAATCAAATCGCCGTTATCGACCAGTACGCTGTTTTTCACTTCATTGCGGGCATCGTTAATCAGGCTTGCGGTACGTACCAGTCCGAATTTTTCCGTGGCGGTGTCTTTGTAATAATCGAAATCCATCATGTTGCTATGCAGATCAGTGGTTTCCATGATACGCAGATCGACCGTCGCTGCATTCACACTGGCGGCAATCAGCGTGGCCAGGAGCGTTGCGCTAAACTTAATCATCAGGGACATCCTTTTATCATCGGGAATACGAAAGAAAAGGGAGAATAAACGTCTTACTTATAGAACAGTGAAGAATGCCACAATTTTACGCTTTGAAAATGATGACACTATCACAGTTGGCGCATTCATTAACGATAGGGTATAAGTAAAACAATAAGTTAACACCGCTCACAGAGACGAGGTGGAGAAATGTTAGATCAAGTATGCCAGCTTGCACGGAATGCAGGCGATGCCATTATGCAGGTCTACGACGGGACGAAACCGATGGACGTCGTCAGCAAAGCGGACAATTCTCCGGTAACGGCAGCGGATATTGCCGCACACACCGTTATCATGGACGGTTTACGTACGCTGACACCGGATATTCCGGTGCTTTCTGAAGAAGATCCTCCCGGTTGGGAAGTCCGTCAGCACTGGCAGCGTTACTGGCTGGTAGACCCGCTGGATGGTACTAAAGAGTTTATTAAACGTAATGGCGAATTTACCGTTAACATTGCGCTCATCGACCACGGCAAACCGATTTTAGGTGTGGTGTATGCGCCGGTAATGAACGTAATGTACAGCGCGGCAGAAGGCAAAGCGTGGAAAGAAGAGTGCGGCGTGCGCAAGCAGATTCAGGTCCGTGATGCGCGCCCGCCGCTGGTGGTTATCAGCCGTTCCCATGCAGATGCGGAGCTGAAAGAGTATCTGCAACAGCTTGGCGAACATCAGACCACGTCCATCGGCTCTTCGCTGAAATTCTGCCTTGTGGCGGAAGGGCAGGCGCAGCTGTACCCGCGCTTCGGACCAACGAATATTTGGGACACCGCCGCTGGACATGCTGTGGCCGCAGCTGCCGGAGCGCACGTTCACGACTGGCAGGGTAAACCGCTGGATTACACTCCGCGCGAGTCGTTCCTGAATCCGGGGTTCAGAGTGTCTATTTACTAAATTCAGATGGCAGAAACAGTGTATTTCCTGATTCTGCCATCCTGATTTCTCCCAACCTAAAAAGTTATAAATAAAAAGAGATTGTATTTAAAGTGCAAAAATTCAATTGCTAATAAGTTATATTTTAATAATGAGCGTTTTTTGATAGTTTACTTCTATAATGAGATATTTAATGGCGACATAAAATAACCAAATAAAATAAGGTAGCCATATGTTACCCAGGATCAGACACAATAATTTTATTGGTGCGGTGGAGTTATTCGTAAAATCATCGCATACAAAAACACATTCAAACAATTTTTTTAACAATATCCAGCATGCATTTAATAAAAAAGATTGGATTTCAAATTATGATAGCCTGTTAACTTTGAGGGAGTTCTTTCGTTGCGCAACTCAGATTGATAAAAATAGTTATCAGGTACTTTCATCAAAAAATGAAACTGTTAACGCCATGGATAAGTTTCTTATCAGTTTCAGCCTTAAAGATAACGGTACCGAATATATAATGACATTGCGAGGCAGTGGATTTGAATACGAAGAAATTCCCATAACAATAAATGAGTATAACTCATTCATGGATTTCAAAAACCGCGAGTTTCCGTTAGAACAAAACAGAAGATTGTATGCCTGGGATATTCTGCAGAAAAAACAGTCTGACATACCGGAAAGGATTAAAGGTTATATTCGCCAGGCGTTTGGTGACGTGTCTTTAGGTTATGCTGTATTGGATGATATAGTAAGTAAATTAAAACGGGGTAAATTTGACATCCAAATACCAGGAGGTGGAATTAAAGAATGCGATGGATGGTATATTTACGAAAAAATAATTGATGATAATTTTGCCATAGTCATAGAATCTTTGGGCTTTGCGCTTAAAATCTATGGAGGGGATGAACGTTTTCGTAATGGTTCCTCTGTTGTTTTGGAGGATGAAGATTACTCTCTTATTTATAATTTTCTGGTTAATGCAGGTTGCCAACAAGTCGAATTAGCCGAACAAGTGGATGCGATAGTAAGTGCGAATCTGGCCGCAGATAGTGATATTACCGAAGAAAAGATTTGCGAGAAATATAAATCGACCATTGAGGCGTTTAAAAAAAAGCAACTAGCGTTACCAGTATGAGTTCAGCGTAAGAACTCAGAGGCTTAATTCCCCTATCCCATAGATAACGATAGGGGAAAATTATTTTGCAGAATTTATGTTATTGCCATTATTTGAGCAACTTTTGCAGCAGGTCCATCACTTGCTGCACCTCTTCCTGTGTGAGCGCCCCGTCTTTGGCCCATTGCACGCGACCGTCTTTATCCAGCACCACTACAGCGGAACTTTCTTCATCCAGCTGCCAGGCACCGCGCGCGACGCCATTGCTATCGACAATAAACTGCGACCAGGGATAAAGCTTTTTATTACTTTCCAGACTGCTGCGCACAAACATGCCGGAACCCGGAATTGCGTCGTCGGTGTTAACAATGGTGGTGGTCTGGTAACGATCGTGCGGTAACTTTGCTGATTTAATCGCTTCAATCAGCGTCGCGTTTTTCTCTTTTGCAGAGGTGCGACCAGCAATATGTTGCAGTACTCGCACTTTTCCCACTAACTGCGCGCTGTTCCAGGTTTTGTAGCTAAACTGATCTTTATCAAGCACCAACTCGCCACGATCGGTAATGCCAATCGGCGGCACTCGCTGACCGGTTTCGAACTGATGTGCGGAAGCCATCATCGGCAACAGCAGGCAGGTGAGTGCCAGAATCTTGCGTAGGGTCATGGTGTTTCCTTCTTATGATATGCAGGTGATCCGACCACTTGGGTCTGAGTTTTAATCATATGTGCTATTTATCGAATTTCCCGCAAGTGTGATGCCAGTTTGCGGTCAAGCGCACAAATCATATGAAAAATGAATGCTTATACTGAAGACCGCGCTTCGGTAAAAAGATAATTCTGAATAATTGTAACCTTTAGGTAAAAAAAGTTATACGCGGTGGAAACATTGCCCGGATAGTCTATAGTCACTAAGCATTAAAATTTGCGCCTCATAATAGTTGGGCCGATTGTGGCACCGCACAGGCGTAATACTCAGCAGGAGATAACAATGAAAATTTTCCAACGGTACAACCCACTTCAGGTGGCGAAGTACGTAAAGATCCTGTTCCGTGGACGGTTATACATCAAGGACGTTGGCGCTTTTGAATTTGATAAGGGTAAGATTCTTATCCCAAAAGTGAAGGATAAGCTGCATTTGTCAGTGATGTCCGAAGTTAACCGTCAGGTTATGCGTCTGCAAACAGAGATGGCTTAACCAAAGTGCTATGCAGTAATAAGACGGCTCCTGATTCAGGAGCCGTTGATGTTTCTGGGGGTTACGCGACGCTTTCTTCTTTATCTTTAGCGTCAGGCAGTTTTGGCGAAAGGGCGGTGGCCTTGCTGTCGATCCGGGTCACCAGCAGCTGGTCGATGCGGTAGTTATCGATATCCACCACTTCAAATTTGTAGCCGGCGAATTTCACCGAATCGGTGCGTTTCGGGATCTTACGCAGCATAAACATCATAAAGCCGCCAATGGTTTCGTAGTTGCCCGACTGCGGGAACTCGTCAATATCCAGCACACGCATGACGTCGTCAATCGGAGTGCCGCCGTCAATCAGCCATGAGTTCTCATCACGGGCGACAATCTGCTCTTCCAGCCCCTGACCGACCAGATCGCCCATCAGCGTGGTCATCACGTCGTTGAGGGTGATGATCCCCACCACCAGCGCGTACTCGTTCATGATCACCGCGAAGTCTTCACCTGCGGTTTTAAAACTTTCCAACGCCTCTGAAAGGGTTAACGTATCCGGCACAATCAGCGTGTTGCGAATTTGTACGCCGCTGTTCAGTGCCAGGCTTTGGTTAGCCAGCACGCGGTTCAGCAGGTCTTTAGAATCGACATAGCCGATGATGTGGTCAATATCTTCATTACAGACGAGGAACTTAGAGTGCGGATGTTCCGCCACCTTATTCTTCAGACTTTGCTCATCTTCGTGGAGATCAAACCAAATCACGTTTTCACGCGGTGTCATTGAAGACGGAACGGTACGAGATTCCAGCTCAAAGACGTTTTCAATCAGCTCGTGTTCCTGTTTACGTAACACGCCCGCCAGCGCACCGGCTTCCACTACCGCGTAGATATCATCAGAAGTGATGTCATCTTTACGTACCATTGGCAGTTTGAAAATACGGAAGATCATGTTCGCCAGGCCGTTGAAGAACCACACCAGCGGGGTGCAAACGTACAGGCAGAAGCGCATCGGGTTGATGATACGCAAAGCCACAGCTTCTGGCGCAATCATACCGATGCGTTTCGGGGTTAAATCCGCAAACAGGATAAACATGCCAGTCACTAACGAGAAAGAGAGAATAAAGCTCAGTTGCTCAGAGAGTTCTGCCGACATATAGCGGGAGAACAGGCTGTGAAAAGCTGGAGAAAATGCCGCATCACCGACGATACCGCCGAGAATCGCCACTGCGTTCAGACCGATTTGGACCACGGTAAAGAACATGCCGGGATTTTCCTGCATATTCAGAACGCGTTGGGCATTTATATTGCCTTCATCAGCCAGCAGTTTAAGTTTGATTTTGCGTGAAGCGGCAAGCGAGATCTCAGACATCGAGAAGAACGCACTTACAGCGATCAAGCAGAGTATGACTAAAATACTGTTTAACATATCTTATCCGACCTTTCAGGCCAGATCCTCGGAAGGGGAAGTTGATTAATTTGTGTGAAATACACATTGAAAGCCGATTCGAAGAAAGTGAACCGGCATTTTCAGTGGCTAGTATAGCGTAAGGTACTGTAAAGCCGCCAGAGGGTTAAAATTCAGACTGCTGATAAATGCAAAACTGCCTGATGCGCTATGCCAATCAGGCCTACGCAGTCCATGCAATATATTGAATTTGGACGATTTTGTAGACCTGGTAAGGCGTTTACGCCGCATCCGGCATAAACAAAACGCACTTTATCAACAATCTACATTTGTACCCGTAACGCTATGCTTCCGGCGGCAGACAGACGCCAATTCCGCCAATTCCACAGTAACCATACGGGTTTTTATGCAGATATTGCTGGTGGTCATCTTCGGCATAATAAAACGGTGTGGCGTTAGCGATTTCCGTGGTGATGCGACGATCGTCATCGGCGGCAAGCATTGCCGCCTGAAAACGTTCCAGACTGGCGCGAGCTGCGGCATCCTGTTCTGGGGTCAGCGGATAAATCGCTGAACGATACTGCGTGCCGTGGTCATTGCCCTGACGCATTCCCTGGGCGGGATCGTGATTCTCCCAAAATACTTGTAGCAACTGTTCATAGCTGATGACGGAAGGATCGTAAACAATGCGTACCGCTTCGGCATGACCCGTATCACCGGAGCACACTTCCCGATAAGTCGGATTTGGCGTATAGCCGCCGGTATAGCCTGCGGCGGTGCTGTAAACGCCGGGTAACTGCCAGAACAGACGCTCCACACCCCAGAAACAACCCATCGCAAAAATGGCAATCTCCATTCCGTCAGGTACATTGGTCATTGAGTGACCGTTGACCGCATGCAGTGTGGCTACGGGCATCGGGGTGTTACGTCCAGGCAGGGCATCGGCGGGGGAAACCAGATGCTTTTTATCGAATAAACTCATGGTGTCGCTCTCCCGAAAATCGGTCATTGGGGTTAAGGTTGTAACAAGAGGCGTATTTGCACACAATAACCACCGTGAATAGGTCTAAAGTAAAACATAAGAAATATTTGGGGTTTAGTCTGCTTTTTAATCCATATTACTGGATTTTTGTTAAGCCGTTTAACGGCGTTCCAGGGGCAGGAAAAAAGGATATTCAGGAGAAAATGTGCGCTATATCCGACAGTTATGCTGTGTAAGCTTACTCTGCTTAAGCGGATCTGCCGTCGCCGCGAACGTCCGTCTACAGGTCGAGGGGTTATCGGGACAGCTGGAAAAGAACGTTCGCGCGCAGCTTTCTACGATTGAAAGTGATGAAGTGACGCCAGACCGTCGCTTTCGCGCACGCGTCGATGATGCCATCCGCGAAGGTCTGAAAGCGCTGGGTTATTACCAGCCGACCATTGAATTTGATCTCCGTCCACCGCCAAAGAAAGGGCGGCAGGTATTGATCGCCAAAGTCACGCCAGGCGTGCCGGTGTTAATTGGCGGCACAGATGTGGTATTGCGCGGCGGCGCGCGGACCGATAAAGACTATTTGAAATTGCTCGATACTCGCCCGGCTATTGGTACGGTACTGAACCAGGGCGATTATGAAAATTTCAAAAAGTCCTTAACCAGCATTGCGTTGCGTAAAGGTTATTTCGATAGCGAATTTACCAAAGCGCAGCTGGGCATCGCGCTCGGCCTGCATAAAGCCTTCTGGGATATTGATTATAACAGTGGCGAACGCTACCGCTTTGGGCATGTGACCTTTGAAGGATCACAAATCCGCGATGAATACCTGCAAAATCTGGTGCCGTTCAAAGAGGGCGATGAGTACGAATCGAAAGATCTGGCGGAACTAAACCGCCGACTCTCTGCCACCGGCTGGTTTAATTCGGTGGTGGTGGCACCACAATTTGATAAAGCGCGCGAAACGAAAGTATTACCGTTGACGGGCGTGGTTTCGCCGCGCACAGAAAACACCATCGAAACCGGTGTCGGTTACTCTACGGACGTGGGACCGCGCGTGAAAGCGACGTGGAAAAAGCCGTGGATGAACTCATACGGTCACAGTCTGACCACCAGTACCAGTATTTCCGCGCCGGAACAGACCCTCGACTTCAGCTATAAAATGCCGCTGCTGAAGAATCCACTGGAACAATATTATTTGGTGCAGGGCGGTTTTAAGCGCACTGACCTGAACGATACCGAGTCTGACTCCACTACGCTGGTGGCTTCTCGCTACTGGGATCTTTCCAGCGGCTGGCAGCGTGCCATTAACCTGCGCTGGAGTCTCGACCACTTTACCCAGGGTGAAATTACCAACACCACGATGCTGTTTTATCCGGGGGTGATGATTAGCCGCACGCGTTCTCGTGGTGGCCTGATGCCAACCTGGGGCGACTCGCAACGTTACTCTATCGACTACTCCAACACGGCCTGGGGCTCAGATGTCGATTTCTCCGTTTTCCAGGCACAAAACGTCTGGATCCGCACACTGTACGACCGCCATCGCTTTGTGACACGCGGCACGCTGGGCTGGATTGAAACGGGTGATTTCGACAAAGTACCGCCGGATCTGCGTTTCTTCGCCGGGGGCGATCGCAGTATTCGCGGCTACAAATACAAATCTATCGCCCCGAAATACGCCAACGGTGACCTGAAAGGGGCCTCGAAGTTGATAACCGGATCGCTGGAGTACCAGTACAACGTGACCGGAAAATGGTGGGGCGCGGTGTTTGTCGATAGTGGCGAAGCGGTAAGCGATATTCGCCGCAGCGACTTTAAAACCGGTACCGGGGTCGGCGTGCGCTGGGAATCGCCGGTCGGGCCAATCAAACTCGATTTTGCCGTACCGGTCGCGGATAAAGACGAACACGGGTTACAGTTTTACATCGGTCTGGGGCCAGAATTATGAGTTTATGGAAAAAAATCAGCCTCGGCGTGGTTATCGTTATCTTACTGTTGCTGGGATCGGTGGCGTTTCTGGTGGGCACCACCAGCGGCCTGCATCTGGTATTTAAAGCGGCGGATCGCTGGGTACCAGGACTGGATATTGGCAAAGTCACCGGCGGCTGGCGCGATCTCACCTTGTCTGACGTTCGTTATGAGCAGCCAGGCGTGGCGGTAAAAGCGGGCAATCTGCATCTGGCGGTCGGGCTTGAGTGCCTGTGGAACAGTAGCGTTTGTATTAATGACCTGGCGCTGAAAGACATTCAGGTCAACATCGACAGTAAAAAAATGCCTCCTTCTGAACAGGTTGAAGAAGAGGAAGATAGCGGTCCGCTGGATCTCTCTACGCCGTATCCCATCACCCTGACACGGGTGGCGCTGGATAACGTCAACATCAAGATTGATGACACCACGGTATCGGTGATGGACTTCACCTCCGGCCTGAACTGGCAGGAGAAAACCCTGACTCTGAAACCGACGTCGCTGAAAGGCCTGTTGATTGCTTTGCCGAAAGTGGCGGAAGTGGCGCAGGAAGAAGTTGTCGAACCGAAAATTGAAAATCCGCAGCCGGAGGAAAAGCCGCTCGGCGAAACGCTGAAAGATCTCTTTTCTCGCCCGGTATTGCCGGAAATGACCGACGTGCATTTGCCGCTTAACCTGAACATTGAAGAGTTTAAAGGCGAGCAGTTACGCGTGACGGGCGACACGGACATCACCGTGCGCACCATGCTGCTGAAAGTGAGCAGCATTGACGGCAATACTAAACTGGACGCCCTGGATATCGATTCCAGTCAAGGGATCGTCAACGCCAGCGGCACGGCGCAGCTGTCAGACAACTGGCCGGTGGACATCACTCTCAATAGTACACTGAACGTGGAGCCGTTGAAAGGTGAAAAGGTGAAGCTGAAAGTGGGCGGCGCGCTGCGCGAACAGCTGGAGATTGGCGTTAATCTTTCCGGTCCGGTGGATATGGATTTACGCGCCCAGACGCGACTGGCGGAAGCCGGATTGCCGCTCAACGTGGAAGTGAACAGCAAACAGATTTACTGGCCGTTCACTGGTGAGAAGCAGTATCAGGCGGATGATCTGAAACTGAAACTTACCGGCAAAATGACCGATTACACGCTCTCTATGCGTACGGCAGTGAAGGGACTGGAGATCCCGCCAGCCACCATTACCCTTGATGCCAAAGGTAATGAACAGCAGGTCAATCTCGACAAACTCACCGTCGCGGCGCTGGAAGGGAAAACTGAACTCAAGGCGTTGCTCGACTGGCAGCAGGCCATTAGTTGGCGCGGTGAGCTAACGCTTAACGGCATTAACACCGCCAAAGAGATCCCAGAGTGGCCGTCGAAACTCAATGGCTTGATTAAAACCCGCGGTAGCCTGTACGGCGGCACCTGGCAGATGGAGGTGCCAGAACTGAAGCTGACCGGTAACGTCAAACAGAACAAAGTGAACGTTGACGGCACGCTGAAAGGCAACAGTTATATGCAGTGGATGATCCCAGGGCTTCATCTGGAACTGGGGCCAAACAGTGCCGAAGTGAAAGGCGAGCTGGGGGTAAAAGATCTCAATCTTGATGCCACCATCAACGCGCCGGGGCTGGATAACGCGCTGCCGGGGCTTGGCGGTACAGCGAAAGGGCTGGTGAAAGTACGCGGCACGGTGGAAGCGCCACAACTACTGGCAGATATCACCGCGCGCGGCCTGCGCTGGCAGGAACTTTCCGTGGCGCAGGTTCGCGTGGAAGGCGACATTAAATCCACCGATCAGATCGCCGGGAAACTCGACGTACGCGTTGAGCAAATTTCGCAGCCGGATGTAAATATCAACCTCGTCACCCTGAATGCCAAAGGCAGCGAAAAACAGCACGAGTTACAGTTGCGGATTCAGGGCGAGCCTGTCTCCGGGCAGCTTAATCTGGCAGGAAGTTTTGATCGCAAAGAAGAACGCTGGAAGGGAACTCTTAGCAATACCCGCTTCCAGACGCCGGTCGGCCCGTGGTCGCTGACCCGCGATATTGCGCTGGATTACCGCAATAAGGAGCAAAAAATCAGCATCGGGCCACACTGCTGGCTTAACCCGAATGCGGAACTGTGCGTGCCGCAAACTATCGATGCGGGTGCCGAAGGGCGTGCGGTGGTGAATCTCAACCGCTTCGACCTGGCCATGCTGAAACCATTTATGCCAGAAACCACTCAGGCCAGCGGTATCTTCACGGGTAAAGCGGACGTTGCCTGGGACACCACCAAAGAGGGGCTGCCGCAGGGCAGTATCACCCTTTCGGGGCGTAACGTGCAGGTAACGCAAACCGTCAACGATGCGGCGCTGCCCGTGGCGTTTCAGACACTGAATCTGACGGCGGAATTGCGTAACAACCGTGCCGAATTGGGCTGGACCATCCGCCTGACCAATAACGGCCAGTTTGATGGACAGGTGCAGGTGACCGATCCGCAAGGCCGCCGTAATCTTGGTGGCAACGTCAATATCCGTAACTTCAACCTTGCGATGATAAACCCCATCTTTACCCGTGGGGAAAAAGCAGCGGGGATGGTGAGTGCCAACTTGCGTCTGGGTGGTGATGTGCAAAGCCCGCAGTTGTTTGGTCAGCTTCAGGTTACGGGTGTGGATATCGACGGCAACTTTATGCCGTTTGATATGCAACCGAGCCAGCTTGCGGTCAACTTTAATGGTATGCGCTCGACGCTTGCCGGTACAGTACGGACCCAGCAGGGTGAAATCTACCTGAACGGTGATGCCGACTGGAGCCAAATTGAAAACTGGCGGGCGCGGGTAACGGCGAAAGGCAGTAAAGTGCGGATCACCGTGCCGCCGATGGTACGAATGGATGTATCGCCAGATGTTGTCTTCGAGGCTACACCAAACCTGTTTACCCTCGATGGTCGCGTGGATGTCCCGTGGGCGCGCATCGTGGTGCACGATCTGCCGGAAAGCGCAGTAGGCGTCTCCAGCGATGTGGTGATGCTTAACGATAACCTGCAACCGGAAGAGCCGAAAACGGCGTCGATTCCGATTAACAGTAACCTGATTGTCCACGTTGGCAACAATGTGCGCATTGACGCCTTTGGCCTGAAAGCGCGGCTGACGGGCGATCTTAACGTCGTTCAGGACAAACAAGGGCTGGGCCTGAACGGGCAGATCAACATCCCTGAAGGGCGCTTCCATGCCTATGGTCAGGATCTGATTGTGCGTAAAGGTGAGTTACTGTTCTCTGGTCCGCCGGATCAACCGTATCTTAATATTGAAGCTATTCGTAACCCGGATGCTACAGAAGACGACGTAATCGCCGGAGTTCGCGTCACTGGTCTGGCGGACGAACCGAAAGCGGAGATCTTCTCTGACCCGGCGATGTCGCAACAAGCTGCATTGTCTTATTTGCTACGTGGACAAGGGCTGGAGAGCGATCAGAGCGACAGTGCGGCAATGACCTCGATGCTGATTGGTCTGGGGGTTGCGCAAAGTGGCCAGATTGTGGGTAAAATCGGCGAGACGTTTGGCGTAAGCAATTTAGCGCTCGACACCCAGGGAGTAGGCGACTCCTCCCAGGTAGTGGTCAGCGGCTATGTATTGCCAGGTCTGCAAGTGAAATACGGCGTGGGTATATTTGACTCTATAGCAACACTCACGTTACGTTATCGCCTGATGCCTAAGCTATATCTGGAAGCCGTGTCTGGTGTAGACCAGGCACTGGATTTGCTCTATCAGTTCGAGTTTTAGCAATGCGAATATTTGTCTACGGCAGTTTACGCCACAAACAAGGCAACAGTCACTGGATGACCAATGCCCAGTTACTGGGCGATTTCAGTATCGATAACTACCAGTTGTATAGCCTGGGCCACTATCCAGGCGCAGTTCCGGGGAACGGAACAGTACACGGTGAAGTTTATCGTATTGACAACGCCACGCTGGCCGAACTTGATGCCTTGCGCACCAGGGGCGGTGAATACGCGCGCCAGTTGATTCAGACGCCGTACGGGAGTGCATGGATGTACGTTTATCAACGACCCGTCGATGGATTAAAGCTAATTGAAAGCGGCGACTGGTTAGACAGGGATAAGTAATAATAAAAGCACGCCACCTTCGGGTGGCGTTGTTTTATGCGATGTATCTCGCGATTTTTTTTTGTAACTTTTCCATCTTTTGCTTTTCTCTCCGAGCCGCTTTCCATATCTGCAATCGCATAAAAAACTCTGCTGGCGTTCACAAATGTGCAGGGGTAAAACGGGGGCACGCTTTGAACGGTGAGTATGAGTGAGGTCGGCTAACTTCCAGCAAGTGGCTATGAACAGCAAAATGGTGGTCGGGTTTGCTTGTTCTTACCGTTCAAGCCTTGCAACCGCTGAGAATAATGATGGTGGAATAGAGAGTTTATTTATCGCGGGCATAAAAAAACCCTTACTAACCGAAGCCCGGCGTTCAGGGTTATTGCGCTAGAAGAACTTATTTATTCTTTGCGCGCTCGAAGGAAGCAACGATTTCAGCTTTAGCGGCTTCTGCGTTTTCCCAACCTTCAACTTTCACCCACTTGCCTTTTTCGAGGTCTTTGTAGTGCTCGAAGAAGTGAGCGATCTGCGCTTTCAGCAGCTCTGGCAGATCGTTAACGTCTTTAATGTGATCGTATTCTTTGCTCAGCTTTGTGTGCGGAACAGCAATCAGTTTCGCATCTTCACCGGCTTCGTCGGTCATTTTCAGAACGCCAACCGGACGGCAACGGATCACAGAACCCGGCTGCAGCGGGTACGGAGTCGGGACCAGTACGTCAACCGGGTCACCGTCCAGAGACAGGGTGTGGTTGATGTAACCGTAGTTGCACGGATAGAACATCGCGGTGGACATGAAGCGGTCAACGAACAGTGCGCCGCTCTCTTTGTCGATTTCGTATTTGATCGGATCTGCGTTAGCCGGGATCTCAATAACAACGTAGATGTCTTCCGGCAGATCTTTACCCGCAGGGACGTTGAGTAAGCTCATGTCTGTTTCCTTTAAAAATATGTGGCAAACAAGTGCCGAGTATTATAGCCAACTCGCGCCGAATGTCTTCGCTTGTTTTCGTCTTCATTTTCCTTTTTCGCCAATTTTAAGACGGTATACAGAGCAGGAAAATCCATAACCGTAGCCGCATTTTTCATAGTGAGATGAAAGCGATTACAAACTTGTGATTAACGTTTTATTTACTTCTTTGAAGTGTGATGTAACGCAATCCGTTACATAACGAATTGTCTATAGTTTTTTCGCGAACATCTTTTCACCAATAATAATTACCCCGACGAGGACAACCCTATGTGGAAACGCTTACTTGTAGTCTCTGCAGTCTCGGCAGCCATGTCGTCTATGGCGTTGGCCGCTCCATTAACCGTAGGATTTTCGCAGGTCGGATCGGAATCTGGCTGGCGCGCCGCAGAAACCAATGTGGCGAAAAGTGAGGCCGAAAAACGCGGAATTACGCTGAAAATTGCCGATGGTCAGCAAAAGCAGGAAAACCAGATTAAAGCGGTACGTTCCTTCGTCGCGCAAGGGGTGGATGCGATCTTTATCGCTCCGGTG
Organism: Escherichia sp. WS547; assembly: GCF_046486065.1. Classification (NCBI taxonomy): domain Bacteria; kingdom Pseudomonadati; phylum Pseudomonadota; class Gammaproteobacteria; order Enterobacterales; family Enterobacteriaceae; genus Escherichia; species Escherichia sp. WS547. The sequence goes on along the minus strand of NZ_JBJQMA010000002.1, from coordinate 184,589 downwards.
GTTGCGACTGGTTGGGAACCGGTATTAAAAGAGGCGAAAGATGCCGAAATCCCGGTCTTCTTGCTCGATCGTTCTATTGATGTGAAAGACAAATCTCTCTATATGACCACCGTCACTGCCGACAACATTCTCGAAGGCAAGTTGATTGGTGACTGGCTGGTAAAAGAAGTGAATGGCAAACCATGCAACGTGGTGGAGCTGCAGGGCACTGTTGGGGCCAGCGTCGCCATTGACCGTAAGAAAGGCTTTGCCGAAGCCATTAAGAATGCGCCAAATATCAAAATTATCCGCTCGCAGTCAGGTGACTTCACCCGCAGTAAAGGCAAAGAAGTCATGGAGAGCTTTATCAAAGCGGAAAACAACGGCAAAAACATCTGCATGGTTTACGCCCATAACGACGACATGGTGATTGGTGCAATTCAGGCAATTAAAGAAGCGGGCCTGAAACCAGGCAAAGATATTCTGACAGGTTCTATCGACGGCGTACCGGATATCTACAAAGCGATGATTGATGGCGAAGCGAACGCCAGTGTTGAACTGACGCCGAATATGGCAGGTCCCGCCTTCGACGCGCTGGAGAAATACAAAAAAGACGGCACCATGCCTGAAAAGCTGACGCTGACCAAATCCACCCTTTATCTGCCTGATACCGCAAAAGAAGAGTTAGAGAAGAAGAAAAATATGGGGTATTGAGGGTTGCTATGCCTGATGCCGATTCGTAGGCCGGATAAGGCGCTCGCGCCGCATCCGGCGGTGGTGCGCTGAAGCCTGATGCGACGCTTACCGCGTCTTATCATGCCTACTGGGAGCACGCTTTACACCGGGGGAAACCATGACGACTAACCAACACCAGGAGATCCTCCGCACCGAAGGATTAAGTAAATTTTTCCCCGGCGTCAAAGCGTTAGACAACGTTGATTTCAGCCTGCGCCGCGGCGAAATCATGGCGCTGCTCGGTGAAAACGGGGCAGGAAAATCAACGCTAATCAAAGCATTAACTGGTGTATACCACGCCGATCGCGGCACCATCTGGCTGGAAGGCCAGGCTATCTCACCGAAAAATACCGCCCATGCACAACAACTCGGTATCGGCACCGTCTATCAGGAAGTAAACCTGCTACCCAATATGTCGGTCGCTGATAATCTATTTATAGGCCGCGAACCCAAACGCTTCGGCCTTCTACGCCGCAAAGAGATGGAAAAGCGCGCCACCGAACTGATGGCATCTTACGGTTTCTCCCTCGACGTGCGCGAACCGCTCAACCGCTTTTCAGTCGCGATGCAGCAAATCGTCGCTATTTGCCGGGCTATCGATCTCTCTGCCAAAGTGCTGATCCTCGATGAACCCACCGCCAGTCTCGACACCCAGGAAGTGGAGTTACTGTTTGACCTGATGCGTCAGTTGCGCGATCGCGGCGTCAGCCTGATTTTTGTCACTCACTTTCTCGATCAGGTCTATCAGGTCAGCGATCGGATCACCGTCTTACGCAACGGCAGTTTCGTAGGCTGTCGGGAAACGTGCGAGCTACCGCAGATCGAACTGGTAAAAATGATGCTGGGGCGCGAGCTGGATACCCACGCGCTACAGCGTGCCGGGCGAACATTGTTGAGCGACAAACCCGTTGCCGCGTTCAAAAATTACGGCAAAAAAGGAACGATCGCACCGTTTGATCTCGAAGTACGCCCCGGCGAGATCGTCGGTCTGGCTGGATTGCTGGGATCAGGACGTACCGAAACCGCCGAAGTGATCTTCGGTATCAAACCTGCTGACAGCGGCACGGCGTTGATCAAAGGCAAACCGCAAAACCTGCGATCGCCACATCAGGCTTCGGTACTGGGCATTGGCTTCTGCCCGGAAGACAGGAAAACCGATGGCATCATCGCTGCCGCCTCGGTGCGGGAAAATATCATCCTCGCTCTCCAGGCCCAGCGCGGCTGGCTACGTCCCATTTCCCGCAAAGAACAGCAAGAGATTGCCGAACGCTTTATCCGCCAGCTTGGCATTCGCACACCTTCAACTGAACAACCGATTGAATTTCTCTCTGGCGGCAATCAGCAAAAAGTGTTGCTTTCACGTTGGCTACTGACCCGACCGCAATTTCTGATCCTTGATGAGCCAACTCGCGGCATTGATGTTGGTGCCCACGCCGAGATCATCCGCCTGATTGAAACGCTATGCGCCGATGGTCTGGCGCTGCTGGTGATCTCCTCCGAACTGGAAGAACTGGTGGGCTATGCCGACCGGGTGATCATCATGCGCGATCGCAAACAGGTGGCGGAGATCCCGCTGGCAGAGCTTTCCGTTCCGGCGATCATGAACGCCATTGCGGCGTAAGGAGAACAGTGTGATGCCTCAATCTCTCCCGGACACTACGCCGCCGAAAAGGCGCTTTCGCTGGCCAACGGGAATGCCGCAGCTGGCGGCACTGTTGCTGGTGCTGCTGGTCGATAGCCTGGTGGCCCCGCATTTCTGGCAGGTGGTGCTCCAGGATGGGCGTTTATTCGGTAGCCCCATAGACATTCTTAACCGTGCGGCCCCCGTTGCGCTGTTGGCTATCGGAATGACGCTGGTGATCGCAACAGGTGGGATTGATCTCTCCGTGGGGGCGGTGATGGCTATCGCCGGAGCCACAACGGCTGCGATGACGGTCGCGGGATTCAGCCTGCCGATTGTTTTGTTAAGCGCCCTGGGCACTGGCATCCTGGCGGGATTGTGGAACGGCATACTGGTAGCGATCCTCAAAATTCAGCCGTTTGTTGCCACCCTGATCCTGATGGTCGCCGGGCGCGGCGTGGCGCAACTGATCACCTCCGGACAGATCGTCACGTTTAACTCGCCGGATCTCTCATGGTTTGGCAGTGGATCGCTGTTGTTCCTGCCAACGCCGGTCATTATCGCGGTGCTGACGCTTATCCTGTTCTGGCTGTTGACCCGCAAAACGGCGCTGGGGATGTTTATCGAAGCCGTTGGTATCAACATTCGGGCGGCAAAAAATGCCGGGGTAAACACGCGGATCATCGTCATGCTTACCTACGTGTTGAGCGGGCTGTGTGCGGCGATTGCGGGCATTATCGTGGCGGCGGATATTCGCGGTGCCGATGCCAATAACGCCGGGTTATGGCTGGAGCTGGACGCCATTCTCGCGGTGGTTATTGGCGGCGGATCGCTGATGGGCGGACGTTTTAACCTACTGCTTTCGGTGGTGGGGGCGCTGATTATTCAGGGGATGAACACCGGAATTTTGCTTTCGGGCTTTCCGCCAGAGATGAACCAGGTTGTAAAAGCGGTGGTGGTTCTTTGCGTGCTGATTGTCCAGTCGCAACGCTTTATCAGTCTGATTAAAGGAGTACGTAGCCGTGATAAAACGTAATTTGCCACTGATGATCACCATCGGCGTCTTTGTGTTGGGTTATCTTTACTGCCTGACCCAGTTTCCCGGTTTTGCTTCCACAAGAGTGATCTGCAATATCCTGACCGATAACGCCTTTCTTGGGATCATTGCCGTTGGCATGACCTTTGTGATCCTCTCCGGTGGGATCGATCTCTCCGTCGGTTCGGTGATCGCCTTTACTGGCGTGTTTCTGGCAAAAGTGATTGGCGATTTCGGCCTCTCGCCGCTACTGGCGTTTCCGCTAGTGCTGGTGATGGGCTGTGCCTTCGGCGCATTTATGGGGCTTTTGATCGACGCCCTGAAGATCCCGGCATTTATCATTACCCTGGCGGGGATGTTCTTTTTGCGCGGTGTCAGCTATCTCGTTTCGGAAGAGTCGATTCCGATAAACCATCCCATTTATGACACGCTCTCAAGCCTTGCGTGGAAAATCCCTGGCGGCGGTCGCTTAAGTGCGATGGGACTGCTGATGTTGGCGGTGGTGGTTATCGGTATTTTCCTCGCGCATCGTACCCGTTTTGGTAATCAGGTATACGCCATTGGCGGCAACGCAACGTCGGCGAACCTGATGGGGATTTCCACTCGCAGCACCACTATTCGCATTTATATGCTCTCCACCGGACTGGCAACGCTGGCGGGGATTGTCTTCTCGATTTATACCCAGGCCGGATATGCGCTGGCGGGCGTAGGTGTGGAACTGGATGCTATCGCCTCAGTGGTAATTGGCGGTACGCTTCTGAGCGGTGGCGTTGGAACGGTATTAGGGACGCTTTTTGGCGTGGCGATTCAGGGGCTAATACAGACTTATATCAACTTTGATGGCACGCTGAGCTCATGGTGGACGAAAATCGCCATCGGTATTTTGTTATTTATTTTTATAGCATTACAGCGTGGATTAACGGTGCTGTGGGAGAATCGTCAGAGTTCGCCTGTGACAAGAGTCAACATTGCGCAGCGATAAAAACGCCTCTCCGTGTGGAGAGGCGCAGGAGATTACGCGTCCGGGAACTCACGGATAAAGCGTTCGACATCTTCAACCATATGGTCGTTGCCGACAAAGAACGAACGGCGCTGGTGCAGAGTTTCCGGGATGATATCCAGAATACGCTCTTTGCCATCGCTCGCTTTACCGCCCGCTTGTTCCGCCAGGAATGCCATCGGGTTGCACTCATACAGCAAACGCAGTTTGCCGTCCGGGTGGCTGGCGGTGCTTGGGTAGAGATAAATACCGCCTTTCAGCAGGTTACGGTGGAAATCCGCGACCAGTGAACCGATATAACGTGAGGTATAAGGGCGGTTGGTGGACTTATCTTCTTCCTGGCAGAATTTAATGTACTTCTTCACCCCGTTCGGAAACTTAATGTAGTTTCCTTCGTTGATGGAGTAGGTTTTGCCTTTCTCCGGGAAGCGCATCCGTTCCTGGCACAGACAGAAAACGCCCAGCGAAGGATCGTAAGTAAAGGCGTGAACACCGCATCCGGTGGTGTAAACCAGCATGGTAGAGGAGCCGTATACCACGTAACCTGCCGCAACCTGTTTGTTACCAGGCTGGAGGAAATCTTCTTCCGTTACCGGCGTGCCAACAGGCGTAACGCGGCGGTAGATGGAGAAAATGGTACCGACAGAGACGTTAACATCGATGTTGGACGAGCCATCCAGTGGGTCCATCAGCACCACGTATTTTGCGTGTTCACAGCCTTCAAAGACGACAATCTCATCTTCTTCTTCAGAGGCAATGCCCGCAACGATATCGCGTGCTTTCAGTGCGGCTTTCAGTTTTTCATTAGCGAACAAGTCGAGTTTCTGCTGAACCTCGCCCTGCACGTTCTCAGCACCGCTGGCACCCAGGATATCAACCAGTCCTGCTTTGTTGATATCGCGATGGATAATCTTGGCGCCCAGTTTTATTGCCGACAGCAAAGCAGTGAGCTCACCGGTAGCATGAGAAAACTCGTGCTGCTTTTCGACAATAAATTCACCTAACGTTTTCATAAAACTTTCCCTGCAATGTTTATGGAGTAAAGCGACCGCAACAATCTTAACAAATAATCTCAATGTTGCGCTCAGGTGAATCGCGCCAGCAAATTGCGGATTATCCTGAAATGCGTTTCTCACTTGCCCGACATATGCGTAAAATGAGCGGCAGATTAAAAAAGGATAGTGACGTATGCGCATTCATATTTTAGGAATTTGTGGCACGTTTATGGGCGGTCTGGCGATGCTGGCGCGCCAGTTAGGCCATGAAGTAACGGGTTCGGACGCCAATGTGTATCCGCCGATGAGCACCTTACTTGAGAAGCAAGGCATTGAACTGATTCAGGGTTACGATGCCAGCCAGCTCGATCCGCAGCCGGATCTGGTGATTATTGGCAACGCCATGACCCGTGGAAATCCGTGTGTGGAAGCGGTACTGGAAAAAAACATCCCTTATATGTCAGGTCCACAGTGGCTGCACGATTTTGTGCTGCGCGACCGCTGGGTGCTGGCCGTTGCCGGTACACATGGCAAAACCACCACCGCGGGAATGGCAACCTGGATTCTGGAACAGTGCGGTTACAAACCGGGATTTGTGATCGGCGGTGTGCCGGGGAACTTTGAGGTTTCGGCGCGTCTGGGCGAAAGCGACTTCTTTGTTATCGAAGCGGATGAGTATGACTGCGCCTTCTTCGACAAACGCTCTAAATTTGTCCATTACTGCCCACGTACGCTGATCCTCAACAACCTTGAGTTCGATCACGCCGATATCTTTGACGACCTGAAAGCGATCCAGAAACAGTTCCACCATCTGGTGCGTATCGTTCCGGGGCAGGGCCGTATTATCTGGCCAGAAAACGACATCAACCTGAAACAGACCATGGCGATGGGCTGCTGGAGCGAGCAGGAGCTGGTGGGTGAGCAGGGGCACTGGCAGGCGAAAAAGCTGACCACCGATGCTTCCGAATGGGAAGTTTTGCTGGATGGCGAAAAAGTGGGCGAAGTGAAATGGTCGCTGGTAGGCGAACATAATATGCACAATGGCCTGATGGCGATTGCGGCGGCTCGCCATGTTGGTGTAGCGCCGGCAGATGCCGCTAACGCGCTGGGTTCGTTTATTAACGCTCGTCGCCGTCTGGAGTTGCGTGGTGAAGCGAATGGCGTCACGGTATATGACGATTTTGCCCATCACCCAACGGCGATTCTGGCAACGCTTGCGGCGCTGCGTGGCAAAGTTGGCGGTACGGCGCGCATTATTGCCGTGCTGGAACCGCGCTCGAATACCATGAAAATGGGGATCTGCAAAGACGATCTGGCACCTTCATTAGGTCGTGCCGATGAAGTCTTCCTGCTGCAACCGGCGCATATTCCGTGGCAGGTGGCAGAAGTGGCAGAAGCCTGCGTTCAGCCTGCACACTGGAGTGGCGATGTGGATACGCTGGCAGATATGGTGGTGAAAACCGCTCAGCCTGGCGACCATATTCTGGTGATGAGCAACGGCGGTTTTGGTGGGATCCATCAGAAACTGCTGGATGGTCTGGCGAAGAAGGCGGAAGCCGCGCAGTAATTCGGCCTTAGCCTGATATAGTGTGCGTAGGCCGGATAAGGCGTTCACGCCGCATCCGGCATTTGAGCATAGTGCCTGATGCGACGCTTGATGCGTCTTATCAGGCCTACAGGTGCACCGCATCCGGCAAACCATACTCACATCAACAACGAAAATTACCCTTCATTCTCCGCCAGTTCGCGCAGATACTGGAAAATCTGGCGTGCGGATTTCGGCGGCTTATTCCCTTCTTTCTCTTTCTTCGCGTTGCGGATCAGAGTACGCAGTTGCTGACGATCGGCATCGGGCCACAGATTTAATACCTCAGCGATGGCGTCATCACCTTGATCGATCAGACGATCGCGCAGGTTTTCCAGTTTATGGAACAGCACCACCTGCTGGTTGTGACGGTTTTTCAGCTTATCCAGCGCCTGACGAATAGGCTCTACGTCGCGCTGGCGCAGCATCTTACCGATGAGCTGCAACTGGCGGCGGCGACCTTCCATCTTAATACGCTGGGCGAGCTCAATAGCCGCGCGCAGATCCGCATCTAACGGGATCTTATCCAGCGCGTTTTTCCCCAGATCAACAATTTCCGCGCCAAGGCGTTTTAGCTCCTCGGCATCACGTTTAATTTCACTTTTACTGACCCAGATAATTTCATCGTCTTCGTCTTCGATGTCATCACCGGGAACGTCGTCGAGCCAGTCTTCGGGCTGCTTAGTCATCTCAGGCTCCTTAAAAAAAAGAGGCTAATGTTACCAGTTAAGATGCGCACTGAAAAACGGTTCTCTGTTAGACTTCAGAGAAACTCTCTACATTATGGCACTTGCAATGAAAGTAATCTCTCAAGTTGAAGCGCAGCGCAAGATTCTGGAAGAAGCAGTTTCCACTGCGCTGGAGTTGGCCTCAGGCAAATCGGACGGTGCGGAAGTTGCCGTCAGCAAGACCACCGGCATTAGCGTAAGCACGCGTTATGGTGAAGTGGAGAATGTTGAATTCAATAGCGATGGCGCGCTGGGGATCACTGTTTATCACCAGAACCGCAAAGGTAGCGCATCATCCACCGATTTAAGCCCGCAGGCCATTGCCCGTACTGTACAGGCGGCGCTGGATATTGCCCGTTATACCTCGCCAGATCCCTGTGCCGGCGTGGCAGACAAAGAGCTGCTGGCCTTTGACGCACCAGATCTCGACTTGTTCCACCCTGCGGAAGTTTCCCCGGATGAAGCCATTGAACTGGCGGCCCGCGCAGAACAGGCGGCATTGCAGGCGGACAAACGCATCACCAATACCGAAGGTGGCAGCTTTAACAGCCACTACGGTGTCAAAGTTTTTGGCAACAGCCACGGCATGTTGCAGGGTTACTGCTCAACGCGTCATTCGCTCTCCAGCTGTGTAATTGCCGAAGAAAATGGCGATATGGAGCGTGATTACGCCTACACCATTGGTCGTGCGATGAGCGATCTGCAAACGCCAGAGTGGGTTGGGGCCGACTGTGCTCGCCGTACTTTATCGCGCCTGTCACCGCGTAAACTCTCCACCATGAAAGCGCCGGTCATTTTTGCCAATGAAGTGGCAACCGGGCTTTTTGGCCATCTGGTGGGGGCGATAGCGGGTGGATCGGTTTACCGTAAATCCACCTTCCTGCTGGATTCGCTGGGTAAACAAATTCTGCCGGACTGGCTGACCATTGAAGAGCATCCGCATCTGCTGAAAGGGCTGGCATCGACGCCATTTGACAGCGAAGGTGTGCGCACCGAGCGTCGCGATATTATTAAAGATGGCATCCTGACTCAGTGGCTGCTGACCAGCTACTCGGCGCGGAAACTGGGGCTGAAAAGCACCGGACATGCGGGCGGTATTCACAACTGGCGGATTGCCGGACAAGGGCTAAGCTTCGAACAAATGCTCAAAGAGATGGGTACCGGGCTGGTGGTGACGGAGCTGATGGGCCAGGGCGTGAGTGCCATTACCGGTGATTATTCCCGTGGTGCAGCGGGCTTCTGGGTAGAGAATGGCGAAATTCAGTATCCGGTTAGCGAAATCACCATCGCAGGTAATTTAAAAGATATGTGGCGCAATATTGTCACCGTCGGTAACGATATTGAAACACGCAGTAATATACAGTGTGGTTCTGTGCTGTTGCCGGAGATGAAAATCGCCGGGCAGTAAAAAACTGGCGCGACCTGCCGCGCTATAAACTAAAAAATTACACAAAATCATTCGCACTGCATCGAGACGGAAAGTGAATGAGGGCCGGGGAGCGTACTCGCAGTACGTGACCCGGGCGAATGAGCGTAGCCGTCGATGAGGCAGTGTGAAGGATGAAGTGTAAATAAAAAAGGAAGTGAGCAATGCGTAAAAGCCTGTTAGCTATTCTTGCAGTCTCCTCGTTGGTATTCAGTTCGGCGTCGTTTGCCGCTGATCTTGAAGACAATATGGAAACCCTCAACGACACTTTAAAAGTGGTCGAAAAAGCCGATAACGCGGCGCAAGTCAAAGACGCGTTAACGAAGATGCGCGCCGCAGCGCTGGATGCGCAAAAAGCAACGCCGCCGAAGCTCGAAGATAAATCACCGGACAGCCCGGAAATGAAAGACTTCCGTCACGGTTTCGATATTCTGGTTGGTCAGATTGACGACGCGCTGAAGCTGGCAAATGAAGGTAAAGTAAAAGAAGCGCAGGCTGCCGCAGAGCAACTGAAAACGACCCGCAACGCCTATCACCAGAAGTATCGTTAATTCCTCATTTCCCTGTTGCCTGCACTCAGGTAACAGGGAACTTATCATCGCAAATGATGCACCACCTGATTGCTGCTGCCGCGCCAGATCAGGGAAGGGTCTTTTAAATCCTGCACAAATTTGCCGTCGACCAGTACGTTAATCAAATCAACAACCTGCATTTGCGCAGCGTTGAGATCGTCGAGTTTATAGCCTGTCCACACCCAGATGTCTTTATCCGGACACTCGGCGCGGATGCGTTTTACCAGTTTCAGAATATCCGGCACGTTTTGCGGATGCAGCGGATCGCCGCCGGAGAGGGAAATCCCCTGGCGTTTGATACGAGTGTCATTCAGATCGTTAATGATCTGGTCTTCCATTGCTTTGGTAAATGGCTGACCAGAATTTACCCGCCATGTGCTTTTGTTATAGCAACCGGGGCATTCATGAACACACCCGGAGACAAACAGGGTGCAGCGAGTGCCGGGGCCGTTGACGATGTCGACAGGATAGTACTGATGATAATTCATTATTTCGCCTGGCTTATCAGTCCGCGTGTAGGCTGCATCCGGTAATCAATGCCTGATGCGACGCTGTCGCGTCTTATCAGGCCTGGAGCAGTTGCCAAATGTAGGCCGGATAAGGCGTTTACGCCGCATCCGGCATTTGCTTAACGTAGAGTGAAGATTAACCTATCTGCCCATTTCCCAAATGTTTAACGCGGCGCTTAACTTCTTCCTGCTTACCGGCGTTAAATGGACGTGCATCCGGGCTACCTAAATATCCGCACACGCGGCGAGTTACCGACACACGGGAGGCGTCATGGTTACCACATTTCGGGCAAGTGAAGCCTTTGCTGGTGCACTCGAACTCACCGGTAAAGCCACACTCGTAGCACTCATCAATCGGTGTATTGGTGCCGTAATACGGTACATGCTGATAGCTGTAATCCCAGACATCTTCCAGCGCCTTCAGGTTGTGCTGAATGTTTGGATACTCGCCGTAGCAAATGAAACCACCGTTCGCCAGCGGCGGGTAAGGCGCTTCAAAGTCGATCTTGTCGTACGGGTTCACCTTCTTCTCCACATCGAGGTGGAAACTGTTGGTGTAGTAACCTTTATCGGTCACGCCCGGCACCACGCCAAACTCAGCAGTATCGAGACGGCAGAAGCGGTCGCACAGGTTTTCACTCGGCGTGCTGTAGAGACTGAAACCATAACCCGTTTCTTCTTTCCACTGATCCACTGCCTGACGCAGACGTTCAACAATGGCGATACCTTTCGCGCGAAGCTGCTCGTTGTCGTAAACATGCTCGCCGCCGAACAGCGCGTTAATGGTTTCGTGGATGCCGATGTAACCCAGCGAAATAGACGCACGACCGTTTTTGAAGATTTCAGAAACATCATCGTCAGCATTGAGACGCACGCCACAAGCACCTTCCATATAGAGGATCGGGGCCACGCGCGCTTTCACGCCTTCGAGACGAGCGATACGGGTCATCAGCGCCTTACGTGCCAGCACCAGACGTTCATCCAGCAGCTTCCAGAAGGTGGCTTCATCGCCTTTTGCTTCCAGAGCAATACGCGGCAGGTTCAGGCTGATCACGCCGAGGTTGTTACGACCATCGTGGATCTGCTCGCCGTTTTCATTTTCCCACACGCCGAGGAAGCTGCGGCAGCCCATCGGGGTTTTAAACGAACCGGTGACTTTCACTACCTGATCGTAGTTCAGGATATCCGGATACATGCGCTTGCTTGCGCACTCCAGCGCCAGCTGTTTGATGTCGTAGTTCGGATCGCCTTTTTTATGGTTCAGACCATCGCGAATCGCAAACACCAGTTTCGGGAACACCGCAGTTTTACGGTTTTTACCGAGACCTGCGATACGGTTACGCAGGATAGATTCCTGAATCAGGCGCGATTCCCAGCTGGTGCCCAGACCAAAACCAAAAGTTACAAACGGCGTTTGACCGTTGGCGGTATGCAGGGTGTTTACTTCGTACTCCAGCGACTGGAAGGCATCGTAGCACTCTTTAATGGTACGAGAGTTAGCGTAGCCTTCTGCGTCCGGGATGCTCCACTCTTCTGCGGTCTTGCGATGTTTGTTGTAGCTGGCGGTGACAAACGGTGCCAGCACTTCATCGATACGGTTAATGGTGGTGCCGCCATAAATATGGCTGGCAACCTGAGCAATAATCTGCGCAGTTACCGCGGTTGCCGTTGAGATCGACTTCGGCGGTTCAATCTCGGCGTTCCCCATTTTAAAGCCCTGGGTCAGCATGCCTTTCAGGTCGATCAACATGCAGTTGAACATCGGGAAAAACGGTGAGTAATCGAGATCGTGATAGTGAATATCGCCACGCTCATGTGCCTGCACCACGTCACGCGGCAGCAGGTGCTGACGTGCATAGTGTTTAGCCACGATCCCGGCCAGCAGGTCGCGCTGGGTTGGAATCACCTTGCTGTCTTTGTTGGCGTTTTCGTTGAGTAACGAGGCGTTGGTCTGCTCGACCAGACCACGGATCTCCTGGTTCAGGCGACCGCGTTTTTCACGTTCAATGTCGCGATCGTGACGGTACTCGATGTAAGCACGAGCCAGTTGTTTGTATGGACCCGACATCAGCTGGTTTTCAACTGCGGTCTGGATCTCATTGATATCCACCTGGTTGCGGCCCTGCATCTGCTCGCTGACAACCGCGGCAACAGTGGCGCAATAATCGGCATCATCGACTTCCGCTGCTTTAGCTGCACGCAGAATCGCTTCTTTGATGCGCTCTGATTTAAACGGCACTTTGCAGCCGTCTCGTTTCATCACATGCGGTGTCATGATCGCTCCATATTTTTAAGAACAGGTTATCCACAGAAATTGGGAAAGGCGTTTTCCGGTTTTTTCGTTTCGTTTTCCGGTGCTTTCCGCAATCGCCATCCGCTTATCCACAACGCCGCACCTTTTTCGTGGGGAGCTGTAGTAGCAATTATAGTCGATTAATACAACATATTGGGTTGGGACGCATTTTAAAGTCTATATATAGTGCTTTGCATCAAGGATGTTTGAACTTTTTTTGATGTAGCTCAAAGTAAAAAGCAGAGCGTACGGATGACGGGCGCTACAGCGTTATGTAAATTTTTTAATGAATTTGCTGGTTGAAAAATCAACAAAAACAACATGCTGACAGACAAAACCCCGGAATGACCGGCATTACCGGGGCTTAGGGAAGATTTACTTCTGTAACCACCAGACAGCCTCAAAAGGCCGTAAATTCATGGCACAGGGTTGTGGTGAGGCTTCTTCGTAGTTATGCATCACAAGCTGCCAGTTGCCGCGCATTTGCCCTGGCTGCCAGGGTTGGATCTCACGGCTAAGGTTGGCAATGACCAGCAAGGTTTGCCCCTTCCATTCACGGCGATAGCACCACAATACAGGGCTGTTTGGCAGCAGATCCTGGTAATTGCCCCATGTCAGGATGGCTTCCTGCTTACGCAGTGCGATTAACTTTTGGTAGGTGTAAAACACCGAGGAATCATCGGCCAGCGCGGCTTCTACGTTGATTTGTTGATAGTTATCGCCCAGGCCAATCCACGGTTCGCCAGCCGTAAACCCGGCATTATCGCCGTTGCTCCATTGCATGGGCGTGCGGCTGTTGTCACGGGATTTACTGGCGAGGATTGCCAATAACTCGTCGGCATCACGCCCATCGTTGCGCAGCTCGGCAAACATATTGAGGCTCTCCACGTCGCGATAGTCAGTAATGCGCGTGAAATGCGGGTTGGTCATGCCAATCTCTTCGCCCTGGTAGATATACGGCGTTCCCTGCATGCCATGCAGCACCATCGCTAGCATTTTTGCCGCAGGCACGCGGTATTCACCTTCATCACCAAAGCGAGAAACAATGCGCGGCTGATCGTGGTTACACCAGAACAAGGCATTCCATGCTACGTTGTGCATTCCTTGTTGCCAGTGGCGGAACAATGTTTTCAACGCCACAAAGTCAGGTTTAGCCAGCGTCCATTTTTCACCACCGGGATAATCGACCTTCAGGTGATGAAAATTAAAGGTCATCGATAATTCACTGCCTGCCAGTGCCGCGTATCGCTGGCAATGCTCAAGGCTGGTGGAGGACATTTCACCTACGGTCATTAACCCGCGTGGCGTAAACACATCGCGGTTCATCTCGTGCAAAAACTCGTGTGCTCGTGGCCCGTCGGTGTAGAAGCGACGCCCGTCGCCATCCAGGTCTTCAGGGAAACGCGGGTCTTTGGAGATCAGATTCACCACATCCAGGCGCAACCCATCGACCCCACGATCGGCCCAGAATTCACAGACTTTTTTCAGCTCTGCGCGTACCGCTGGATTCTCCCAGTTGAGATCCGCCTGTTCTGGTGCAAAGAGATGCAAATAGTACTGTTCGCTTTCCGCATGCCAGCGCCACGCACTACCGCCAAATTTTGAACGCCAGTTATTCGGTGGCGTTTCTGGTTCGCCATCGCGCCAGATATAAAACTGGCGGTAAGGGCTTTCTTTGTTCAGCGCCTCGCGAAACCAGGCATGTTGGGTAGAGGTATGGTTAAACACCATATCGAGAATGATACGAATCCCGCGCGATTTTGCCTGCGTCACCAGTTCGTCAAAATCGTCCAGCGTGCCGTAGGTGGGATCAATCGCCGTATAGTTCGCTACGTCGTAACCGTTATCGACCTGGGGAGAGACATAAAAGGGGGTTAGCCAGATGGCATCAACGCCCAGTTTATGCAGATAGTCCAGGCGTTGGATAACGCCACGTAAATCGCCGGTACCGCTACCCGTGGTGTCCTGAAAACTCTTTGGATAAATCTGGTAGATAACGCCGTTTTGCCACCAGTGGGGAAGATTAGTCATTACGTTATTCCTGCGAATGCGAGGGGGCGCAATTGCGCCCCGAAGAAAATTAAACAATGTCCAGCGTGCCCAGGCGGTATTTCCGCTGATAGATAAACGAGGTGAGTACAATCGGGATGATGATGGCGATAGCCATTGCCAGCGCAAACACCTGCCAGTAGCTCGGTTGAATCGAGAGAATTCCCGGCAGGCCGCCTACGCCGATGCCATTCGCCATAACGCCGTTCAGGCCGCATAGCAATCCTGCCAGACCAGAACCAATCATCGCGCACAGCATCGGGAAGCGATATTTCAGGTTGATGCCGTACATTGCAGGCTCAGTGACCCCAAGCCAGGCGGAGATAGCGGCAGGCACGGAGATCTCGCGTTCATTGTGCTTGCGGCTGGAAATGATAATGCCTATCACGGCGGAGCCCTGAGCGATATTCGACAGCGCAATCAGCGGCCACACTGGCGTACCACCCATGCTTTGAATCATCTGCAAATCAATAGCAAGCGTGGTCTGGTGTACACCGGTGATCACCAGCGGGGCGTACAGGAAGCCAAACAATGCTGCGCCAATAGGTGCAAAGCTGCCGGTCATCAGGTGACGTACCGCAAAGGCAACGCCATCGCCAATCATGCGTCCAAACGGACCAATCAGCGCATGGGCGAGGAACACCGCGAGGATCAGCGAACAGACGGGCACCACCACCAGATAGAGGTAATCCGGCACGATGCGTTTAAGGCGAGTTTCAATAACGCCCAGCGCCAGCCCGGCTAACAGTGCCGGGATCACCTGCGCCTGATAGCCTACTTTGGCGATGCTGAACATGCCAAAGTCCCACACTTCCGGCAGCTGCTGCCCGAGCAGATAAGCGTTCATCAGCTGTGGAGAAACCAGCGTTACGCCAAGTACGATACCAAGGATCGGCGTGCCGCCCATTTTTTTCACCGCTGACCAGCAAATCCCGACCGGCAGGTAGAAGAAGATCGCTTCACCGATCAACCACAGAAAATCGTAGATCGTTTGCAGGGAAGGGTACATTTGCGCCAGCGTTTGACCGTTGCTCATGGGCAAATCGCCGATCACATTGCGAAAACCGAGGATCAAACCGCCGCTAATCAACGCGGGCAGCAACGGGAAGAAGATCTCCGCGAAATGAGAGATCAACTGCTCATGCCATTTCATATTCTGCCGGGCGGCTTTTTTTACCTGCTCTTTATCAACCTGCGCCTGTCCGGTTGACGCAATCAGTGCTTGATAGTAATCACCCACATTGGTGCCAATCACCACCTGAAATTGCCCGGCATTGGTGAAACAGCCTTTCACCATGGGGAGTTGCTCAATTTCTTTCGGTCTGGCATTGGCCGGTTGGTTGAGGACAAAGCGCAGGCGAGTAATACAGTGGCTCACCGTCGCAATATTGCCGCGCCCGCCGACCAGTTCAATCAACCGATCGATATCCGTTTGGTTTATTTTGCTCATCATAAAGCCCCATGGCAGATGACATTTTTGGTTGGCTGCAGAATATATTGCGCGGAAAAATTTAAAAACGGGAACGTTCCCGAAACGCAGCGAAGATCACAATTTATCGTTCAGGAAACGATCAGGACAGGGTGGCGGGGATGATGATTTGTTGCGGTTCGCTGCGCCCGGTTACCTGTGCGATCAATTGGCAGGCCGCCTGGCGTCCAGCTTCGGCGTAACCAGGATCTACGGTGACGATCTCCGGATGAAGGAATTTCATTAACGGCGTATTACCGACGCTCGCCAGTTGCAAGGTGTCGATGCGTTGCTCTTGCAGGTATTTACTTGCGCCAAGTGCCAGCGTGTCGGTTGCGCACAGTAAGGCGGTAGTTTCAGGCGTAATCACTTTTGCTACGTTCTCATAGCCTTGCTTCATAGCAAGCCCTGGCAGAGCGGCAACGGGATGCAGTTTATGCGCTTTGCAGAACGCCAGGTAGGCTTCGTGACGTCGCTTACCGGTCGTCACGTCACTGTGCGGCACGCCGAGATAACTGATATTACGATGCCCCTGGTCATAGAGCCGTTGCATCAGGATCTTGATTGCCCCTTCGTCGTCATAACAGACCGAAGCAAAGCCTTTTGCGTCACGCGCCAGCAGAACCAGCGATGACTGCCAGTGGGCTAACATTTCTTCTGTTATGCCGGTAAAACCGAACAGCACTACGCCGTCGATATTACGCCGTTTTAGGATCCCCAAATGTTCGGCAACTAATTGCGGGGAAAACTGACTTTCCATCATGATTGGGTCGTAACCTTGTTCATAGAACGCTGGCAGCATGGTTTGAACGGCGAGATTTTCTGACAACGAATCCAGGCGGGTAACAATGATGGCGACCACTTTATCGCTTTGCCCACGCATAGCGCGCGCAGAGCGGGAAGGGGAAAATCCATGCTGATTCATCACTGCTTCCACGCGCTCGCGCGTGCGCTGGCTCACGCCGCTTTCGTTATTCAGCACCCGGGAAACCGTAGATTTCCCCACGCCGCTTAAGCGCGCGATGTCTTTGATGGTCAGCCGATTTTGCATCCTGTTGTCCCGTAACGTGTTGTTTAATTATTTGAGGCTAACTTTACCCGTGCATTCAGCAATGGGTAAAGTCTGGTTTATCGTTGGTTTAGTTGCCAGCAGGTATTATATCGCCATAAATGCTACGAATATTATTGGATTCTCCTTATTATTTGCGGCGCTTTTTTCACTTACCGGAGGTTATATGGAACCTGATCCCACGCCTCTCCCTCGACGGAGATTAAAACTTTTTCGGTAAGCCCGTCTTTTCACGGCGTTACCGGATGCGTAAGGCCGTGACGTTTTAACGTCCCTGCTCAGCTTTATTACCTTCAGGTAAGGCTTCGCCACGCCTGAAGACATTTCTGTACTGTTTCAGACAGTGCGGAGGGACTCCTTATGTTTAAAGAAATTTTTACCCGGCTCATTCGCCATTTACCTTCCCGTCTGGTTCATCGTGATCCATTGCCTGGCGCGCAGCAGACAGTGAATACGGTGGTCCCGCCGTCCTTAAGTGCGCATTGCCTGAAAATGGCGGTGATGCCCGAAGAAGAATTGTGGAAAACGTTCGACACCCATCCGGAAGGGTTAAATCAGGCGGAAGTGGAATCTGCCCGCGAACAACATGGTGAAAATAAATTACCCGCACAACAACCGTCGCCGTGGTGGGTACATTTATGGGTCTGCTATCGCAACCCCTTTAATATTTTACTCACCATTCTCGGCGCTATTTCTTACGCCACGGAAGATTTATTTGCCGCGGGCGTTATCGCGCTAATGGTCGCCATTTCTACGTTGCTGAACTTTATTCAGGAAGCACGTTCCACTAAAGCGGCAGATGCCCTGAAAGCGATGGTCAGCAATACTGCGACGGTGCTGCGCGTAATTAACGACAAAGGCGAAAATGGCTGGCTGGAGATCCCGATCGACCAGCTGGTGCCCGGCGATATTATAAAACTGGCGGCGGGGGATATGATCCCGGCAGATTTACGTATCTTGCAGGCGCGGGATCTGTTCGTCGCTCAGGCGTCGTTAACCGGTGAGTCTCTGCCCGTAGAAAAAGCAGCTACCACTCGCCAGCCGGAGCACAGCAATCCGCTGGAGTGCGACACCCTGTGTTTTATGGGCACCACCGTGGTGAGCGGCACGGCACAAGCAATGGTGATTGCTACAGGTGCCAATACCTGGTTTGGTCAACTGGCGGGGCGTGTTAGTGAGCAGGAAAGCGAGCCGAATGCCTTTCAGCAAGGGATCAGCCGCGTCAGTATGCTGCTGATTCGCTTTATGCTGGTGATGGCTCCGGTGGTGCTGTTAATCAATGGTTACACCAAAGGCGACTGGTGGGAAGCGGCACTGTTTGCGCTTTCGGTCGCGGTAGGCTTAACGCCGGAAATGTTGCCGATGATTGTTACCTCGACGCTGGCGCGCGGCGCAGTAAAGCTGTCGAAACAGAAAGTGATCGTCAAACATCTGGATGCTATTCAGAACTTTGGCGCAATGGATATTCTGTGCACTGATAAAACTGGCACCCTGACACAGGACAAAATTGTGCTGGAGAATCATACCGATATCTCCGGTAAAACCAGCGAACGCGTGCTGCATAGCGCGTGGTTGAACAGTCATTATCAGACCGGACTTAAAAACCTGCTCGATACAGCGGTGCTCGAAGGTACGGATGAAGAGTCAGCGCGCTCGCTGGCCAGTCGTTGGCAAAAAATCGATGAGATTCCGTTTGATTTCGAGCGTCGCCGGATGTCGGTGGTAGTGGCAGAAAATACCGAGCACCATCAGCTGGTTTGCAAAGGTGCATTGCAGGAAATCCTCAATGTGTGTTCGCAGGTGCGTCACAATGGCGAGATTGTGCCGCTCGATGACATCATGCTGCGTAAGATTAAGCGGGTTACTGATACGCTGAATCGTCAGGGGCTGCGCGTGGTTGCGGTGGCGACGAAATACCTGCCAGCGCGTGAAGGAGATTACCAGCGGGCGGATGAATCCGACCTGATCCTCGAAGGATATATTGCTTTCCTTGATCCGCCAAAAGAGACAACTGCTCCGGCACTGAAGGCATTAAAAGCGAGTGGAATTACCGTAAAAATCCTTACTGGCGACAGTGAGTTAGTTGCAGCGAAAGTGTGCCATGAAGTGGGGCTGGACGCGGGAGAGGTGGTCATTGGTAGTGATATTGAAACGCTATCTGACGACGAACTGGCAAATCTCGCACAGCGCACCACGCTGTTTGCTCGTCTGACGCCGATGCATAAAGAACGCATTGTGACCTTACTGAAGCGCGAAGGGCATGTGGTTGGCTTTATGGGCGATGGTATTAATGATGCGCCCGCCTTACGCGCTGCGGATATCGGCATTTCTGTGGACGGCGCGGTAGATATTGCCCGTGAAGCGGCTGATATCATCCTGCTGGAAAAAAGCCTGATGGTGCTGGAAGAGGGGGTTATTGAGGGACGTCGCACTTTCGCCAACATGCTGAAATACATCAAAATGACGGCGAGCTCTAACTTCGGTAATGTGTTCAGCGTGCTGGTGGCGAGTGCTTTCTTGCCCTTCCTGCCGATGTTGCCGTTACACTTGCTTATTCAGAACCTGCTGTACGATGTGTCACAGGTGGCGATCCCGTTTGATAACGTCGACGACGAGCAAATTCAAAAGCCGCAGCGTTGGAATCCGGCGGATCTGGGGCGCTTTATGATCTTCTTCGGACCGATCAGCTCGATCTTCGATATTCTGACGTTTTGCCTGATGTGGTGGGTATTCCATGCCAACACGCCGGAAACGCAAACGCTGTTCCAGTCGGGATGGTTTGTGGTGGGCTTACTGTCGCAAACGCTGATTGTGCATATGATCCGTACCCGCCGTGTGCCGTTTATTCAGAGCTGTGCATCGTGGCCGTTAATGATCATGACCGTGATCGTGATGATTGTCGGGATCGCATTGCCGTTTTCACCGCTGGCCAGTTATCTGCAGCTGCAGGCGCTGCCGTTAAGCTATTTCCCGTGGCTGGTTGCGATTCTGGCAGGGTATATGACGTTAACCCAGTTGGTGAAAGGGTTCTATAGCCGTCGTTACGGCTGGCAGTAAAGAATAAACTGGGCACGATAGCCCCGATTCAGATTGCAGACAAAGTGAGCGTTGTTCATGCCGGATGCGGCGTAAATGCCTTATCCGGCCTACAAATTCAATCAATTGCAGGAATCACGTAGGCCTGATAAGCGTAGCGCATCAGGCAATTTTGCGTTTGTCATCAGATTTAATCCGGGCATGATAGCCCGGATTTCCATCAAGATTAGCGACGAACAGCGATCGCTTCGATCTCAATTTTTACGTCTTTCGGCAGACGGGCAACTTCAACGCAAGAACGTGCCGGGAAGGTGGCATTGTGTTCGGTGAAGAAGGCTTCGTAGGTAGCATTAACGGTTGCGAAGTCGTTCAGATCTTTCACAAACACGGTGGTTTTAACGATGTCGCCCACTTTCAGGCCTGCGGCTTCGACGATCGCTTTTACGTTATCCAGCGACTGACGTGCCTGTGCAGCGACGTCTGCCGGTACTTCGCCCGTTTTCGGATTTACCGGGATCTGGCCGGAGGTGATGATCATATTGCCCAGATCAACGCCCTGTACGTAAGGACCGATAGCTGCCGGTGCATTTTCCGTCGCGATAGTTTTGCTCATGATTTCTCCTTTATTACAGCGGTAAAAAGTCTGGCTCATTATAGGGAGCCAGACTTTTATTACCAACCGCAATTAATTGGCCAGCACCACATTATGGGAAAACTCTTTTTCACAGTATTTGCATTTGAGCGCGATGTCATTGGCGCGTTTTCGCACGGCAAAGCTGGAAGAAACCGGTTCGGCATGGCTGATACAGTTGCTGTTCGGGCAGACCAGCACATTGTCGATGCGCTCCGGCAGACTGGGGCGCGATTTACCCACCACTTCATAGTTGTCGATACGGTTAACCGTGGCTTGCGGCGCATACAATGCCAGTTGATCTACCTGATCTTCACTCAAAAAGGTATTTTCGATTTTGATCAGATCTTTGCGGCCCATCTCGCCAGAAGGCAGGTTCAGACCAATGGTGATGCGCTGATCCGTTTCGGTCAGCTTGAACAGACTCAACAGCTTAAAACCGATCTGGGCGGGGATATGGTCAATTACCGTGCCGCGTTTAATAGCTTCAACCTGCAATTTATTATCGTGTGTCATCTCTATTTCCCCTTACAGTACCCGATCGCGATTCAGAACCAGTGCCAGTAACGCCTGGCGAGCGAAAATCCCGTTGCCTGCCTGCTGGAAGTACCAGGCGTGTGGCGTTTTATCAACATCCGTCGCAATCTCATCAACACGCGGCAGCGGATGCAGCACTTTCATATTGGCTTTGGCGTTGTGGAGATCGCTGGCGCGAAGAACAAACTGCGCTTTCACGTTGGCGTACTCGGACGGGTCCAGACGCTCTTTTTGCACGCGGGTCATGTACAGGATGTCTACTTCCGCCATCACTTCTTCAATAGAGCTGTGCAGACTCCATGCGATCCCTTTTTCATCGAGCATATCCAGAATGTATTGCGGCATTGCCAGCGCGTCCGGCGCGATGAAGTAAAAACGGTTGCCATCGAACTTCGCTAACGCCTGAGTCAGGGAGTGAACGGTGCGGCCATATTTCAGGTCACCAACCATTGCGACGTGGAGATTGTCCAGACGCCCCTGGGTTTCCTGAATAGTGAATAAGTCCAGCAAGGTTTGCGTCGGATGTTGGTTGGAGCCATCACCGGCATTCAGTACCGGTACATTGCCGGAAAACTCGGTGGCCAGGCGCGCCGCACCTTCCTGCGGATGACGCATCACTATCGCATCGACGTAAGTGCTGATAACCGAAATGGTATCGGCCAGCGTTTCGCCCTTTTTACCCAGTGATGTATTGGCGCTGTCGGAGAAGCCCACCACGCTGGCACCCAGGCGGTGCATAGATGTTTCGAAAGAGAGGCGGGTACGGGTAGAGGCTTCGAAGAAACAGCTGGCAATGACTTTGTGCTTCAACAGCTCTGGTTGCGGGTTTGCTTTCAGTTTCGCCGCTGTCGCCAGCACCAGATTAAGGTCATCGCGACTAAGGTCGTTTATGGAAATGATATGTTTCTGATATAGCGGATTAGCCATCTTTTATCTCCTGACGCCTGGGCAAAAAAAAGCCCCTCGATTGAGGGGCTGGGAATGGGTGATCAACGGGAAGAAAAACGGCAGGCCAGCGTCTTTTTTCAGACGCGGTAAGACAAAATGTCGAACACACTGAACCATACATCCTCCCGGCAAATTGTCCGGCATTATACTCATAGCCAGAAGCGGTGCAAGCATTTGATGCAATATTTTGTCAGCGCAAACGGTTTATTTGAATTAAAAGTCAAAATGTATGCATTTTTATTTGCTTTGATTCTGGAGGAGAACTGTCGTTCGGTATCAATAATTGCAGACATTTCCTGCTTTTTTCTTTTTCACTTTCACGCAATCAGATATGCATTTTATTCCATTCATCCGACTTATAGGGCGGAGTGTGAAAACGAACGGCTAACACTATTGCTTACAGCTCAGGGATGCGCGCTATCACTTTAATTTCAAAATCAAAGCCTGCCAGCCAGGTAACGCCCACCGCCGTCCAGTTTGGATAAGGAGGGGCGCTAAATATTTCATTTTTGACCGTCATGATGTCTTCAAATTGTTTTTCCGGATCGGTATGAAAGCTCGTAACATCAATGATATCGTCAAAAGTGCATCCCGCAGCAGCCAGGGTCGCATGCAAATTATCAAATGCCAGTCTGACTTGTTGCTGAAAATCGGGTTCTGGTGTTCCGTCCTCTCGACTTCCTACTTGCCCGGAAACAAACAGCAAATCGCCGGAACGAATAGCCGCAGAATAACGATGCTCAGCATACAGTGAATGTCGGCCAGCAGGGAAAACAGCGGTTCTTTCTACCATTTGGTTATCCTCAAGATTTACGACATGAACAGAAGATTTCTCTTTACCGGGAGCCGCTTTTAGCGGACGACGTGAGTAAACAAAACCCAGACATCATGGATAATGGCTGGGCTTAATTGAGCGTAGTCGGTTATGCGCCAAACGCGCCATCAATGGTATGCATCGCGCCGGTAACAAAACTGGCTTCTGGCCCTGCTAACCATGCGACCATACCAGCGACCTCTTCCGGTTGCCCATGTCTTTTGATAGCCATCAAACTATGCAACATATCGCGCATTGGCCCGTTGGCGGGATTAGCGTCGGTATCAATTGGCCCTGGCTGGACGACGTTAATGGTGATCCCACGCGGTCCAAAATCACGGGCCAGCCCGCGCGCCATGCCTTGCAGGGCAGATTTGCTGGCGGCATAAGCAGCCATGCCTGCAACAGGCATACGATCGCCATTCACGGAGCCGATGATTAAGATGCGCCCGCCTTCGGGCATCTGCCGGGCGGCTTCAACAGAGGCATGATAAGGAGCATGAATATTGATTTTGAAAAGGCGATCAATATCGTCGGCATTTAATTCCAGGGCATCGCCAAAGACGCCAATACCTGCATTTACCACCAGGATATCCAATGCGCCGCTCTTACGAACGACATCAATGACAGCGTCTCTGTCAGCACTATCTGTAAATACTGCTGTCGCTCCAGTCTCTTGTGCCAGATGTTCAGCGGCATCTTTCGACCCCGCATAGGTGAATCGTACATTGGCCCCATCAGTGACGAAACGACGTACGATAGCGGCACCGATTCCAC
This sequence comes from Escherichia sp. WS547, assembly GCF_046486065.1. Lineage (NCBI taxonomy): Bacteria > Pseudomonadati > Pseudomonadota > Gammaproteobacteria > Enterobacterales > Enterobacteriaceae > Escherichia > Escherichia sp. WS547. The sequence goes on along the minus strand of NZ_JBJQMA010000002.1, from coordinate 160,781 downwards.
GACTGCCACCGAGGATGAGAACTGTCTTACCTGTAAAAGCGCCCATAAGGACTCCTTGATTTATTATGTAACATGCATTACAAAACTGTTTTAACTTTCTGTCAACAAGTTTTGTAATGGTCACTAAAAAACAATCTCGCGTTCCAGGTCGTCCCAGACGTTTCGCTCCTGAGCAGGCAGTCTCTGCGGCAAAAGTGCTTTTTCACCAAAAAGGTTTCGATGCTGTCAGTGTTGCTGAAGTTACTGATTATCTTGGTATTAACCCCCCGAGCCTCTACGCAGCTTTTGGCAGTAAAGTTGGGTTATTTAGCCGTGTACTCAATGAATATGTCGGTACGGAAGCTATTCCGCTTGCCGATATTCTTCGTGATGATCGTCCGGTAGGCGAGTGCCTGGTTGAGGTATTAAAAGAAGCGGCGCGCAGATATAGCCAAAACGGCGGCTGCGCTGGCTGTATGGTTCTTGAAGGTATTCATAGTCATGATCCACAAGCGCGTGATATTGCCGTTCAATATTATCACGCCGCAGAAACGACCATTTATGACTATATCGCCAGGCGGCATCCACAAAGCGCACAATGTGTGACTGATTTTATGAGTACCGTGATGTCAGGGCTTTCTGCGAAGGCACGGGAGGGGCACTCCATCGAACAACTCTGTGCAACAGCTGCACTGGCGGGGGAAGCGATAAAAACTATTCTCAAGGAGTGATGCTGGCCTTGACCCGAAAGGCGGGAACGCGCCTGCCGATAAGTTGTGATAAGACAATAATTCACGCGTTAAGGCTAGCGGAATTGATCATCTTTTCGTATAACGGTGGAAATGAAACATTGTTTTAATTAAGGAGTGGAAAAGATGATCATCGGAAATATTCATAATCTTCAGCCGTGGCTACCCCAGGAGTTACGCCAGGCGATTGAGCATATCAAAGCGCACGTTACGGCAGAAACGCCAAAGGGTAAGCACGATATCGAAGGCAATCGTCTGTTTTATCTTATCTCGGAAGATATGACCGAGCCGTACGAAGCTCGCCGTGCGGAGTATCATGCCCGCTATCTCGACATTCAGATTGTGTTAAAAGGTCAGGAAGGCATGACCTTCAGCACGCAACCTGCAGGCACGCCGGATACCGACTGGTTAGCTGATAAAGACATCGCATTTTTGCCGGAAGGCGTTGATGAGAAAACAGTTATCCTTAATGAAGGTGATTTTGTTGTGTTTTATCCGGGGGAAGTGCATAAACCGCTGTGCGCAGTGGGCGCGCCAGCCCAGGTTCGCAAAGCAGTAGTGAAGATGCTGATGGCGTGATGACTTTTCGCCGTAAATAACTCCAGGTTTACGGCGAGTTTGTGAAAAGAGCGTTTTTTGATATTTTTTTGTGAGTAGAATTTGTAATGCTTAGACGTTCTTATTAACTCAAGGAGTCCGTCATGGCAAAAATATCAGATTTGAATTGTTATCAACACATGGCATCAGCCGACAATGTTAAACCAAAAAATGAAGTCTTAAATACCTGGTGTGTGGGAATGAATGATTTTGCTCGTAATGCCGAGGGGCAGGATAGCAGAAGGAATATTCTATCTCCTGGAGCATTTTTGGAGTTTTTGGCAAAAATATTTACCCTGGGTTATGTGGATTTTAGCAAACGCTCCAACGAAGCGGGTAGAAATATGATGGCTCATATTGAGTCCTCATCTTATATCAAAAATAATGATGGCAGTGAAATAATGAATTTTGTTATGAATAATCCTGAAGGTGAGCGTGCGGATTCATCTAAGGTGATTATAGAAATTTCACTTTCTACTACCACTACTATGGGGACTCGTCAAGGACATACAGCCATTATATTTCCACAATCTGATTTTTTGAGTTTTCGTTATGAAGGTAAGTCTTTTGAAAGAAAAGATGATAGTTCATTACATCTGATTACTAACAAGGTTCTGGCGTGTTACCAACGCGAAGCTAACAAGAATATGGCGCTTCTATTAAATAATCATCAGTTGAACTGGAAGGACGCAATTGATTATAACGAGTTATTAGAAAAGCCATTAGCCAGTACATTAGAAAAAATAAAGAAAGAACATCTGCTATTAATGCCTCATGTATGTGATGACACGATTCCATACTTACTAGGCGAAGGTGGTATACTTGAAGAAATAAATGATCTGAAAGCGTTACATGATACCAGAATTGCTAGTGGTACAGAAGGTAATGATGAAATTAATAACATCAAAATTAACCTGTCTAATATTCTTATTGATTCCTTAGATGATGCAAAAGTTAATCTCGAAAAGGTCATCGATTCGATGTTGAAGACTTTTTTAAAATTGCCATATATTAATGATGTAAAAATTCTGGAGTGGTGTTTTAATCAAAGTATGCAATATTCTGATGATACTACAAAGATAAAGCATGCCCGCTCCGTGATCGATCATATTGATTTTAACTGCGATCAGTCTAAAATAGCTGAGACATTATTTTTCAACCTCAATAAAGAACCCTATAAAAACAGCCCTGAGTTACAGGAATTGATTTGGGAGAAGTTGGTTGTATATGTCAATGATTTTAACTTAAGCAATCAAGAAAAATCACGCTTAATACTAAGGTTATTTGATGATGTTAAGTTGCTATTTAATGAAGTGCCTGTCAGCATTTTAGTAAATGATATTTTTTTGAAGGATTTTTTCATGAAGCAACCTGATTTTGCGAAGTGGTACTTCTATCAATTAATTAAGAAGTATGAGGGCGAACAGCTGTATCTTAATGAGTTAGGATATGTTTATGGTAATGAAGAAAAAACAAATGAAATTGTAAAAAAACTTCCGGGTTATGTCATTAAGATTTTTGAAGAAAAGATGGGTAATGAATTAAAAATTAGAACAAGAATGATGAAAATCCTCCGGAATGGCAAAATCAATATATATAAATATATGAATATATTAATAATGAACAGTTGGGAAAATTAAATCCTCCGGAAAATTTACGTATAGCAATAGAAAAATTTGGCTGGAAGAAAAAAACTATCACTGCATAAAATAATGTGATGCCGGGATGTTTTTGTATTTCCCGGCATCTTGATAGAGATATTAATTATTTAATTTACTGAGCGTCGCGACCATCACCGCTTTGATAGTATGCATGCGGTTTTCCGCCTGATCAAATACAATGCTGGCGGCAGATTCGAAGACCTCATCAGTCACTTCCATTCCGCCATGTAGGCCAAACTCTTCCGCCATTTTCTTGCCAAGCGTCGTTTGGTCGTCATGAAACGCGGGCAGGCAGTGGAGGAATTTGACCTCCGGGTTACCGGTCAACTGCATCATCTTGCTGTTCACTTGATAATCACGCAGCAATGCAATGCGTTCAGCCCATTTCTCTTTTGCTTCACCCATCGACACCCATACATCGGTATAGATAAAGTCAGCACCTTCAACTCCTTTAGCTACATCTTCCGTCAGCGTAATATTCCCGCCATTTTGCTGTGCCAGAGCGCGGCATTCCGTAACCAGCGCAGCTTCCGGCCAGCATGCCTGTGGCGCGACCAGACGCAAATCCAGACCGGTAAGCGCCGCAGCTTCGAGCATCGAATTGCCCATGTTGTTACGTGCGTCACCTGCATAGACCAGCGTCATTTCGTTGAATGCTTTACCGGGTAAATGCTCCTGCATGGTGAGGAGATCCGCCAGCAACTGCGTGGGGTGAAACTCATTGGTCAGGCCGTTCCATACCGGCACGCCAGCGTATTCCGCCAGTGTTTCGACAATCTCCTGACCATAGCCGCGATACTGAATACCGTCATACATGCGACCCAGCACGCGGGCAGTGTCTTTAATCGACTCTTTATGACCAATCTGACTGCCGCTTGGGCCGAGATAAGTAATGTGAGCACCCTGGTCATATGCGGCAACTTCGAAAGAGCATCGGGTACGGGTCGAGTCTTTTTCGAAGATGAGCGCGATGTTTTTACCAGTGAGTTTGGCTTCTTCTTTGCCGCTTTTCTTATCGGCTTTCAGCTTCGCGGCTAACTGCAGCAGGCTGTTGAGTTCAGCTGGCGTGAAATCGAGTAATTTCAGGAAATGCTTATGATAAAACCCGGACATAGATCCCTCCTGTGGCTAACACCTCAATGAATTAAAATTCAATTTATATGGATGATTATTCATTTGCAAGTCTAAAGCATAAATCTTTGTCACAAAGGTGGAGGCAATGTCAGTGGTGTGTGACAATAAGAGTATCGGCAGGACATTAAGAGGAATGAGCCATGGCAAACCCGGAACAACTGGAAGAACAGCGTGAAGAAACACGTTTGATTATTGAAGAATTACTGGAAGATGGCAGCGATCCGGACGCGCTGTATACCATCGAACACCATCTTTCCGCAGACGATCTGGAAACCCTGGAAAAAGCAGCAGTTGAAGCGTTTAAACTCGGTTACGAAGTGACCGATCCAGAAGAGCTGGAAGTTGAAGATGGTGATATCGTGATTTGCTGCGACATCCTCAGCGAGTGCGCGTTGAATGCCGATCTGATCGATGCCCAGGTTGAACAACTGATGACGCTGGCGGAGAAATTTGACGTTGAGTACGACGGTTGGGGCACTTACTTTGAAGATCCCAACGGCGAAGACGGCGACGATGAAGATTTTGTCGATGAAGACGATGACGGGGTTCGCCACTAATTAATTGATTAAAATGCCCGATAGCACACACTAGCGGGCATTTTTTTAGAGTTCGCGTAGCATCCGCACTTCACAATCGACATGGCCCGTGCAGCCAAGCGCATAGTCGATATGCTCAAAGCCCAAATGCTCATAAAGCGCAATGGCTTCCTTTAAAAAAGCGGTCGTTTCCAGATAGCAGCGTTTGAAGCCCATCTCTCGTGCCTGCTCCATCGCCATTAAGGCCAGTTTTTTCGCCAGCCCTTTACCGCGAATAGCCGGAAGAAAATACATCTTTTGCAGTTCGCAAATGTCCGATTCACTACCTGCTAATGGCGCAATCCCACCGCCGCCGACCACTTCACCCTCGTACTCAACCACCCAATATGCATGACCCGGCTGACTATACACTTGATACAGCTCGTCAAGATTCGGATCGGCGACGGTGTAGCCTTTATCAGCGGTAAGACCGTATTCGGCGGATACCTGACGAATGACGCGGGCAATAGCAGGATTATCCTGCAGCGTCAGGCGACGCATTACAGGTGATTGCGGCGCAATGTTATTCATAGTTTAACCCAATAAAAATAAAGTAATTATACATTTGTTTAATACCACTCTCTTCTTACGTGCGCAAGCATCTTATAAAGCAATAAAGTTTTTGCCAGCCTATTACTGATAAGAGTATTGTAACGTGGCAGAACATTTTACTGTCTGTATCTATAACTTATATCAATGGATTTTTTAATTCAGGGAATTTTTATGGCTCAAGTTATTAATGAAATGGATGTTCCGTCCCATTCGTTTGTTTTTCATGGTACAGGTGAGAGATATTTTCTTATTTGTGTGGTGAATGTGTTGTTAACGATTATAACGCTAGGTATCTATTTACCATGGGCATTAATGAAATGTAAGCGTTATCTCTATGCTAATATGGAGGTTAACGGACAACGATTTTCTTATGGGATTACCGGTGGGAATGTTTTTGTTAGTTGTCTTGTTTTTGTTTTTTTCTATTTCGCAATCTTAATGACAGTGTCAGCAGATATGCCGCTTATTGGCTGTGTTTTGACTTTGTCACTGTTGGTTTTGCTTATATTTATGGCAGCAAAAGGACTGCGTTATCAGGCCTTGATGACTAGTCTCAACGGCGTAAGATTTAGTTTTAATTGCTCTATGAAAGGGTTCTGGTGAGTAACCTTTTTCTTGCCGATTTTAATGGCCATTGGGATGGGGACTGTTTTCTTTATCTCGACAAAGATGCTACATGCCAATAGTTCAAGTAGTGTTATTATATCTGTGGTTCTGATGGCAATAGTTGGTATTGTTTCCATTGGTATTTTTAATGGTACTTTATATAGCCTGGTAATGAGTTTTCTCTGGAGCAATACCAGTTTCGGTATACATCGTTTCAAGGTGAAATTAGATACTGCGTATTGTATAAAATATGCCATCCTCGCATTTTTAGCTTTATTACCTTTTCTCGCTGTTGCTGGTTATATTATCTTCGATCAAATATTAAATGCGTATGATAGTTCTGTGTATGCAAATGATGATATTGAGAATTTACAGCAATTTATGGAAATGCAACGTAAAATGATAATCGCGCAGTTAATCTATTATTTTGGGATTGCTGTTAGCACCAGTTATTTAACGGTGTCGTTGCGAAATCATTTTATGAGCAACCTGTCACTGAATGATGGGCGTATTCGTTTTCGCTCAACTTTAACTTACCACGGTATGCTTTATCGCATGTGTGCGTTGGTAGTGATATCCGGGATTACGGGCGGTCTGGCTTATCCACTGCTGAAAATATGGATGATTGACTGGCAGGCAAAAAATACGTATTTGCTGGGCGATTTGGATGACCTTCCTTTAATCAATAAAGAAGAACAACCAGATAAAGGCTTCTTAGCCAGTATTTCACGGGGAATTATGCCTTCTTTACCATTTCTGTAAGAGATAAAAAAGGCCGGAGCATTCTCCGGCCTTCGTTTTCATCACGGTGTTGATTACAGCGCGGCGATAACAGCCTGCTGTTCAATCAGCTTCGCTTTCGCTTCCGCATAGCCTTCCAGCTTCTCACGCTCTTTCGCGATGACCGCTTCCGGTGCGCGGGCGACAAAGCCTTCATTCGCCAGCTTGTTCTCGATACGGCTGATTTCGCCTTCGATCTTCGCCACTTCTTTCGCCAGACGCGCCAGCTCATCTTCTTTGTTGATGAGGCCAGCCATCGGGATCAGCAGCTCTGCGCCGTCGATGATCTTCGTAACGGAAACCGGACCTTTGTCATCGGCAGGCAGCACGGTGATGCTTTCCAGACGCGCCAGGGTTTGCAGGAAGCCACGGTTTTCATTTACGCGACGTTCTGCATCCGCGCTGCAACCACGCAGCAGCAGCTCCAGCGGTTTGCCCGGCGCGATGTTCATTTCTGCACGGATGTTACGTACCGCAACGATCGCCTGTTTCAGCCATTCGGTGTCGGCCAGTGCGGCTTCATCAACCTGAGATGCATCGTACTGCGGGAACGGCTGCAGCATGATGGTGTCGGCAGTGATACCGCAAAGTACTTTCACACGCTGCCAGATGGTTTCGGTGATGAACGGAATGATCGGATGCGCGAGGCGCAGCAGACCTTCCAGTACAGTCACCAGCGTATGGCGAGTACCGCGCAGTTCGGCTTCGGTGCCACCGTTCATTACCGGCTTGGTCAGCTCCAGATACCAGTCACAGAACTGGTTCCAGGTGAACTCATACAGAATGCCTGCAGCGATATCGAAGCGGAAGCTGTCCAGCGCTTCGCGGTACGCTTTGATGGTCTGGTTGAACTCTGCCAGAATCCAGCGGTCCGCCAGCGACAGTGTCATTTCGCCGCCGTTAAAGCCGCAATCCTGACCTTCTGTGTTCATCAGCACAAAGCGGCTGGCGTTCCACAGCTTGTTACAGAAGTTACGGTAACCTTCCAGGCGCTTCATATCCCAGTTGATGTCACGACCGGTAGACGCCAGCGCCGCCAGGGTGAAGCGCAGGGCATCGGTGCCGTGCGGCTCAATGCCGTTCGGGAACTGTTTCTCGGTGCGCTTACGGATTTTGTCCGCCAGCTGCGGCTGCATCATATTGCCGGTACGTTTTTCCAGCAGTTCTGGCAGCGAAATACCGTCAACCATATCCAGCGGGTCGATAACGTTACCCTTGGATTTGGACATTTTCTGGCCTTCGTCGTCACGAATCAGACCGGTCATGTAAACAGTGTGGAACGGCACCTGCGGTTTGCCATTTTCATCTTTGATGAAGTGCATGGTCATCATGATCATGCGGGCAATCCAGAAGAAGATGATGTCGAAGCCGGATACCATCACGCTGGTTGGGTGGAACTGACGCAGGGCGTCGGTGTTTTCCGGCCAGCCAAGGGTAGAGAAGGTCCACAGCGCAGAAGAGAACCAGGTGTCGAGAACGTCTTCGTCCTGACGCAGGGCAACGTCGGCACCGAGGTTATTTTCCTTGCGCACTTCTTCTTCGTTGCGGCCAACATAAACATTACCCGCTTCGTCATACCATGCCGGGATACGGTGACCCCACCACAGCTGACGAGAGATACACCAGTCCTGAATATCGCGCATCCAGGAGAAATACATGTTTTCGTACTGCTTCGGTACGAACTGAATGTCGCCGTTCTCAACCGCTTCAACCGCCGGTTTCGCCAGTACATCGGCACGCACGTACCACTGGTCGGTCAGCATTGGTTCGATAACTACGCCGCCACGGTCGCCGTAAGGAACGGTCAGGTCGTGCGGTTTAATTTCTTCCAGCAGGCCGAGTGCGTCAACCGCAGCAACGACTGCTTTACGTGCGGCAAAACGCTCCAGTTTCTGGAATTCTGCCGGGATCTCGCTGGAATAAACGTCAGATTCGTTACCTTTGGTATCGAACACCTGGGCGCTTTCACGGATATCGCCGTCAAAGGTCAGGATGTTGATCATCGGCAGGGCGTGACGTTTACCGACTTCATAGTCGTTAAAGTCGTGCGCCGGGGTGATCTTCACGCAGCCGGTGCCTTTTTCCATGTCGGCGTGTTCGTCGCCAACGATCGGAATACGACGGTTAACCAGCGGTAGAATGACATATTTGCCAATCAGGTCTTTGTAACGCGGATCTTCCGGGTTAACGGCTACACCGGTATCGCCCAGCAGGGTTTCCGGACGGGTAGTCGCAACCACCAGGTAATCTTTACCGTCTGCGGTTTTCGCACCGTCAGCCAGCGGATAGCGGATGTGCCACATCGAACCTTTCGATTCGCGGTTTTCCACTTCCAGGTCAGAGATAGCGGTGCGCAGTTTCGGGTCCCAGTTTACCAGGCGTTTGCCACGGTAAATCAGGTCTTCTTTATACAGACGAACGAAAACTTCTTTCACCGCATTGGACAGGCCTTCGTCCATCGTGAAGCGTTCACGCTCCCAGTCGACGGAGTTGCCGAGACGGCGCATCTGACGGGTAATCGTGCCGCCGGATTCCGCTTTCCATTCCCAGATTTTGTCGATGAAAGCTTCGCGGCCGTAGTCGTGACGGGTTTTACCTTCTTCTGCGGCAATCTTGCGCTCAACGACCATCTGGGTAGCGATCCCGGCGTGGTCAGTACCGACCTGCCACAGGGTGTTTTTGCCCTGCATGCGCTGATAGCGGATCATGGTATCCATGATGGTTTGCTGGAAGGCGTGACCCATATGCAAACTGCCGGTGACGTTCGGCGGCGGGATCATGATGCAGAAACTTTCCTGGCTTTCATCGCCATTAGGCTTAAAGTAGCCCTGCTTTTCCCAGTGCTCGTAAAGCGGCTGTTCGATATCTTGTGGGTTATATGTCTTTTCCATTATTTCCAGGTTGCCGTATTCAGGTTGAAACCAGCCACGCGGTAGGCTTTATAGCGTTCGCGCGCCAGTTGTTTCAGAGAATCTTCATAAGGAACGAAGTCTACCACTTCTGTGAAAGCGGTGGCAAAATCTGCAAAGCATGTTCGCAGACTAATCAATATATCGCGCGGGCTGCTGCTGCGTTTTTGCGGCCAGGCGATCTCCACCGGCGCACCGCCACGCGGTCCTTCTCCCGCTAAATTATGCGGAACAAAGCTTTCTGCCGGACGCGCCCACAGGGCTTCATCCAGCCGGTAAGCCTGCTTTTCATCTTCACAGGCGATGAGCACGCGCTTACCGCTGCGCCAACGTTCTGCGGCAATTTCACACACCAGTTGCTCAACGGCGCTTAAGCCATCGACGGTGGTGTCATTGTCCAGAAGGTAGAACGTCGCGTTTTTCATAAATGGGGCTTCTTGTGGTGGATTTAAATACGCATCAGGTATACACCGCAGCGCCTGATGCGACGCTGTTGTGTCTTATCAGGCCTACGAGTTCAGTGCTGTGTGTAGGTCGGATAAGGCGCTCACGCCGCATCCGACAATAACAGCATTGCCTGATGCGACGCTGTTGTGTCTTATCAGGCCTACGAGTTCGGTGCTGTGTAGGTCGGATAAGGCGTTCATGCCGCATCCGACAATAACAGCATTGCCTGATGCGACGCTTGCGCGTCTTATCAGGCCTACGAGTTCAGTGCTGTGTAGGTCGGATAAGGCGTTCACGCCGCATCCGGCAATAACAGCCTTGCCTGACGCAATTACTCTTCGCCGTTAAACCCAGCGCGGTTCAACAGGAACTGTGCCAGCAACGCTACCGGACGACCGGTTGCGCCTTTTGCTTTACCAGAACGCCAGGCGGTTCCGGCGATATCCAGGTGCGCCCAGTTGTACTTACGGGTAAAGCGCGACAGGAAGCAACCTGCGGTAATCGCCCCACCAGGACGACCGCCAATGTTCGCCATATCGGCAAAATTGGACTCCAGCTGTTCCTGATACTCGTCACCCAGCGGTAAGCGCCATGCGCGGTCACCGGATTGTTCAGACGCGGCAATCAGTTCATGGGCCAGCGGATTATGGTTCGCCATCAGACCGGTAATGTGATGACCCAGCGCGATCACGCAGGCACCGGTCAGCGTCGCCACGTCAATCACCGCTTCCGGCTCAAAACGCTCAACGTAAGTTAACACGTCGCACAGTACCAGGCGGCCTTCAGCGTCAGTATTCAGCACTTCAACGGTTTGACCGGACATGGTGGTTAACACATCGCCCGGACGATAGGCTCGTCCGCCAGGCATGTTTTCGCAGCCTGCCAACACGCCGATAACGTTAATCGGCAGTTGTAGCTCCGCGACCATACGCATCACACCGTAAACCGCTGCCGCACCGCACATATCGTACTTCATCTCATCCATGCCTTCTGAAGGCTTGATCGAGATACCGCCGGAGTCGAAGGTTAAACCTTTACCCACCAGCACGATTGGGCGTGCATCTTCCGACGCGTTGCCTTTGTACTCAATCACCGACATCAGCGATTCGTTCTGCGAACCCTGACCGACCGCCAGATAGGAATGCATCCCCAGCTCTTTCATCTGCTGTTCGCCGATAACGCGGGTGATAACATTCTTGCTGTAGCTGTCAGCCAGCTGGCGCGCTTGTGAAGCGAGGTAAGCGGCGTTACAGATATTCGGCGGCATATTGCCAAGATCCTTTGCTGCTTTAATCCCGGCGGCAATCGCCAGACCGTGCTGGATCGCGCGCTCACCGCTGGTCAGTTCACGGCGGGTCGGCACGTTGAACACCATTTTACGCAGCGGACGACGCGGTTCGCTCTTGTTCGTTTTCAGCTGATCGAAACTGTAGAGCGTTTCTTTTGCCGTCTCGACAGCCTGACGCACTTTCCAGTAGTTGTTACGGCCTTTAACGTGCAGTTCAGTCAGAAAGCAGACCGCTTCCATTGAGCCAGTATCATTCAGCGTATTAATGGTTTTCTGAATAACCTGCTTGTACTGACGCTCATCCAGCTCACGTTCTTTGCCGCAACCAATAAGGAGAATTCGCTCGGAAAGTACATTCGGAACATGGTGCAGCAACAATGTCTGCCCCGGTTTTCCTTCCAGTTCGCCCCGACGTAGCAGGGCGCTGATGTACCCATCGCTGATTTTATCGAGCTGTTCTGCAATCGGAGAAAGGCGACGTGGTTCGAAGACGCCCACGACGATGCAGGCACTCCGCTGTTTCTCCGGGCTACCGCTTTTTACACTAAACTCCATGCACTACGCTCCTGAATCTTAAAGACAACGGCGGTGGCTACAGATAGAATTGCAAGCTTTCGTAACTCATGTCCGCTGTTGCGATGACTTCGTGTTAATCTTAACGTTATTACGGCATTGGCACGTCAGAACAAAATCTGAGAGGTGAATCCGTTGAGTATAATTATCTTAGCGACGATTTCGACGACTCAAGAGAATAAATGACGTTTAAGCCATGAAACAAGCTAAAATCCTGCAAAAGACGAGTTTTTACGGGCGTATTTAAAGTGATAATCATAAGATATCTGGTGCGGGAGACGCTCAAAAGCCAGCTGGCGATACTCTTCATCTTGCTTTTGATCTTCTTCTGTCAAAAGTTAGTGAGGATCCTCGGCGCAGCGGTTGACGGCGATATTCCGGCGAATCTGGTGCTCTCCCTTCTCGGGTTGGGCGTGCCGGAAATGGCGCAGCTTATCCTGCCATTAAGCCTGTTCCTCGGGCTGCTGATGACGCTGGGCAAACTGTATACCGAAAGTGAAATTACGGTAATGCATGCCTGCGGCCTGAGCAAAGCGGTTCTGGTGAAAGCGGCAATGATCCTTGCGGTATTCACGGCAATCGTCGCGGCGGTTAACGTGATGTGGGCGGGACCGTGGTCATCGCGTCATCAGGATGAAGTGTTAGCAGAAGCGAAAGCGAACCCTGGCATGGCGGCGCTGGCGCAAGGGCAATTCCAGCAAGCGACTAATGGCAGCTCGGTGCTGTTCATCGAAAGCGTTGACGGCAGCGATTTCAAAGATGTGTTCCTCGCACAAATTCGACCAAAAGGTAATGCACGTCCTTCTGTAGTGGTGGCCGATTCCGGACATTTAACCCAGCTGCGCGACGGCTCCCAGGTCGTCACTCTCAACCAGGGAACGCGCTTCGAAGGCACTGCACTGTTACGTGATTTCCGCATTACGGATTTCCAGGATTATCAGGCGATCATTGGTCACCAGGCGGTGGCGCTCGACCCGAACGATACCGACCAGATGGACATGTGCACATTGTGGAACACTGACACCGATCGTGCTCGCGCAGAACTGAACTGGCGTATCACGTTGGTATTCACCGTGTTTATGATGGCACTTATGGTCGTACCGCTGAGCGTGGTTAACCCACGTCAGGGACGCGTACTGTCGATGCTGCCAGCCATGCTGCTGTATCTACTTTTCTTCCTGATCCAGACCTCCCTGAAATCGAACGGCGGTAAAGGTAAGCTGGACCCGACGCTGTGGATGTGGACCGTTAACCTGATTTATCTGGCTTTGGCGATTGTTCTCAACCTTTGGGACACCGTGCCGGTCCGCCGCCTGCGCGCCAGTTTTTCGCGTAAAGGAGCGGTGTGATGCAACCTTTTGGCGTACTTGACCGCTATATCGGTAAAACTATTTTCACCACCATCATGATGACGCTGTTCATGCTGGTGTCGCTGTCGGGCATTATCAAATTTGTCGATCAGTTGAAAAAAGCCGGGCAGGGGAGTTACGACGCGTTAGGCGCAGGAATGTATACCTTGCTGAGCGTGCCGAAAGATGTGCAAATCTTCTTCCCGATGGCGGCTCTGCTTGGGGCGTTGCTTGGTCTTGGGATGCTGGCGCAGCGCAGCGAACTGGTGGTGATGCAGGCTTCTGGTTTTACCCGTATGCAGGTGGCGCTGTCGGTGATGAAAACCGCCATTCCGCTGGTCTTGCTGACGATGGCGATTGGCGAATGGGTCGCGCCGCAGGGCGAGCAGATGGCGCGTAACTACCGTGCGCAGGCGATGTACGGCGGCTCGTTGCTCTCTACCCAGCAAGGCTTATGGGCGAAAGATGGCAACAACTTCGTCTACATTGAGCGGGTTAAAGGTGACAAAGAGTTAGGTGGCATCAGCATTTATGCCTTTAACGAAAATCGTCGTCTGCAATCCGTACGCTATGCCGCTACTGCGAAGTTTGACCCGGAACATAAAGTCTGGCGTCTGTCGCAGGTTGATGAATCTGATCTGACCAATCCGAAACAGATCACCGGTTCGCAGACGGTGAGCGGCACCTGGAAAACCAACCTCACGCCAGACAAACTGGGCGTGGTGGCGCTGGACCCGGATGCACTCTCAATCAGCGGTTTGCACAACTACGTGAAGTATCTGAAGTCGAGCGGTCAGGATGCCGGACGTTATCAGCTCAATATGTGGAGCAAAATCTTCCAGCCGCTATCCGTGGCGGTGATGATGCTGATGGCGCTGTCGTTCATCTTTGGCCCACTGCGTAGCGTACCGATGGGCGTGCGTGTGGTCACCGGTATCAGCTTCGGTTTTGTCTTCTACGTACTGGACCAGATCTTCGGCCCGCTGACGTTGGTTTACGGCATCCCGCCGATTATCGGCGCACTGTTGCCAAGCGCCAGCTTCTTCTTAATCAGCCTGTGGCTGTTAATGAGAAAATCGTAACCAAGCAAGGGAGCGAAAGCTCCCTTTCACATTGTTGATAAAGTCAAATACGAGTTCGATCGGTCCCCTCGCCCCTTTGGGGAGAGGGTTAGGGTGAGGGGGACAGATCGCGCCTGACTTACCTTCTTCTCCCTCCCAGCAAACTCCCCAACATCCCGCGTACAATCTGATTCGTCACCTGGCGAGCGGCGCTTTTGGCCATTGTCTGCACCACACCATCTTTCTTCCCGCCGCGTGGTCCGGTAGTGCCGAACAAAATATCCTTCAATCCACCAAGAATGCCGTCATCTACCGCTATCTCTTTCCCTTTCGCTGGAGGATTATTTTGCTGTTCAATACTCGCCTGTACGCCTTTTTGCAACATCTCATAGGCGGATTCCCGGTCCACGTCATCCTCGTACTTGCCATACACCGGGGAGTGGTTAATCAAGCCATTGCGCTCATCTTCCGTCACCGGTCCCATCCGCGAACAAGGCGCAATCACCATCGCCCGTTCCACCACAGAAGGACTTCCTTTTGCATCGAGAAACGAGATTAACGCCTCGCCGGTCCCCAGTTCCTGGATTGCCTTTTCGGTATCAAACGCCGGATTGGCCCGCATGGTTTGCGCCGCAGCTTTTACCGCTTTCTGATCTTTTGGCGTAAAAGCCCGCAAAGCGTGCTGAACGCGATTACCGAGCTGGCCGAGCACATTATCCGGAATATCAGACGGGTTTTGCGAAACGAACCAGACGCCCACGCCTTTTGAGCGAATAAGCCTTATCACCTGCTCAATCTTATCCAGCAGTACCTGCGGTGCATCGTTAAACAGCAGATGTGCTTCGTCGAAGAAAAACACCAGTTTTGGCTTCTCCAGATCGCCCGCTTCCGGCAATTGTTCATACAACTCTGAAATCATCCACAGCAGGCTGGCGGCGTACAGTTTCGGCATCTGATAAAGCTTCTCGGCGCTGAGGATATTAATAACGCCTTTACCGTTGGCATCGGTGCGCATCAAGTCTTTGATATCCAGCATCGGCTCACCAAAGAAGTGTGCTGCGCCTTGCTGTTCCAGCGACAACAGCCCGCGCTGGATGGCACCAACCGATGCGCTACTGATATTTCCGTACTGATTCTGGAAAGATTTGGCGTTATCGCCGATGTACTGGGTAATCGCCCGCAGATCTTTAAAGTCGAGCAGTAACAGCCCCTGATCGTCAGCAATTCGGAAGATGATATTCAGCACGCCAGATTGCACATCGTTGAGATTCAACAGCCGCGCCAGCAACAGCGGCCCCAGATCCGAAACCGTCGCCCGCACCGGATGGCCTTTCTCGCCAAAGATATCCCACACCACCACCGGATTAGCATGCGGTTGCCAGTCATTTACGCCGATATTTTTAAGCCTTGCGAGCAGTTTTTCCGACGCCGTTCCTGCCTGCGCGATACCGGTCAGATCGCCTTTCACATCGGCCATAAACACCGGCACGCCGATTTCCGATAGAGACTCCGCCAGTTTTTGCAGCGTGACAGTTTTACCCGTCCCCGTTGCGCCAGTAATCAGCCCGTGACGGTTAGCCATTCCCGGCAGTAAAAACAGTTCTGTGTCCGGCGTGCGGGCAATTAACAGGGGTTCGCTCATGAGATTTCCTCCAGTTTCCTGCCTGGAGTATAGGCAACGGCTGTGCACTCTTCACCGCTAAATTCAGCAGATTGCGAGACGCCTTCCAAAGAGATTTAAGTGCCGGGCGACAGGCTCCCGGCAAAGGGATCAGAAGTCGGCTTTCAGGACCACGCGGTAGCGCGCTTTACCATCGCGTACATGCTGGATGGCGTCGTTAATTTTCGACATCGGGAACAGTTCGGTGGTCGGCGCAACCTTGCTGCGGGCGGCAAAACGCATCAGCTTACGCAGCTCATAAGGCGTGCCGGTAGCAGAACCAGAGATGCTGCGGTCGCCCGCAATTAACGTAAAGGCCGGAACAGACAGCGGCGTGAGAACCGCACCGACCGTATGGAAATTACCGCCATAGGTCAGCGCCTCAAAATAAGGCTGCCAGTCGAGGCTGACGTTCACAGTATTGATAATGAGATCAAACTGCCCCGACAGGGCTTTCAGTGCCTGCGGATCGCGGCTATTCACCACTTTATCGGTACCCATCGCCAGTACTTCCTGCTCTTTCGCCGGATTAGAACTAAAGGCCGTCACCTCGCATCCCATTGCGTGCAGAAGTTTTATAGCGATATGCCCCAGCCCGCCAATACCAATTACCCCAACGCGGCTGGTAGCAGTGATATGGTGCATCAACAGTGGTTTAAAGACCGTGATACCGCCGCACAACAGCGGCCCGGCGGACTCGATATCAATATTTTCTGGCAGTGGAATCACCCATTGCCAGTCCGCACGCAACTTCTCGGCAAAGCCACCGCGATTCATAATCGTCGGCACCGCACCTTGCTCGCAGTTGATCTGATTACCGCTAATACAGGTGTCGCAGTGACCACAGCTACGCGCCGTCCAGCCAATCCCGACACGCTGACCGACCTGCAAACCTTTATCCTGCGCGGCGCTCCCGAGTGCCACCACGCGCCCAATCACCTCATGCCCGGCAACCAGCGGATATTGTGAAAATCCCCATTCGTTATCGATCATCGACAGATCGGAATGACAAATCCCGCAGTAATCCACCTGCACTTCAACATCTTGTGGCTTCAGCTCACCGGGATCGTACTCATAAACTTCCAGTTCGCCGCCCGCTTCTTTTGCGGCATAGCTTTTTATCATCGACATTTTTGGGTCCTTCTCTGGTGTTGTTTGGGAAGTGTAGAGCATGGCAGGGCGGGGTGCCTGGAGTGTGACAAAGGTTACATATCGCTGAGTGTAATGCTGAAAATTTCAGCACTTAGCGAGGTGGGTGCAAGCTGGCGCTTGCATGGTGGCGTGCGACAGGTATAATCCACAACGTTTTCCGCATACCTCTTCAGTGCCGAAGTGGCGAAATCGGTAGACGCAGTTGATTCAAAATCAACCGTAGAAATACGTGCCGGTTCGAGTCCGGCCTTCGGCACCAAAAGTATGTAAATAGACCTCAACTGAGGTCTTTTTTTATGCCTAAAATTCAGTATTTATCTACCTTTCCAGCTATATTAACTCTCTCAAGGTCAACCGATATCAACGTACATCTACCAACATATGTTGGTACAGATGATGGTATTTCCGGTTCGATAATGCTTGTACCAACAGGGAGGGAATACGCATGGCATTAACAGATATCAAAGTCAGAGCAGCCAAGCCAACGGATAAGCAATATAAGCTGACTGATGGTGGCGGTATGCATCTGCTTGTCCATCCAAATGGTTCTAAGTACTGGCGTTTGCAGTACCGTTATGAGGGAAAGCAAAAAATGCTGGCACTTGGGGTTTATCCTGAAATCACACTAGCGGATGCCAGAGTACGTCGTGACGAGGCGCGTAAGCTGCTTGCGAATGGCGTCGATCCGGGAGACAAAAAGAAAAATGATAAGGTTGAACAGAGTAAAGCACGAACCTTTAAAGAAGTCGCGATTGAGTGGCATGGCACCAATAAAAAGTGGTCTGAAGATCACGCCCATCGTGTGCTAAAAAGTCTGGAAGATAATCTTTTTGCAGCGCTTGGTGAACGTAATATCGCTGAGTTAAAAACTCGAGATTTATTAGCACCCATTAAGGCCGTAGAAATGTCTGGACGTCTTGAAGTGGCCGCTCGTCTTCAGCAGCGCACTACAGCCATCATGCGCTATGCAGTGCAAAGTGGGTTAATTGATTATAACCCGGCACAAGAGATGGCTGGGGCGGTTGCTTCCTGTAATCGACAACATCGTCCCGCGCTTGAATTAAAGCGCATCCCTGAGTTGCTTACAAAAATAGATAGCTATACTGGTAGGCCGCTAACCCGATGGGCGACAGAACTCTCTTTGCTGATCTTTATTCGGTCCAGTGAGCTGCGTTTTGCTCGTTGGTCAGAGATCGATTTCGAAGCGTCTATATGGACTATCCCACCGGAGCGGGAGCCTATTCCTGGAGTGAAACATTCCCATAGAGGCTCAAAAATGCGTACAACGCATCTAGTGCCTCTTTCAACGCAAGCTCTTGCAATTTTAAAGCAGATAAAACAGTTTTGTGGGGCCCATGACTTGATATTTATTGGTGATCACGATTCGCACAAACCCATGAGTGAGAATACGGTAAATAGTGCGTTACGGGTCATGGGGTATGATACAAAAGTAGAGGTTTGTGGTCATGGCTTTCGAACAATGGCCTGTAGTTCATTGGTCGAATCAGGTTTGTGGTCTCGTGATGCTGTTGAACGTCAGATGAGCCACATGGAGCGAAATTCAGTGAGGGCCGCGTATATCCATAAAGCAGAGCATCTGGAAGAACGCCGCTTGATGCTACAATGGTGGGCCGATTTTCTGGATGCAAACAGAGAAAAATTTATCAGTCCATTTGAATATGCAAAGATTAATAATCCATTAAAACAGTAATCATCCCGGGCAAATGCCCGGGAACTTACTCCATGAATATTTTCTTTGTTAAAAAGGCAAAACGATATTAACTGATGTATTAAATGTTTACCGGATTGCTCCCTGCAGGTGGATTATCAGAATCCGCAGTTATTCGTTATTTATATATATTCAATAAAAAGAAACATCATAAAAAATCCCGCACCCACAGGGTGATGCGGGATAACTGACGTAAGGAATGTTGCCGGGATTTGGTGGTCCCTTGTGCTGATATGAATACAGGTTCTATTCTATACAGAATCCTTTTCAGTACAAGAGACTGTATTACAGTTTGCCATATATGATTACCTGTGGTCCGGAAGAATAAGTGGCTGCGGTTTCAGACTGTCTGCCGGCACATTTTTCTCTCCGTTAAAAACCATAACGGGTTCATTATCTTCGTCTGTCAGCGGATTGAATGGCGTTATATTTTCGGTACGAATACCGGTCAGCCACTGAAAAATGCCTGCGAAATTACGGGCACTGATTTTCCTGCTGACGGACTGATGAGACGTGATGTCACTGGCGGTAATAATCAGGGGAACGCTGTAGCCCCCCTGCACATGACCATCATGATGAACAGGATTAGCACTGTCGCTGACCGACAGCCCATGGTCAGAAAAGTAAAGCATTGCAAAGTGACGGGAATGCCGGCGAAGGATACCATCAAGCTGACCGAGAAAGTTATCCAGTTTACTGATGCTGGCGAGGTAACAGGCAATCTTTCGGGGATACTGCTCCAGGTAATAATTCGGCCAGGAGTTAAGTCGGTCACACGGATTCGGATGAGAGCCAATCATGTGCAGGAAAATCACCTTCGGCGAGGATTTATCCGCCAGCGCACGTTCTGTTTCCTGTAACAACAACATGTCATCCGTTTTACGGGAAGCGAAGCTGCCTTTCTTGAGGAAAACGGTATGCTCCGCATCAGAAGCAATAACAGAGATGCGTGTGTCATGCTCTCCCAGTTTTCCCTGATTGGATATCCACCATGTGCTGTATCCTGCTTTTGCTGCCAGCGCCACCACGTTGTTGCCGGAGTCAGGGTTCTGCTCATAGTCATAAATCAGTGTCCGGCTCAGGGAAGGTACGGTACTGGCTGCTGTCGATGTATAGCCGTCAATAAATAAACCGGGAGCAGTATTCAGCCACGGCGTGGTTGGCACGGGATAGCCATATACCGACATATAATCCCTGCGCACACTCTCACCAGTAACGATAACAATCGTGTCATACAACGGCACACCCGGCAGGATTTTCCAGTTATCAGCCCCGTGCTGACTCAGTTGTTTATAACGCTGCATTTCACGCAATGTGTCAGTTGTCCCCACAACAGTTCCTTTAACCATCCGCAACGGCCAGCTGTTTACAGAGCATAATACGAATAGCAGCAGTGCCAGCCAGTTACGGTGACCGCGGTGGTGTGTCCGCCAGAAAATCACCATGAATACCAGAATCGCGGCACTGACCAGAAAATGATAAACAGGAATCATCCCGGTAAACTCTGCAGCCTCATCAGCCGTGGTCTGCAGCAACGCGACAATAAAACTGTTGTTGATTTTACCGTACGTCATACCCGCAGGCGCATACAGTGCACAACAGAACATAAATAACAGCGCTGTAATGGATGTGAGGGTATTTCTGTGTGCAAGGAGAAGAAGGAGAAACAGAAGCAGCACATTTCCTGTGGCATTCTTCTCAGTGTATCCGCATGCAATTGTGGTTATTGCAGAAACAACAAAAAAGAATAAAAACAATAAAATCCGGGGTGTGTTTCCCGGACAAAACAGTTTTCTGATATTCATCGGAGTATATCGACAACATTATGATGAAGAGAACAGGATAATAAAAATCAGAAATTATCTGTGAAACAGATAACCCTGCAGTAATAGACTGCAGGGTATTTCTGTTTAATTGCAGAAGATACGCAATTATCTTAATTGCTAAATATACGTATTATCGTTCAGGAGCAGTGTCGTCAGAAGTTATAAGTCACACCAAGCAGGATGTCATGACTTTTAACATCAACTTCTGACTTATATTTATCGCCCCACTCGTCCTTGTAACTCACACTGCTATCACCTGCATCAAGATAGCGATAGCTGAGGTCCAGAGCGATATCCGGGGTTACGTCATAGCGGACACCCGCGCCAAGGCTCCATGCGAAGTTGTCAGCAGAGCCTGAACGTGACAACGATTCGCGACCACTGCTTCCGTACCCATAATCCCAGGTACTGATACCGGTTGTTTTCTGGTGAATTCTGGCGTAGCCAATCCCTGCAGATACCCATGGTGTGAATGCACTGTCATTCCGGAAGTCATAGTACGCATTCAGCATCAGTGTGTTGACTGACACCTCATTCTTCAGGTCATCACGCCAGTAACCGCCTGACCAGCTGTCTTTATCTACGTTATACTTCGAATCAGCTTTTCCACGAGCGTAAAACTCCAGTTCCGTACGAACCGGAATACTGAACTGCGGGTAAAAATCATAACCGGCCGCGATACCGCCACTGAATACCGTATCATGGCCATCACCGCCTTTATATTTTGATGTTTCCTCTCCATCCCCCGACAGGAAACGCTGGTCTGCAAGTGACATAACAGAAGCACCTGCTTTACCGGTCACATAAAAGCCTGTTTTGCTTTCATCAGCCAGAGCCTGGGTCGAAAACATGCCTGCCATGGCAAGCGCTGAAACCGCAATAACCTTATTCATTTCAATCATCTCCGCTATCACTTTCCCCGAACGATAAATGGGGTTGCTCATTCTAAAACCATGAAAAAGATAAGGTAAAAGGAATGTTTTCGATCGAATCGATCGATAAAATCGATCGTGCCCGATAAAGTTTTCTTATCGTACCCATAAAAATGGTAAGGGCTGGTTTAAGAGGTAATTGCAACGGCATGGAAGTATTGAGACCAGAACAACATGAGATAAAGCGGCTGAACGTCAGATGAGTCACATCGGTAAGGGGGCGTATATCCATAAGGCAGAACATCTGGATGAGCGCGAGCTGATTTGCAGTATGGTGGGCTGATTTTCTGGATGCGAATAGGGAGAGATCGATTACGCTGTTTGACTATGCGAAAATCAATCGGGGGTAATATTTAGCGTATGTGTTTGATTAAGATACTACTAATCAAGCAATTTCCAAAGTGGAACTGGTTGATAGATGGATTTTCCCCGCCATCTCTGGATGTGTTTTGTGTACGGATGGAAAAGATACAATTTTAAAATTGCCCGTAATAAATGTCTCAAAGTGCCTATAGATATCAGCGGATAGCTTTTATAGAATAGGTATAATCCTACTTTTGAGAACATGAAGTTATGAGCGCAATCACATTACGTAAAGCGTTGGGTGTACTTGCGAAGTCATCTTCGTTTTCCGTAACCACGGTAACGCATCGTCAAAAGGATGAGTTCGATCAGTTAAAAGAACAACTCTTTGTTAAACAAGAAATTGAAACTGAGCTGCAACGTTAT
This sequence comes from Escherichia sp. WS547, assembly GCF_046486065.1. NCBI lineage: Bacteria > Pseudomonadati > Pseudomonadota > Gammaproteobacteria > Enterobacterales > Enterobacteriaceae > Escherichia > Escherichia sp. WS547. Next base: position 138,493 of record NZ_JBJQMA010000002.1, on the reverse strand, counting down.
CTGGATGTTGCTAAGCCCGGTGAAATCATCTTTTTGTGTGGCAGTAGTGGTGATGGAAAGTCCGAAATTTTGACCCGTTGTAAGTCAAACCCTCGTTATCAGCAGCGCTTTAGTTTTCATCTGGATGCAACACACAGCTTTGCTCCCCGGCAATCAGCTATTGATGCTTTAAATGATTTATTTAGCAATCATCACCAATACTCATCTCCTTTGCTTATAGGCATCAATACCGGGATGCTCGCCAATTTTGCCAGAGAAGGTGCTGAATGCCATCTGGCGATCCGCACTGCGATCGATTCTTTCTTGTCAGCAGATCAGGAAGAAAGCCGCCCATACCGCAGTGGGCATTGTTCTTTTTTTGACTTTGAGCATTACCCTAAATTCCAGTTTAATGAAAAAAAACAGTATTCATCGTTTATTAAAACATTACTGGATAATTTAACCCGTAATGATGATAGTAATTTGTTTCAGTTTATTTTTCGACATGATGAGACCGTTAACCCTGAGCTGAAAGAAGTTGCTAACTATAAATTACTTTGTCTGCCGGGTGTTCAGGATGTTCTCATCACTCAGCTCTTTAAGGCCCGCCTGATTAAAGATCAGTTTGTGACAACCCGAACTCTACTGGATTTTCTGCATCATTTGCTTATGGGGCCGGGGTATTTATTTGATAATCTTTTCACTGGGGCAGAAAACGACCTGATTAAAAAAGTTTCTGATTTTGATCCTGCTAGGCTGCACACCTATGAAATCGATCAGTTTATTTTGCGCTACGAATTGGGCCTGGTTGACCCTGAACTGGATGATTTTTTAGCTGCACTCGCGCCATTACACATTAGATTTGATCGCCAGTGCGTTAATCCGGGTGATGCGGCTTCATTAATTCGGCTCTTCTGGTTGCTGCAGGATGAATCTCTGGGGAATAATTATCATCAGAAATTTTCCGTATTCTTCAATGAATCTTTATTTGAGCATTATTCAGAAATCTGGCATCTGCACAAAAATTACATCGCTGACTCAGAGCAGAAAAAAGCACTGAACCGGTTTTATACATCCGAACTTATTGCTGGTATTCAGCGCTATGCAAACCGCAAAGCGCCGGAATTGAGTATGCAAAAAGAAGAGTTCTTTTTAGGTGAATATGGTGGGGTAAAAATAACCGCGCCAGTCGAATTGAAACCTGACTGGGAGGCCATCCGCAATAAAAATACGGCCCACCCTACTGGCTTCGACGTGCATTTAAAAGTTGGGCAAAACTCTCTGTTACCAGTTCGTATCGGACTTAATTTATTTGAACTTTTGAACAAATTAAACAATGGCTATCGCCCCAATAAATACGATAAAAATGCCATTGTTCTACTGGACGAAATCGTTGATTTGATTACTGAACAGGCCAAATCCAGCAGCGAAATCAAGTTTTATGCTGGTGGGCGGCGAGTTTATCGCGCTAAAGCGGACGACGACATGATCACCATTAGCGGTATGGAGGGTTAGTGGAATGTACCCTATCGCAACGACGTTAAAAGTAGGTAATAATCAACTGGATAGTTATCTGCCGATACGTAACAAAAACAATGATATTAACTGGCAATTTGTCACCGGATTGGTGCTTAGTTACGCCCTGAAGCGTAAAATTGATGCCTATACTCCCAGTCAATTTCGCGATGATTGCAAGGCTCATTTGCAAGAATTGCTTGATGAACCAGCATTCTGGACTGTACTGGAACGGATGTATTTTTCCAGTGAAGATATCTTTCGTGTATCTCCGCTTTTTTTACTATTTCATGCTCAGTTTGATGGCGAAAAAATAAGTGGCGCTTCAATGGCCGATAAACGCCTTGGCACTCTGTTTGCTAATCTAATGGGAGATTTCAGCTTGGAATATCCTATCCAGGATAAGCTGAACTTCATTGAGCAGCAAATGCTAAATAAGCTCAATGAAAAAATAAAGTTATTGGGAAAAGGCCCATTCTCTGAAGAACAACCCTACCTTCCCTATCTGGTGACTTGTTTTCAGTCTGATCTGGCGTTTTTGGCAGAACACCCTCAATATTTGTTACAAGAACTGACTAATACTCTGCGTTTATATGCCTTTAGCTGGTGTGCCCAGCTAGCGCTCAATCTGGACAACTGGCAGGACGGCGAGCCACAAAGTAAGTCGCTTTTCTTTATTCTCGACACTGAAAAAGCCAGTTCTGAACGGGATCAAATAAAACGCTTTGGTTATAAGTGGTTCGCTCGTCAAAGTGAAAAACTTTTCCCAATACTCTCCGCGCTGGAAGTTCTACAAATAAAAGGAGATAAGAAGCGTCCACTCTGGCAGGTCTATCAGGATTGCTTAAATTTTTCTGATAACTCATCTCAATTACTGCAAGATCTCAATAATTATTTGCAGGAGTTTATCGAAAAACGCGAGCTTTCGGCATCGAAGTATACGCAAGCCGTTACGCTGGAAGAAGCTTTTAAACAATTATTAACCGTTGCTGTTGAACAGTTTCAGGATAAGAAATCTGATCGTGCGACAGTTAACCGGAAATACATCAACGAGCTTGAAACCCAGATCTGCACCGATTTCATTCAGGTACGTGGTCGGGCGGGAAAAGTACTGGTACTGAATCAGGATCGTCTGCTGCTGCTGACCAATCTCACTGTGGGTAAAAATGACAAACTACGCCTGCATGAGTTGCTGCGCGGCTTTGAACAGCGCGGATTTTATCTGGATAACCAGTCGGCACAAACGCTGGTAGCGTTTTATGAACGTATGGGAAATGTGGAGCGAATGAGTGACAGTGGAGACGCCGTGTATGTCCGTAAAACAGTATGAAACCTATCTGGCGGAAACCTTTATTGAATGGGTTAGTGGCATTATTCAACCTGGTGAGCGTTACCAGTTTAAATCTCCTGACCCTGACAATGCTCTACAACTCTGGCAGGCTTTTGTTGACCTGGCAGGTGACAATCATCTGGAAATTGCGCCAGAGCAGCGCCTTGCCTGTCTCTCCTGTAATGGTATTCAGCTTATTCCGGTGCTGCACGGAGCCGCAGCGCCAGCATTCACGGAAAACTACATATCCCATTTACGCGATGAAGTTGCTGGCCGCAGCGGGGTGTTTGCCAAAACTGCACTGCTGATTATTCATAACAGCATGCTGGACACCCTGATTAACAGCACAAAAGACGTCGCGGCACCGGGAGCTATCTGGCACCCCGAAACCTTCAGTCATGAATTGGAAAAGTTGATCACGACGGACAACAACCGTTCAGAGTTGTCGCGTTGCTTATTAAAGGATCAACGAACAACGGTACTGGATGAAGGTGCGACCGTATTTGGCTTCTCGTCGTTGTATCGCCTGCTGGATGACGGCAATCTGGATTTCTCCGAGCTATCGCTGTTTAAAGATGATGAACTACTGAATTTTAGCCAGAAACAGCTCCATACCCGACTGAATGAAAACAGGAAGTTATTTCGTCAAATCGAGGACAGCGTTGAACGCTACAGTGGGCAACTGGAGAACGTATTAACTGAATTCAGCGCCAAATTTATTCAGGAACATTTCAATGATAAAGACGACTGGCGCGAGCTTGATTTCGCTGTTTATCTAAACGAAAAAGAACAGAACCGCGAACAAAAACTGGTACTGGATGATATCACGGTCGAAAATGGCGTGATTTGGCAACGGGCGAAAAGCGCAAGTAAAGCAGGCAAGCGCGATATCAGCCTACTGGTACAGGTACCACCCGAACAATCGCAAACTGAGCTGGAGTTTTGCTTTCAGGGCAACGATCTTCAGGATAACCAGATAAAAATTGCGCATCATCGTCAGTTAAAAAAAGAGCGTTTCTGGCGAATTAGTCGTGCAGGGGGTAAAAGCTCCCGTATTATGGCGTCGGTTCCTTTCGATGGGAATCCCTGCTTCTTTAGCCTCGAACTGACTAATCGCAATAATTCAGCCGAAGAGTACAAGTTCCGCCTGTTACTGGTCAGACAAGGACAATTCTGGCTAGACGATATTCAGCATTGTTTCCGTATCGAGCCAGGTAAACCACAAATCACACTCCAACGCGAAGACAACGAACTACGAATCGCTGAGTCGGGTAGCCAAGTCTGTATACTGGATGAAGAAAATGGTGATATTGACTGCCAGCATTATGCATTGGTGAATTTTGAAACACTGGCAAATCAAAGCGATCTGATCCAATTTAAGCTTGTTTCAGGTGATTCTTGTCTGGCATTCAATATCGAAGGGCCGGGAGCCGAAGAAGGGTTAACCTTACCGCTACTTTTTGACCAGAGTCGTTTCAATAAACTGTTCAAAGAAGACGGGAATGCGTCCTGGAACCGATTGAAGGGTCGTATCATTCTTGATAATACCGAACACAAGGTTGTCGGTGTTCGCCAGCAGTTACTGGCGCTGGAAGCCTCATTAGTTGATCAACGTCTTTTGGGGACAGGAGATGACGATAGCGCGTTTGCGCTGGATGAACTCGTTGCCATCCACCCCGATCTCTATAACGCCTACGACCAATTATTCCTCTACTACCAGCGCTGCGGTACTTTACCTAGCCTGGTATCGTGGTCAGCAGAATACTGCGCGCTGGTAAGCCATATAGTGACGACCTTTGAACAGGCGCTTCAACAAATCGAGTTGAGCAGAGCGTTAACAGCGCAGGAAAAGCGCCTGCTGCATCTGGGTATTTGTAATGTCGACAGTCATGAACGTCTCTCCCCGTTGCATCCCCTAGTGTTGGCCTACCATTTACAACTGGTACAAACTATCTGCGCAGAGCAGGAACAATACGACTCAGCGTCATTTGCCACACTACCGACCATTACGCTTGATCGTCTGGTGGTGTCCGGCTTGATGCCATTCGTTTACCACAGTGAACACGAATACGCACAGTTGCAGCCGGTGGAAGAAAATCGCTTCTGGATCGATGTCGTTCCCCAGCGCCAGGTGAGCCACGATTACGTAAAACGTTTGGTAAAAGACAAGCTCAATGAATTTACCGAAGCCTACGCCCGGCTATTTCAGAGTCCCGGAAACAATGCATTGATTATTAATGCTATTAATCAGGGAACAGCGAAAGAACTGTTTCTGGGGTTAGTGGAATATTTTAAGCAGGAAAAAGAGCATGCTATTTCGGTGCATGTAAATTGCTACGATGAACGCCTGCTGCCAAATATGTTTGATCGCTTTGCCGAGAGTGGCAGCTATGAACAGCTTAAAAACGACCTTGACCTGAACCGCGGTGCGTGGCGAGCTGAGGCCGATATGCTGATTGACCTGTTACGCAGTCGGTTAACGTTCAGCAAATTTGTCCTGCCGTCAGAAAGCGACAAATTGGCCTATGCACATTTGGCGTTTTTCACCAATACAGCTCCGGTGGATTGCCGCCAGATCCGCATTGAGGATGCTGCCAGCGGTGTACTGTGTCATGGGCTGATTTCCGGAGAAGGAGCTGAAACACAGGGGGATGCTTACTTTACCGCGTTTGGCCTGCGGAATGTTGATACTGAATCTTACTGCGCTCTACGACTTGCCCGGTTAGTGGGCTGCCTGTGGCAGCCAGCGCGTCAGAGCAACAGTCAATACCACGGACAAGGGATTGGATTGGCCGTAAGCGGCAATTTTAAACAGCTACTCAATTATTCTTACAACAGTGCACTCTGGACCACCATTATTGACCCTAAAGTTACTCTTGACTTCTTTACTAGCCAGAAAGATGTTGTGCTGATCCACTATTCCGATCAGTACACTAGTTGTGCAGGCTACGATGCAGTGACGGTAACGAAGCAGGTCGATCTATTCCTCCGCCTGCTCCAGACCGAAAGCCAGTCCGGGCAATCTGCCGTTGATAGCCAGCATCTACTTGCCGAATTTAATGCTTTTAACGGTGAGTGGTTGCTGAAGATGTTGCGCTCCAGTGAAAAAGAGCGCAAAGAGAAATATGGCATCATTGGCGCGTATAAATTTGTACAGTCCATGCTGAGTGAGTCTGATATCTGCTGGGTACCGCTATCTGTAGCCGAAATGATTCGCGTATCTGGTAACGTCGGGCTAAAGATGAAGGAAAGCGATTTATCAAGAAATCTACAGGGGTACCGTAAAGGCGCAATCTCTGATGATGTGCTCTTTGTTGGTTTTAAAGAAAACCGTCTCTATTTACTGCCGCTGGAAGTCAAAACCGGCGCTCGACCAGATTACAACTATGCGGGCCAGCAGGCTGCTGAGCTTAAACGTTATTTACAGCAGGATATTCTGGAGCCGCATACACTGGCATCGCAACTTTATCGCGCGCTCTTTATTCGACAGGTGCTGATGCAGGTAGAGAAACTTCAGCTGTACGGTGTGCTGGACAGTGATAAGCTGGCTCCCCTGTTGGATCGCCGCGAATGGTGGTTGACCGGTGACTATCAGTTGGGTGAGTTAAAAGACTATGCTAATGGCTTTGTTGTTGCACATGTAGACAGCGGATCTTGCTTCGATCTCTCCTATAAAGAGACGACAGAGAATATCTTACAGATCGAAATTCCTTATTCATTACTATCCTCGTTAATCACTACCCGTGAAGGTAAATTGCCATTGGCTGAACGCTACCGGGTACCAGATAAATACCGTCTGAAGCCAGAGAGTGATGAGCACCCATCTCCATCAGCATCGGGAGTGCAGGTAACGACACCGCCAGACACACGACCTGATATTCCAAAGCCGACACCAGAGGTCAGCACTGTACCCTTACAAGTATTATTTGGTCATGACGCTACACGGCAAACCCCGTTATTCTGGGAACCGACCAACACCACGAAGTTTATGAATACCAACACAGGCATCATCGGTACGATGGGGACCGGGAAAACGCAATTTACCAAATCGCTGGTGACACAATTAATGCGTAACCAATCCTGTAACGTTGATGGAAAATCGATTGGTTTACTGATCTTTGATTATAAATCTGACTATGTGGACGAGGCTTTTCTGAAGGCTACTGGCGGTAAGAAATATCAATTATCGTTACTACCTTATAACCCTTTGTCACTGTTTGGTGATATGCCCATGTTACCCAGACATACCGCAATCGCATTTTCTGAAACAATGGGGAAAGCCTATAACCTGGGTGTGAAACAGCGTATGAAACTGGTTACGCTAATCATGGAGTGCTATGAATTAGCAGGAATAGTGCCTCATGATCGCTCAACCTGGAACCGTGTAGCACCGACCATAGAAGATGTGTGGCAGCGATATCTGGCTCAGGAAAAAGTAGAAGAAGACTCATTGTACGCCGCGCTTTATAACTTAGCTGGGTTTCAGATATTTGAAACAGACCCAGAGAAAATGACGAGTCTGTATGATCTGGTGGATGGTGTCACAGTTATCGAATTGGCTGGCTACTCATCAGAGATTCAAAACCTGGTGGTTGCGCTAACCCTGGATCTGTTTTATGCACAAATGCAAAAACGCGGCAAGCCAGTGATTCAGGGGGATTATCGTCAGCTCACCAAGATGATTCTGGTGGATGAGGCAGATAACTTTATGCGCCAGGACTTTTCCAGTCTGAGGAAGATCCTTAAGGAAGGTCGTGAATATGGTGTTGGAGCGATCCTGTCAACGCAGGAAATTACCCACTTCAAAACTGGAGAGAACAATTACGCTTCATATATTCTAACCTGGGTTATTCATCGTGTGTCCGAAATTAAAAATGCGGATATCAAGGCTGTATTCAACGTGGATGATAAGGGCGAACAGGAGTCGTTAATGGGGCAGATTCGGCAGCTTGAAAAACATTTCAGTCTGTATGTTGATGGGGATAAGCGGGTTAGCAAGATGCGAGATAGAGCGTTTTGGGAGCTTGTTTTTTGATTATTTTTGTAGATAGTACAAGGTTAGGGTAAAAAGCATGTCGAGAAATGATATGATACATTGGGTGAACTTGTGGAAAGATATCTTAGGATTATATCCAAGAATCATTCAGCCAAAATTTATTTTTATATCTTTGGTGACATTATTTGTATCAACCTGCGGAATATGGATTGGCCCATTATTTTTAAAAGATAATACGCAGTTGGGTTTTTCTATTTTTTCATTTATTATTACCACATTGGGCGTATTAGCCGCGGAGTGTTTATCCAGAGATGACGAGAACGAAAATCCTATTTCTTTATCTGAAAGGCACCGTAAACAAGTTAGAATATCTTGTTCAATATTTTTATGGTTCATATCATTTGTTTTTTTTATTTTTTGGATTAAAAAATGACGTCAATTTCATGTTAATTTCATCACTTATTATAACTATAATATTATGGTTTTCCATTACCGTTGTTAAGCCTGATTTTAAAATCCCTGTAACTCCAGATTCATTAGTGTCTGATGAATTAAGGAATATGAGTTCTAATGATGAGCCAGGTGAGGGGCTATAAATGTCTAATTCTATTGAGATCCATGCAATTAAGGTCACCCAACCATACGGCGAATTCTTTCAGACGGTTATGTCTGCCGAAGATTTATTGAAATGTATTTATGTGAATCAGGCGGAAATGGATGATGGGGAAATATCAGGTGTGCAGAGGAAAGAGTCTATGCCAAGAGCCTTAGACATAGCAAAATTCATAGACTCCGATGAGGCTGCATTTCCAAACTCAATCATACTCTCTGTCAATCATAATGAAGATGGTACACCTGCAAAGGAAGATGACAAATGGGAGTTTAAAAAAAGTGAGAATTGATTATATAAGATAATAATACCGAATATAAATCTAAGATTATGTTCTATTATCGATGGACAGCACAGATTATTAGGATTTAAGTATGCTAAGAATAAAGATATTCAATTACCTTGTTCAATTTATAACTCATTACCACCATCCAATCAAGCAACTATATTTTCAACAATTAATTTTAACCAACAAAAAGTTCCTAAAAGTTTAGCATATAGACTCTTTGGATACTCTCTTGATGATATATCCAGAGAGTATTGGCCTCCTGATTTGCTTGCTGTATATTTTAGTGAGAAATTCAATAAAACAGATGAATATCCTTTCTACAGACGATTAAAAAATAGAGTATTGAATGAAATTACTGAAAATGACTGGTCTATATCATCGTCTGTATTTATTGATGGTGTATTATCACTAATATCTAAAAACCCTCGTGCTGATAGATATACCATCAATGCAATTGATTCGGATGAAAAAGAAAAAGGAAGGGGCAGGCTTGATAATAAAAACAGCAAGGATAAAAGCCCATTGCGATGGTTTTATATAAAAGGCAATGATAAGGCGATAGAGCAAATATTGAAAATTTATTTTTCAGCGATAAAAGATCATTTTTGGGCTAATGTATGTATTGAGAAAGGCACAGTGTTAGTTAGATCTGTCGGTATTTCTGCATTATTTCAGTTTCTACGTAAAAAATTGATGGACATGCCTAAAATTAACAAAGAAAATATTGAAAAGCTGTGCTCTGCATTGAAAACTGTGAATCCTGAGGAGTTTACAAAAAATACAGAGTATACATCAACAACTGTGGGTCAGCGAAAAATATATGATTATTTAAACGAAAATGTCAAAACAGATTTTTAAAATTGACTAAATTTTGTTCAGGCCATCCATATTGTTAATTTGGATGGCCTAAAAATTCTTAATCTATTGATTTAATAAAGTTTAATAGACTCTTATGATTCCTTAACGCCGCAATCCCATCCTCCACATGCGCAGCCCATGCTTTAACCATATCCTTCTGAGCTAACTGCGGATAAAGCATCTTCAATACCAATTCCGTAGTCTGTAATGTCTCCCCCAGCCACGTAATCTTATCCAACACCAGCGAACCATCTAGTTTCCGATTATCCCGTTCTGATGAATAGCGAAACTCACTCTCCACCGAGCGGAAAAATGCCAATCGGGCAGCGACATTAGGTGTGATCCCTGTATACCCTTTCAATCTTTTAAGCTGCTCTTCAGTCTGACGATTCAGCACCATTCGATTCGGGAGCATCAGATAGCCTCCTTAGTTAATTCCCAGAAATAACCGGGCTTCAACGCTGATGATTTAGTATGCGTGTTAAATACTATCTCGTAAGCATGAGAAATATCATCACGTAATTGGTCAACAAAATAACGTTCATCCACTTCCGTATCGGTAGACAATAGCACCACTTGATGGCTGGCAAATGGGAAATAATGGTTAATTAGTTTATCCCGATGTTGTGAATCCAGACGTCCTAATGGCGTATCAATAATCACCGGCAAATCACGACCAGAAGTTTTTGCTAGCGCCTCAAGAATAGCAATGGCATAAATCTGCTTTTCACCGGCAGATAGTAACTTACGATTAATGACAGATCCCTTCTCATCAATTAACTCAACGTCAAATGTCTCTGGGTTAATATGAGCACTCAGTTGCATATCTTCTTTACGAGCCAGTTTGCGATAGGCAACTTCAAAGTTAGCAGATAGCGTCTTTACTCTCGCCTGAGTTAATACGTCGCTATACCGATCGAGTAAATTAATTGTTTCCTGCGCATTTTTGAAGGCGCTACTAAAGCCATGCTGACTGCGGGCCGCATCATGCAGTTTTTGCACCTGACGGACACAATCCAGTTGCTGTTGCTTAACCCGTTTAGCGTCTTCCAGCAATGAAAGATATTTTTGCCGCTGATTTTCACGCTGCTTATCAAGATCGCGCAGCTTTTCAAAAAGATCCATTAACTGCTCATCTTCCGGAGCGCGGGCAATATTGGCAGCGGCTTGCTCTAGTTGCTGTTCAATTTCTGCTAACTGAATACGGTAAAGCTCGAAGCGCTGCCATGCCTTTTTACTGTCCTGCTCTATTGATTGCTGGAGCATGCCGGCTTCACGTTCAGAAATATCAAACAACAAATCGCCCTTCGGTTTAGTTGCCATATATTCGTTCAGATTATCAGTAATCGCCTCGGCTGCAATTTTACTGGTAGTACGAGAGCGTAATGCAATATCGTTTCTGAGCTGGGCCAAAAATAGCCTTAACTCTTTTTCAAAGCTTTGAGCTTGTTTGATCTGCGTTTCATCAGCAATTTTTTCCAGCAACTCGGATAAAATATTGGGAGCTAGTGCATAAGGTAATGATCCATCACATTCCTGACGCAGTGCTTTTTCCAGGCGCTCCTTATCTTTTAGCAGTGTTTCAACTTTCTGCTTCTCCTGCGCTTTTGTCTGCGCAAATGCACCGCCCTGCGCATTCAACAAGCCTTCATAGCGAATAATGTCTTTAGACAGAAACTCGATTCTAGATTTGGCAAAATCAGCTTTTTCCAGCAATGCTTCTGTCTGACAAGCTAAGTCTCTACTTTGTTTTTCCAGCACTTCAATCTGCTGTTGCTGAGTTTCCGCTAACTGGCTGGATTGTTGGCGCTTAACGAAAATCATTAAGTCATTACGCAGTTTGGATATCAGATCCAGGCCCAATAAACGGCGTACAGCGGTGCGCAAAATATTGCCAGATTCATCTTCTGCCAGTTCCGCAATTTTTTCGCCATCAAAAAAGAACAAATCAGCAATACCATGAGGAATTAATTCATTAAGAAACCCCTGGCACTGATCATAATCCAGTTCACTGAGTGGTTGGCCATCCTTTTGTAAAGAAAGGCGATCTTTCTTGCCCTTTTTCCAAGTTCGCGTAACAGTAAACTCTGATTCCTGCCCACCCTTATTATAGGTAAAGGTCAGTTCAACAGCCGCCTCTTCCGGTTGCTCAATATAGTACGCACCTTTGTGAATCAACGAACTAAGATGCTCAATATAATCCTGTTGCTGAGTCGCGAGCCCAAATGCCAGCCGCCCATACAATGCCAGCCGGATAGCCGACAGAATAGACGTTTTACCTGCACCATTTAAACCGCCAAACAGCACAATCGGACGAGGGTTTACTTCATGTGGTCGCTTTCTTGGAGCCAGATCAATCGTGTGAGTACCGTTAAATACCCGAAAATTATGTAATACCAGTTGTTTAATGAGCACGTTCGTTTTCCTCGCCGACCAATACAGAGGATTCGCTGGCATCGACAATTCTGCGTTGTAAAACCTGAAGTTCAGCTTCCAGCCTGGTGATTTCTTCCTGGTGAATATCCCGGTCGTTACGTTTTTGTAGCGCTGCCTGCTGTTGTTGAATCTCTTCGAGACTGCCCCAATCCTGTTTTAAAATGGTGCCAAGTTTGTCAAAAATCCCCTGACGGCGACTTAATCCTTCCATTGAAACTTCCAGCTCAATCAATTTCATCACCATCTCTGGCACAACATCAAACCCCTGAGCTATCTGCACCAGCAAATCGGCATCGCTGGCGTCAAAACGTGATTGGTCGTCAACGACCCAATCCAGATCCCGCTGGTACACCTCACGGTAGATACCTGGTAGTGTGTCGTACCAGTCTGGTTCATTAGGATCCTTCAACCATTCTTGGCGGATAGCGTGCAGTTCCGACTCGGTGATTAACGTAATCCTGTGGCCCTGGGCGTTTAAATCACGCTCAATTTCCAGTAAGTCTTTTAACCATTGCTGGCGATATTTGAGCCAGTAGGGGCCTGGCACATGCTTACGCTCTGCACTGCGATCTTCACCGTCTTTAGCGTACTGATAGCTCACCTTACCGGTACGACGTTTATAGTTGCGATAGGTGTCTTTATTCACCGGATCGGTGGTAAACGCCAGCAGATCACGATATTTCAGCAATGGCGACATCCACTCTTCGCCATTTTTGATCAGACTTTCCATCGCTTTATCTTTGGTTACTACGGTACAGGTCCAGCATCCAAAGCGAGAGTTCCCACAAGAGGGGGTACTTTCGTCTATCACTAAGGGACACTCACCCTGTGCGGAAGAGTCCATATACAGCGTCCATAGAGGACGATTGTTTCCACCCCACGGGCTTTCCCATTCGTCGATATATTCAGGAGCATAGCGGAACGCGCCGCGCAGCAGTTTCCAGACGTCTTCTACATCCCAGGTATCAATAGGGGTATAGATAAACGCATTTGCCAGTGTGGTATGCCGGGCCAAGCGTGAGCCATCAATTTTGTGCTTTGCGATGACCTGCGCACGAGAGGCACTCTCACTACTACGTGAACCTAGGACAACAATTACTTCATCAAACTGGCTGACCTTTTCTTTAATAAAGTCACTCACCGGATTGATTTTCATGCGTTCGGTACACCAGCGAAAACTGCGGGTTGGGGCCGGATAACCTTTCCCCAGTAAATTGACCCAGAAGGTTTCATTAGTTTTAGGCGTTACCGCATGTTGAGTGATCGGCAGGCCATTACGCTTTGCGCCTGCCTCAATTTGCAACATCGTTTTCTTAATTAAATCTACTACCACTGGTGTTTCCACCAGCGTATCGGATGACACTACAAAAACATCTTTGTTGCGCATTTCCGGGGGCAGGCCAAGCAGGGCCAGATACACCAGCGTGATCACGGCGGAAGAATCTTTTCCACCGCTATAGCCAATTACCCACGGACGCTTATCCGCACAATAAATTCTCTGAACTTCAGAAATATATTCGGCCAGAGGGCGTCCAGAAAACTGCTCCTGATTAATAAAATCTGTGTATTCGGCCAAATCGTAGGCCTGAACTAATTTACTCATGAGACAACCATTTGGGCTTCAAGCTCCTGTTCTTCAGGAGTAAGCGGAATTGAGAGTGCGTTTTTTAGCGCATTGCAGGTGAGTTGGATTGCCGTACTGGTTTTGCTCAACTTTCCATGCTGCATCGCACGTTTGATAAGATCCGGATTATTTCTGCGCCAGTTAAACACTTTGAGTGCAGCAATTTTATCAGGCCACTGCTCTGGGTAATTTGTCAGCAGTGTATACCCTAGTTGTCCGAGTGCCTGCAAACCAATACCGTGAGCGTGAACATAGTCCTGACGTAGTTGAACCGGTGAAACTTCCTTTTTTGCGGCTAATTGCCAGTCCGGCATTACATTATAAATAGCTTGCCAATAGCGAGTTGCTATCTGGGTACATTCTTCAAAATCGCTCTTTTTCGGATCTTTTCCCAGCAACGCACGGGTAGCTTGCTTGATGCTGCTTAACGTAAATAATTTATTTGACCGCTGACTGATATTGGATTTTTCCAGCTCAGTCATTCCGACAAACGGCTCTACGGACATTGCCAGATAACGCGCCAAATTTGAACTGGCATCCCGATGATCATACAACGATGCCAACGACGGACTGGGGCGAATAGCATATTTATTCAGATCGGCAAACATCTGTTGGCTGCGTTTTAATCCTTCATCGACAAAAAACAGCACAGGTATGTTATCCTGCCCCAGCTCCGGGCGAGCGTCTAAAGCGTCTTCAATCGCTTTACGACGATGCTGACCGTCGTTGATCAAGATTTGCGCGTCCATTGGTACACATAACGTCCCTAGATTATTCGTGCCGGGAAACTCATCAAACTGGACGTCAACGGCAATGGATGCTGTTAGTGCAGAAAATACATAATCTTTAGGATTTTCAAGAAGATAACGAACCATTTCAGGGATGCGAGATTTATTGAGGGTGCGTTGCGCGCGCAACTCCGGAGGAACATCATTTTCATCAAAGCTAAAAATTTTGGGGATGATACGCATCGGACATGTGGCAATGTAGAAGGGGCGGCCTGCCTGAATGCCACGTATAGCCGGAAACGAGTAGCAGTAGTCTGCATCAACACTAGCCATGCTGTAATCCGTAAAATATTTAATGAATTAAGTTACGTGATATTTTACGTAACCCTAGATAGAAATTACAGCATTTTACGTAATGAATTGTGTACTATCTACAGATGTACTCGCCAATTAGCTCTATTCAATGGTCTTGCTGGTTGTTGCAAGTGGTGTTCATTATCATTTGTCAAGTAATATTTTATCATACGCATGTCGTCATTACCATCATTTAGGCTTTCAGCATCAGAGGGCACATGGCTGTATGTATTGGTACGGCTGGTCCGACTGTAGCGGTCACCATAGTCATATCGTTCACAACCAGTACAGTCTGATAACGAATACGCTCACTACGCACAGCACTGAACAATACCGGCAACAGCATGTCTTACATGACATTCGCTGTGCCATCCACCGGAAAACATTTTCAGATACCGGATGAGGTACCACTTCCATTGACAGCACGAGGTAACAATACTGATGGTAACGCTGACCATTAACCGTAAACCGCAGGGTATTTTCAGTAAGTCACCGGCAACGCCGCTGCAGGATAAAACGAACACTGCACACAACGTGAAGGCCAGGGAACGGATACCACAGTTGAACGATAAACAGAGCCCTGCTCTGCTGAAAAAACACCGTGGCGGCATATGACAAAACGCCAGCGTAAAAACCGTAAGCGTATTAATCGTCTTGTGGAACTCTGGCCTGAGTTATTCAACCGGGAAAAACCCCAACCGCTTAAAGTTGAGATACCTGACGACCTGATACAGGATATCGCCATCAGAGAACTGGCGTTTGGCGCAGGTGCATTACGCGCGGCAGTAGCGTCTTATGTGCGGTCTCCGCGCTATTACCGTGCGTTAATGGCTGGCGGCGCCCGTTATGACCTGAAGGGGCAGCCGTGCGGGGAAGTGACTCCACAGGAACAGAAAGAGGCAGAGACCCGGCTGATGATGCTGAATGACCGACGAAAAGCCAGAAAATATCGTTGACTGCACAACTGCGCTGATTCACTGAGCTGTAATCAATGTACAGCGCTGTACCGGACGATAGATAATGGCGGTCACAACCGGTAACCCCAGAGACAATGCGACTGTTTTTAACGCAACATACTGGCCAGATGTATTACCCCGGGCGACCTGAAAACGCTTTTCCACCCGGCATTGTCCGCCAGCACTTATCACCTGCCAGCTCTGTTGCAGTAAATCCACCACTTGCGAACATTCTTCATCAACTGTCACACTGGCTCGCGGATGGCAGAAAAGCTCCTGGCTGAACAGCAACAGGCATCGTATTGTTGCTCCTCCATGTTGTTCCCGCAACCAGCGTAATACCACCGGCGAGGATGGACTGGCCGTGTGATTACGCTCAGTAATACGTTCGTGCACCTGTCGGTAAAAGGAAGTACAGAATGCATGAATCTGTTGCCCGTTGATATTTCCTTCTGCCGAATGGAGTGTGAAGTAAAATGCCAGCAAATGCGGCCAGTGGTCCACCGCCTGCTGAATAAAACGCCGGATGTCTCCCGGCTCTGAAATTAATGCTTCGGTTATTTGCACGAAATGTTCCTTTTCAAACCCTGTTGAATTTTGTTCAGCCGGTGCAGACACACGGGAAGGTGCGCATCAACACCGGTGTAATGCCAGTTATAAACAATGTGAATGGAATGACGAATCAGTCAGGAAAGAGCTACAATCTGCTGGCTGACCGGAGAGGGTCAGCAGGAAGATGAACGGTAATGTCGCCAGCACCAGGGACAGGGCTGATTTCCGCAATACCAGCGCCGACATTGCAACACGTTTCATGCTGCTGCTCCTCGTGATTCCTCAATTCGCTGCTGCATCCACTGCTCCACTTCACTTTTGTACCAGCGGCTGCTGCGGCCCAGCTTGATGGGTTTCGGGAAATGGCCTTCACTGATCAGCTTGTAAAACCATTTATCTGTCATACCGGTGAAACTGGTGATGTAGTTCATGTCGATCAGGGGATCGTCGGCACGCAGCAACACGCAGTCGTGGCCTGTCATTGAGGTCAACATGGTCAGAATATCCTCTGTGAGATTTATGAAGGTTGTGCGAATGCGGGGAAAGGTGCTGAGCCGTATTCTCAGAACGGTCCTGCAGATCCGGGATAGCCGGGATTACCGGCGAGGCAACGGGCTTCCGGATCGCACACACCACGACGATCGCGGGCGAAATCACTGAACGCCCAGATCAAATCTTTGAGGATGTCTTCGCAGTCCGGTGAACGACTGTCCAGCACCACATCCCGGGTTATCTGTTTCTGGTACGGTGCCGCTTCCCCCGGTGACGCGAAGCCCAGTACGTTGCTCCAGGCATCCAGAATCAGCCGGTCCAGTTCGGGGCCGTCGAAATACTCCTGTCTGACGCACAGCACCACGTGGTATTCCGGCTTTTCCGGATGACGGGTCAGGAGCCAGCAAAGGTCGCGTCCGGGTTTCGCATTCATCAGCGCACTGACGGTTTCGATAAAATCCATACCAAACCAGGTCTGTCTGCTGTTGAAGGCGTTGTCATGTTCCCACGGCAGACGAAGCAGGATCCGCCGTATCCGTGAGCCGGACTGCTCACGCAGCGCACGCTCAAGGACGCCGATGACTTTGTTCTGATAAGATGGCCAGAAGGGTGCCAGGCTATAGTCGAAATAAGGGATAGCATTCATAAGATATGCTCCATTATGCGCAACCCACAACGCGCCCTGCCCGTGAATGAGCTGACGTGTTATGGCTTGCGGATGAGATTGATGGAATAAGTGAAGAACTGAAGCAGAACGGGAAGATAAGGGACAGAACACCGGATGCAGGTTCAGGGTGAATGATCTCCGTTGACTTCAGTTCACATCATTAATCATCGAGGTAAGTTTTTACCGACGAAGTGTTTCCGGGCCAGGAAACTCATGATTCAAACTTTCAGAAGTGAGGCTTACGAGGACGCCCTGCTGCAGGACGTTCAGGAACTTCATTGCAGCCGTAGGCACACAGCCCGTCTTTTTGCTCTTCTTTCGCCAGATAATGCAGGGCACCGCGAATATTATTGATGCTTTCAGGATCGTTGTGGCGCACAGGAATGTTGATGTTGTATGTATAATGCGGCTGATATGTACAGCGGTGTGCCGAACCGCTGTTATGCGTAATAGACCGCCAGCATTCCGTAATCCGCTCCGCAAAGGGATATATTTTTTTAACCCTCTGACGATCGATCCAGAAAACCGCATGCGCATGAAAACCATGATCAACCGTCCATTCAATCACCCAGAAGAAGCCAACGATATTTTCAAATTGTTCTACCTGCTCCAGCAGCATACGCAACTGCAATTCAAGCCAGCGATGATCAGGTTGTAAGAAATCAGGCGTATCTTTCCTGTAGAAGAAATCCATGCGTAAGGCCCGCAGGCAGGAATAGCGTGCCATCATTTGATTGATGTGATTGTCAAGTAAAGCGGTAAAAAACCAGTTTGGTGTATAAGATTTAGGCATGTTGATGACTCCTGAAAGTTAATGATGTTTTAAGCTCTGTGAGCGAATTAATGCTTTCGCTCATAATCAGATCTAAAACGGTAATAACTTACAGATGGTATTTATCAGGCATGCTGTAGCAGAATGAATACGACGGGTTATTAACGATACGCAGCATTATGCAGAAAGAAATGGATTATCTGATGGTATTTGCTAAAGAGATGAGATAAACGAGGAGCGAATAAAATACAGAATCAATAAACATCACGAAATACTGCAAAACACGCGATAAAAACCCACAACCAGAAGGTTAAGAAATATATTTCGACCAATCAATCATAAACTACAAACTTGCTCTCAGTGGTTCTAAAAAAACGTGAACAAGGCCAACGCAATAAACTTATACGCCCTCATCCAATCTGTTCTTAAGGACATGAACGTTAACCGCACACATTACCAGAGTAAAAAATACCACTGGCATGATTTTTACTCTGCATCTTAAACAATACAACCCGAAACAAACATAATCAGGAATTCACTCTGTTAATTTCATTGTTTATTCTGCGCTGTTAAACATGACGGAATCATGGATACCTTATCAAAGCGTAAGCATTCAGTTAATCAGTGATGACAGAGAATTGATGTTCACCAGAATAGTTAAAACATATCAGGCAAACAATCATTGTTAAGCAAATACAGCTCATGATGGATAAAATTAAAATAAATTATTATTTCACTGAAAACAGGAACAGAGAGTGAGTAAAGACAGGAAGTAAATAACAATAGAGATTATATCAAAAAGGGAGTGAGTATAATAATAGTAATAAACCTAAATTAAAAATATCCATGTTTTATGTAAATACAAATCTGTTTCATAATTATGTACAGAGGTTCGTTATAACGAATCTGTAAGTAATTCAGTGTAATTGCTACCATATTAAAGGTGATCGCTCAGGTGTCAGCGCCAGCGATAATAAGACGGTCACCATTTGGATTTTCCGCTCCACCCAACATGTTGTTTCCTTAAGGTTCTCACACCAGAAATGACATCAACATGCTGAGCAGAGAGGACTTTTACATGATAAAGCAAATGCGCCAGCAGGGCGCGTACATTGTCGATATTGCGACTCAGATTGGTTGCTCTGAACGAACGGTCAGGCAATGGGTTATACGGGCGGACGTTCCATGCTGCGTTACTACATCCAGCCCAAACGTAAAATGCGTCCGTCAAAAAGAACAGTTCGCTTCGAAACTCAGCCTGGATACCAGCTCCAGCACGACTAGGGCGAAGTTGAGGTGGAGGTTGCCGGGCAACGGTGCAAAGTTAACTTTGCGGTTAATACGCTGGGGTTCTCCCGCCGCTTCCATGTCTTCGCCGCACCAAAACAGGATGCTGAGCATACACCAGAGCAGGAACATCTGCAGCCGTTACCGAGTTCCGCATTAAGCGCCGTTTCGACAGTTAATTTCGTCAGCATACGGGAAAACTGATTGAGATCGGCCCCGGTTTTGAGGCCTTTAGCCAGTTCAGCCGCAAGGACTTTAAGCGTCTTTTCGTCCACAATCTACTTGTCTACGTTGTTGGAGTGAACATATCAAAAACCGGCAATTACACAATTTAAATTACAGTCTCTATGAGAACAGTTCAATTTTTTAACTCTCGTTTTCCTCCCTGGCGTTATATGCATAAGCAACTTGAAAGACCCGATGATAGTTATAATTTCAGGTTATGTCCATGACGACCAATTTGTAACTAAAACAATAAACGGTAACGCTGCCATATAAGCATCAAAAGCGAGCATTACAGCAACATTCAACCGATTAGATGTATCACTCATAATCAGAACAAGATGATGATGTGCCCTGAGATATAAGAAAATCATCAAGAGAACCTCCGGCTTTTATTGCTTCTGCAATAACAGAAGGCCGACGACCTTGTCCACTCCAGTACATTATTTGACCGTTATACTCATACCTGTACTTATTAGACTCTCCTGAATCGTTTTTTCTGCCCGTCTGTAATTTTTTGCCAAATTCACGATACACATCTTCCGCCGTTACACCTGCGTCATCCATGTACTTTTTGATAATTGCCAAAGAATCCTTCAACTCATTACGCTGCTCAATGGCCTTTTCAAGGTTATCCTTAACTTGATTGAAGTCTTCATCAGACATTTCCATGATCAACTTCCGGACAAGGTTGAAATTAAGAAGTGATGTACGAACAGTAGAGAGATCTTCATTCTCAACAGAAAACTTCTTCTTGCTCATCTATCAATACTCTGCTTATCATTAACTTATGATAAATCCTATCAGGTGATTTTTTATAAAAATAATGGCTACATCACAAAATGTGATACTTAATATTTACTTCATTCAAAGTGAGTGAACTTTCCCGGATAGGCTAGCCCCCTGAATCTCCAGTCAACCAATATCACTTATTTAAGTGATAATCTTAATATTAGTTTTTAGACTGGTCATTGGAAAACAGATGATTGATGCCTCAGGACCGGAGAAACTCAGACGGCATACTGCACAGGAAAAGATCGCTAATGTTCAGAAGAGCTTTGAACCAGGAATGACGGTCTCCCTCGTTGCCCGGCAACATGGTGTAGCAGCCAGTTACTTCTCTGGCGCAAGCAATACCAGGAGGGAAGTCTTACTGCGGTGACTGCTGGGGAACAGATCGTTCCTGCCTCTGAACTTGCTGCTGCCATAAGGCAGATTAAAGAACGCCAGCGCCTGCCCGGAACAAAACGATGGAAAATGAACTCATTAAAGAAGCCGTTGAATATGGACGTGCAAAAAGTGGATAGCGCACGCTCCCTTATTGCCGGGGTGATGCACTGGGCGGTCACTACCGGCGGCTTCAACAGTGAAACAGTACAGGACGTCATGCCAGGAGCGGTGGAACGCCGCTTCGGCAACGAGCTTCCGGCGTCTCCAGTGGAGTGGCTGACAGATAATGGTTCATGCTACCGGGCTAATGAAACACGCCAGTTCGCTCGGATGTTGGGACTTGAATCGAAGAACACGGCGGTGCGGAGTCCGGAGAGTAACAGAATAGCAGAGAGCTTCGTGAAAACGATAAAGCGTGACTACATCGTGTTCATGCCCAAGCCAGATGTTAATGACGGCATTGCATAACCATGCAGTAGCAATCGAACATTACAATGCAGCATAGTTCTAAGTTATCGCTCGCCGCAGGTATATATGCGGCAGCGGATCAGTAATGGGTTAAATGATAACAGATGTCTGGAAGTATAGGGAGAAATTCCCTGAGGGATTCCCAAAAAATTTAGTAAACCAATATCATATTGGTATACCGTTGTTGTAAAATGTTCAGCCCTGCGTCAAGTGACAAGGTGTTTAGTATGAGTGGGGAATGTCGGAACCTGTTTAGGATTCTGTGTAAATGCCTTTTTTCAGAAGTGACAGGCAGTCACCGAACTCGATAATAAAGCGGCTCATTGCCATACACCTGTCCTTCAACGACACCGTCCATTTCTGGGACGCAGACTGGATTGCCAGCCACACCACTTTTTTCACCGAGTCGTCTGTCGGGAACACTTTACGCTTTTTGATCGCATGGCGGATCACACTGTTTAGTGACTCGATGGCATTCGTCGTATAGCGCACTTTGCGAATGTCCGTCAGATAAGCGAAGAACGTGGTAAGATTCGGTCAGTTAGCCTGCCAGCTCCGACTTATCTAGTGCTTGCTAGCCTGTCTCTTCCGTGGGTGCCTGATTAAATCTCTTTCAGGTCGCGAGTGACGGCTTTGTAGTCCTTCCATGACACGAAGCGCAGGCTGTTGCGCACCATATGCACGATGCATAACTGGATGCTGGCCTCCGGATATACTGTGTTGATGGCATCTGGAAAGCCTTTCAGGCTATCTACACAGGTGATGAGGATATCGTTCAGACCGCGGTTTTTCAGTTCAGTCAGCACATTGAGCCAGAACTTCGACCCTGTACACGATTCTGTGTGAAACAACGGGGAGCAGGTCATCGCTTCCCAACCCGTTATTTCAGCGTGCCGAACTGTTTGTCTTTCAGTGCATATAGTCGGTCGAACTCAGCATAGGGCTCTCCCGTTTCAGCCGCGTGCCGGGTTTTAGCATCCAGAAGGTCGGGTAAAGGGATCCTATGATTCAGTGAGTGGTAAAGATCATAACCACTGACACAGATAACCCGCTTCCCTTTACCAAAAGCCGTCAGGCCTTCAGGCGTAAAGCCCATCCAACTGATAAAAACACCGCGTGTCCAGGTTGCCTTGGTACTGAGCTTTCCTTCAAATACATGGAGGTCGGCAGCCGACGTTCTTTTCTGATGCCACTTTGCCTCCATCAGGTAAAATTCATCATTCAGTCGGAAACTTCCGTCAATCTGTTCGCCTGTATTTCGGAAAGACGAACGGGGAGCAAGCTTAAAGATACTGAACAGTTCAGCAAGCCAGGCTTCAAACCGAAAACCACGTGGATGTGGCGGCAGAGATTTCATCTCGTTCATTTCAGCGATAAGTGAATGCCAGTCAACACCATGCCATGCCTGGACAGGCTTAACGCCTTTGGCTTCATCGGTGTCAGCGTTTTCTAAGCGGGAAATCAGTGCAAGATAGTCATTACGGCTTTGTTCAGCCTGTTCAGGCATGGATTCCGTTTTATACTGCCAGAGCGCACCAAGAACCCGCAGAGCGGTCTCACGATCAACCTGTTTCAGCAAGCATCTAACTCGTTTGGCTTTTGACGTCCCCTCTTTCTGATAACGTTCATCATCAATATCAATGTTCAATTCTTCATCGAAAAAAGCAGACAAGGTGCGGTTAGAGAAATCCAGTATCCAGCCAGGATCGCTCTCGAACACAATATTAAACAGCCTCAAATCCTGCATTTTCAGTTTCACGCCTACCTCCTTTTTTCACAGTATAACGGGATGAAAGTGGGGGAGGAAATGAGTCAGAACCTGTACACCAGCATTAGGGGATTCCGCGTCTGGTACAAAGCAGACTATGAGAAGAGAGACGCTATAACATTTGAGTCCTACCAATCGATCTGTTCATTTCTATGAATGGCAGTAAATGCAAATAACCAGAACAACCAAAGGTTTTTCGACTTATGTGTCACGAACGGAAGTAGATGGCAATCCATTGCATTACTTCAGGACGACTTTTCAGAAAGCGAGCTAAGGGCGTTGGCATAAACTCAGGCATCGGATGCTGTTTTACAGGGTTCACCTGCCATCCAGTAGACGCCCCAGCCCACGACTGCAACCATAATTACGTTGACCAGAACCGTCATGCTGCTTCGTCTCATACTTCACGAGATAACGGGCTCTCTCCATGGCTTTCTGCATCGCTTCCACATCACCACGCTTGACCCAGAGCACAGCGGATCCACCAGATTTTTTGTCAGAATCCTTCCGGGTATCAGAACATCCACCAGGCACAGGCGTATCATCGGAAGAAGGGCGAGCATCAGATGATGTCGGTTTACGGAAAGGCGTCCGCCTGGAAAAATGAACCAGTCCATTACCCTGCCAGGGCTCAAGATGCAGAGCACTGCACCATGCCAGTTGGATCAGCGTCGCCAGCGAAGAAGGAACGGTGAAATCCCCTGGCGAGCACCAGGTATCTTTGTTGAGCAGTAATATCACGTGATAATGTTTCCTGCCTTTTTCCTTGCCAAACTCCCGACACCAGAAATAACGCAGAGTGGTTGCACGCACACGCTTGTTGGCACGTCGTTTTTTCCGCTGGTAAGCCTGAATTTTTGCTTTCAGGGATGCAAAAAAACGAGAAATCACCGCTGAATCTAAATCGGTATCCATGATGGTGGCAGGCATATACTCAGGGAAACGTAAATCCACCCGGATTAACGAGACGGCACGGTGTTGCGCCAGGGCACCGTTGAGAATACTTTCAAAACGGGATAACCAGTAAGCATTGTGTATTGGTTGATTCATGATGAGAGATCTCCGTTGATTTGGATTGACTTCACATCATTAATCACCGCGGTAAAACTTTACGGCATCCGGCATTGAGCAATGCTACAACTTTCTGATTAAGAGTGATTGAAACGGAACAAACCATCCCGGAACAAAAAGATAATCCTACACACAGGGTAAAAACACTCAAGAACAGCGAATGGATTTAAAAACGACATGGACAACGAGAAAAGTCAGAAGGGAAAAGGATCCACAGAACATTCAAACAAAACACCAGAAACGCAACCAGAACGCTTCCTGGTAATGCAAATCAACAACAACGCCAAAACCTACAGCTTAATCACACAACTTAATCACGGATGCGAATGACATGTTTAAAACCTGTTTACAGATAACGCCGTTACACGATCATCCCCATCAGAATCGATTTTCCCTTCCTGAAAGCGTTACGTTTCACTACGCACCATAAAAACGATTAACCATCGATAACGTAAACTTCATCTGAATCAAAACACCAAAACCGTTCATCACACTTTCGCAATGCAAGAAGAGTCACATCATGACGAAAACAATGACCTTACACGGAAAAGAAAAACGTCAGGAATCGTTAATGCCTAAATCTGATTGTTATCAAAACATCCAGAAAGTCGTTTAACAGAATCGTCGTAAGCACATCGAAAAGAACGTCAGATTACTTCAGGAAAGTTCGGGTTGATTTAGCGTAAAGATACTTTTCTCATGCTAACGTCGAAACTCGAAATATCAGGAAAGGTTAAACGTAACATAAGTAAAATCGAATAGCAGATTGATTGCTGAAGCAGAAAGGTTTTACAGCAGCATTAAACTGATTTAGTTAACGTAAAGATTTACTAAACTGGATGTGTATAGCAATGCTTAACGAAAACACTTGTAGAAGTGTTTATGAAAATACGTGTATAACACTTACTGAAATGCTTAGTAAAAATACGTGTATATAGTATCATACCGACATTCTCAACTCTTCCAAACATCCATGCAGACTGAATGTTGATTACCCGTTTTCACATCAGGCATGGTTCTTTACTGACCAAAAAACAAACTGGTTTACTCTTGAATTATTTTCTCTACCTCAGAAAACATGGTCTCAGGAATCTGTTATGGCTTCGTAGTTTCTGTTGTTCTTTTCATAAAAGTTATAAGTTATTGTCATAATCATACGATAATCACTTTATGTTAGTTTTTACTGTCACACGCTACTGACTTTTTCAGTCATTGCCAGAAAGGGGCTCTTTTTACTTCCATTTCACCACTCAACAAATGCAAAACTCGTCCAGTAAAGCGGACCACCACTTGCTCACAAGCAACGAATCGTCTCCAGGAACAGCCCTCAAACATTGCAGAAACAAAAACAACAAAACCCTCATTATCACTGATGTTCGGAAAATTTCCATGACCCAAAAAACGAAATTTAAATGAGACGCATTATCATGCGTGTGATCAAAAAGACGTTATGGTAGCTTTCAGTTAAATGGTGCTATTTCTCATAAATCCACTTAACTTTTTTTACTGATTCATCCCAGAGAACCACTTTATCAGTAAAAAATGAATTATATAGATTGACGAGTTTTTCTGTTTCAGTTATTCCCAATGCATTATGTATCAGTTGTAGATATGCTTTTATCCAGATTTCTTTACCCTCCCTCCACTTATCTATAAAACTTTCCAACTTACTTAATCGTTGATTTATAAAAAATGAATCAATATCATGAAAAAACTCAACAAGAAAACAGCACGAGATAATCTCAACAAAAAACAAATTCTCCTTAAAAGCATTATAAAACTTTATCAACACATAACGAAAAACACCTCCTGTTAACCTTTCCTGTTCATAAAACAACAAGCCAAAAATAGGCGGAAATCTTTTAACCACACCACTTTTAATCCAGTAAGGATGATGATTAGTCTTTACTGGCAGTGAATAAAAGAACAATTCGGTTTCTCTTTTCCCACCACAAACAGACAAAACAGTCTTATAAAGACTTTTTGAATCACTATATCCTGACACTCCAGACGAATTAGCAGGGTATTTTCTTTTTACTTTTTGCCTTAATGGAGCTGGAAGGATAATAAAACGGGATGGTAGATAACAATCGCTTTCAGAAGACCTGCATTCGCACACATGAAGATTTATATTTACATCCGGACAATTCAAAAACCACACAGAATAATTATCGCTCCGTTTGCAATATGAAACCCATGAATAAATTGCATAAAGTTCAGAAAGTACATCTAACTCTGCTTTTGATTTAAATGTGATACCGTTTCTTCGAATTCTCGTTTCCAGCGTTCTCCATGCCGGAGTTTTCAGTATCTCACGAACTTTTTTATTAAGTTCAACCAGCGATGGTCCCTGCTCCTGTTTATGTTTCTTCCTGCTGTTAATGATTTCTCTTTCTTTTACTAATTTTTTCTTACTTTTGGGTCCTTTTATCTTTCTTGGCAATGCTTCATTTAATCTGTGAACAGGATTTTGCTCTCTTCTTTTTTTGAGCTCACAAAACCTCTCATAATGTTTTCTGCACAGTCTTTTCTCCACTGCCATTTTTACTGAGAAAACCTGATTGTTACAATTTTTTCTGACGCATTTGTTTTTACGTCCGGTCATCCTCTCATCTCCTGAAACCGCAGTATGTCATTAGTTCCCGTTCTGAAAAACTCACTTCATACTCCATTACACTTTAACAATAATGTCCGTAATTCAGACATTCCATCATTTTTCACGTCCATATTACCTGAATGATAAACCGGATTAGTGTGATCCGGTTCAGTGAAATCAACAGGATACCGGTATGTCATTCAGCCATTCTTCCCTCTCCGCACAAGTGAAATCATATCTGACGTTTCTTCCTGAAGAAATTCGTCAGAAAATTCTTGAACATCTCCACAGCGTTATTCATTACGAACCCGTGATTGGCATTATGGGTAAATCCGGCACCGGCAAAAGTAGCCTGTGTAATGCTATTTTTCAGTCCCATATCTGTGCCACACATCCCCTGAACGGCTGCACCCGCCAGGCTCATCGTCTTACCCTGCAGATCGGTGAACGCAGAATGACGCTGGTCGATCTGCCCGGCATTGGAGAGACGCCGCAACATGATCAGGAATACCGGGCGCTTTACCGTCAGTTACTGCCGGAAGTGGATTTGATTATCTGGATCCTGCGGGCAGATGAACGCGCGTATGCCGCCGACATTACCATGCATCAGTTTTTACTGAATGAAGGCGCAGATCCCTCGCGTTTTCTGTTTGTTCTCAGCCATGCCGATCGCGTGTTTCCTGCTGAAGAATGGAATGCCACAGAAAAATGCCCGTCCCGTCAGCAGGCGCTCTCACTGGCGACGGTGACAGCCCGGGTGGCAACCCTGTTCCCTTCATCATTTCCGGTACTCTCCGTTGCTGCACCTGTCGGCTGGAACCTTCCGGCGTTTGTGTCGCTGATGATCCACGCACTGCCACCACAGGCAACCAGCGCGGTGTATTCACATATCCGGGGAGAAAACCGCTCTGAACAGGCCCAGAAACACGCACAACAGACTTTTGGTGAAACCATCGGGAAAAGTTTTGACGTCGCCGTTGCCCGTTTCAGTTTTCCGGCCTGGATGTTACAGCTTCTGCGTAAAGCCCGGGACCGCATTATCCACCTGCTGATCACACTGTGGGAGCGTCTGTTCTGACACACTCACGCCGACAGGATGTGTCGCTGGATTAACGAGCATTCTTCTTTTTATGAAATCATGCTTAAAAATCAGATAATTAAAAGAATATTTTTTCTGCTGCATTTTATTCCTGATTATCCGGATGCGACACATCCTTTCAACATCATGATGCATAATAACATCATGAAATAAAAGATGTTTTCTTACGGAGTGCACATCTATGTCTGATAATCGTTCCCGGCATGATCGCCTGGCGGTTCGCTTATCACTCATTATCAGCCGACTGATGGCCGGAGAATCTCTGTCACTAAAAACACTGTCAGATGAATTTGGCGTTACAGAACGTACTTTACAGCGCGATTTTCATCAGCGTCTGGTTCACCTGGATTTAGAGTACAGAAATGGCAGGTACAGCCTCAGACGACAGAGCAGCCCAGGTGCGATCCCTGAAATGCTTTCTTTTATACAGAATACCGGGATCGCACGGATACTTCCGCTCCGGAACGGACGACTGATAACCTGTCTTACCGACAACCAGGAGCCCTCTCCCTGCCTTATCTGGCTACCGGCGCCGGATATCACTGCAACGTTCCCCGAGTGTTTCTCGCAACTCATCCTGGCAATAAGACAGTGTATCCACATCTCTCTGATGACTGAGCGATGGTATCCGTCACTGGAGCCCTGCCGGCTCATTTATTACAGCGGTAGCTGGTATCTGATCGCGTTACAGAAGGGAAAACTGCAGGTCTTTCCTCTGGCAGATATCAAATCAGTCAGCCTGACATCAGAACGGTTTGAACGGAGAGGCCACATCCACAGTCTGGTCGCTGAAGAGCGTTTTATCTCCGCCCTGCCACATTTCTCTTTCATCCATAAACTTATCAACACCTTTAACCTGTGATTGCCGGCCTGCCAAAGCCGTCCCGACAGGTATGGAGACAATATGTTGAACAGAAAACTAAATATACGGCTACGTCATTCCCTGAACAGTCACTGCATACCTTCCATCATTATCAATAACACCGTACGTTCATTTCAGAGGTCAGTCATGAATACCAGAGCTCTTTTTCCCCTGCTGTTCACTGTGGCATCATTCTCCGCCTCCGCCGGCAACTGGGCTGTCAAAAACGGCTGGTGTCAGACCATGACGGAAGATGGTCAGGCGCTGGTAATGCTGAAAAATGGCACGATTGGTATTACCGGCCTGATGCAGGGATGCCCGAATGGTGTACAGACGCTCCTGGGCAGCCGTATCAGTATTAACGGTAACCTGATCCCCACATCACAAATGTGTAATCAGCAGACGGGATTCAGGGCTGTTGAGGTGGAAATCGGACAGGCGCCGGAAATGGTCAAAAAAGCCGTTCACTCCATAGCAGAGCGTGATGTGTCCGTTTTACAGGCATTTGGTGTACGAATGGAATTCACCCGCGGTGATATGCTGAAGGTCTGTCCGAAATTTGTCACATCACTTGCCGGTTTTTCCCCGAAACAGACGACCACTATTAATAAAGATTCCGTCCTGCAGGCTGCCCGGCAGGCATACGCCCGGGAATATGACGAGGAAACAACAGAAACCGCTGATTTTGGCTCTTACGAAGTAAAAGGCAATAAGGTTGAGTTTGAAGTATTCAATCCTGAAGACCGTGCGTACGACAAAGTGACCGTCACGGTTGGTGCTGACGGTAATGCCACCGGCGCCAGCGTTGAATTTATCGGAAAATAGCCGGTATGTAGGACTGCCACCCTGTTTTATTGCCCGAAGGCCCTTTCTCACGCGAACAGGCGGTTGCCGTCACAACAGCTTACCGCAATGTGCTTATTGAAGATGACCAGGGAACGCATTTCCGGCTGGTTATCCGCAATGCCGAAGGGCAGCTACGCTGGCGGTGCTGGAATTTTGAACCTGATGCCGGAAAACAGCTAAATTCGTATCTCGCCAGTGAGGGAATTCTCAGGCAATAAACGTCTTCATTTCATCCATCAGGCCGCGTCTTCTCCGGGAGACGCGGCCTTTTCGTTTATACCGCTAATTCATTCATAAGGAGCAAAGTATGCAATTAGCCAGTCGTTTTGGTTATGCGAATCAGATACGCCGTGACCGTCCGCTGACATACGAAGAACTGATGCACTATGTACCCGGTATTTTTGGGGAAGACCGGCATACCTCCCGCAGTGAACGCTATACGTATATCCCCACCATCACCGTGCTGGAAAGTCTGCAGCGGGAAGGCTTTCAGCCGTTCTTCGCCTGCCAGACCCGTGTGCGCGACCCGGGCCGCCGGGGATACACCAAACATATGCTGCGTCTGCGGCGGGCCGGAGAGATAAACGGAGAACATGTCCCTGAAATTATTCTGCTCAACTCTCATGACGGTACCTCCAGCTACCAGATGCTGCCGGGTTACTTCAGGTTCGTCTGCCAGAACGGATGCGTCTGTGGTCAGTCTCTGGGGGAAGTGCGTGTTCCGCACCGGGGAAATGTGGTGGAGAAAGTTATTGAAGGGGCTTACGAGGTGGTGGGGGTTTTTGACCGGATAGAGGAGAAGCGTGATGCCATGCAGTCGCTGGTCCTGCCGCCACCGGCACGCCAGGCGCTGGCACAGGCGGCACTGACTTACCGTTATGGTGACAAACATCAGCCAGTCACCACTGCCGACATTCTGACACCACGACGCCGGGAGGATTACGGTAAGGACCTGTGGAGTGCTTATCAGACCATCCAGGAGAATATGCTGAAAGGCGGAATTTCCGGTCGCAGTGCCAGAGGAAAACGTATCCACACCCGTGCCATTCACAGCATCGACACCGATATTAAGCTCAACCGCGCATTGTGGGTGATGGCAGAAACGCTGCTGGAGAGCATGCGCTGATGCTGTTTCCCTGAAAGTGCAGCCCTGACTCACGTCTGTACCAGTCCCCAGGCATTCTTCCATTCATTTGCTTTTTATAAGGAATAATCTCATGACAACCTCTTCGCATAATTCCACCACACCTTCTGTTTCCGTAACTACTGCATCAGGGAATAACCAGTCTCAACTGGTTGCCACTCCCGTCCCTGATGAACAGCGCATCAGCTTCTGGCCACAGCACTTTGGCCTCATTCCACAGTGGGTGACCCTGGAGCCCCGTGTCTTCGGCTGGATGGACCGTCTGTGCGAAGACTACTGCGGTGGTATCTGGAATCTGTACACCCTGAACAACGGTGGCGCATTTATGGCACCCGAACCGGATGACGATGATGACGAAACATGGGTACTGTTCAATGCCATGAACGGTAACCGCGCTGAAATGAGCCCGGAAGCTGCCGGCATTGCCGCCTGTCTGATGGCGTACAGTCATCACGCCTGTCGTACGGAGTGTTATGCTATGACGGTCCATTATTACCGGCTGCGGGATTACGCCCTGCAGCATCCGGAATGCAGCGCCATTATGCGCATCATCGACTGAATGGAGAGAAGTACAATGCAACAGCTTTCCTTTCTGCCCGGAGAGATGACGCCCGGCGAGCGCAGCCTCATTCAACGGGCCCTGAAAACCCTGGACCGCCATCTTCATGAGTCCGGCGTGGCCTTCACCTCCACGCATGCGGCACGGGAATGGCTGATTCTGAACATGGCAGGACTGGAGCGGGAAGAGTTCCGGGTGCTGTATCTGAACAACCAGAATCAGCTGATTGCGGGTGAAACCCTCTTCACAGGCACCATCAACCGCACAGAAGTCCATCCCCGGGAGGTGATTAAACGTGCCCTGTACCACAATGCCGCTGCCGTGGTGCTGGCGCACAATCACCCGTCCGGTGAAGTCACCCCCAGTAAGGCAGACCGGCTTATCACTGAACGTCTGGTACAGGCGCTGGCCCTGGTGGATATCCGGGTGCCGGACCATCTGATAGTCGGTGGCAGCCAGGTATTCTCCTTTGCCGAACACGGTCTGCTTTAACCCGTCACCGTCACAATCACCTTCATATCACTTCAGTTTCTCTTTCTCAGCTGTTTCTTACTTTCACATTCAGGAGGACTATTCTCATGAAAATCATCACCCGTGGTGAAGCCATGCGTATTCACCGTCAGCATCCTGCATCCCGTCTTTTTCCGTTCTGTACCGGTAAATACCGCTGGCACGGTAGCACGGATACATATACCGGCCGTGAAGTACAGGATATTCCCGGTGTGCTGGCTGTGTTTGCAGAACGCCGTAAGGACAGTTTTGGTCCGTATGTCCGGCTGATGAGCGTCACCCTGAACTGAGTCTGGAAGGGCATTCAGAAGAGCAGAATTATCGCCACCACCGGACCATTCTTAACCAATTTTCTGTGAGGATTTTATCGTGTCAGACACACTCCCCGGGACAACGCTTCCCGACGACAATAACGACCGCACCTGGTGGGGACTGCCCTGCACCGTGACGCCCTGTTTTGGGGCACGTCTGGTGCAGGAGGGTAACCGGTTGCATTACCTTGCAGACCGCGCCGGTATCAGAGGCCGGTTCAGCGACGCGGATGCGTACCATCTGGACCAGGCCTTTCCGCTGCTGATGAAACAACTGGAACTCATGCTCACCAGCGGTGAACTGAATCCCCGCCATCAGCATACCGTCACGCTGTATGCAAAAAGGCTGACCTGCGAAGCCGACACCCTCGGCAGTTGTGGCTACGTTTATATGGCTGTTTATCCGACGCCCGAAACGAAAAAGTAACTCTCCAGAATAACCTTCTTCTCCGGCCTGGTGCTTTCACCACGCCACTTTTCCATTTTTCATCTCTGCATATCAGGAAAATCTTCAGTATGAACACATTACCCGATACACACGTACGGGAGGCATCGCATTGCCAGTCTCCCGTCACCATCTGGCAGACACTGCTCACCCGACTGCTGGACCAGCATTACGGCCTCACACTGAATGACACACCGTTCGCTGATGAACGTGTGATTGAGCAGCATATTGAGGCAGGCATTTCACTGTGTGATGCGGTGAACTTTCTCGTTGAAAAATACGCACTGGTGCGTACCGACCAGCCGGGATTCAGCGCCTGTACTCGTTCTCAGTTAATAAACAGTATTGATATCCTCCGGGCCCGCCGGGCAACCGGCCTGATGGCCCGCGACAATTACAGAACGGTAAATAACATTACCCTGGGTAAACATCCGGGGGCGAAACAATGAAACTGGCCCTGACGCTGGAAGCCGACAGCATTAACGTGCAGGCACTGAACATGGGGCGCATTGTCGTTGACGTCGATGGTGTTACTCTCGCTGAACTGATTAACGTGGTCTGCGATAACGGTTACTCCCTTCGTGTTGTTGATGAATCTGACCGGACATCAGCAGAGCGCACGCCACCATCTGCGGCCCTTACCGGCATACGCTGCAGTACCGCACATATCACGGAAACGGACAATGCCTGGTTGTACTCGCTGTCAAATCAGACGAATGACACCGGCGAATCAGAATGGATTCATTTCACAGGTAGCGGATATCTGTTACGTACCGATGCGTGGTCATACCCGGTTCTGCGGCTTAAACGCCTGGGGCTGTCCAGAACGTTCCGCCGTCTGGTTGTCACACTCATCCGGCGTTATGGCGTCAGTCTCATTCATCTGGATGCCGGTGCTGAATGTCTGCAGGATTTACCCACTTTCAACTGGTAACCAGGACAAAAGACACAGGATGAAATCATTAACCACAGAAACGGCGCTGGATATTCTGATTGTGTGGCTGCAGGACAATATCGACTGCGAATCGGGAATTATCTTTGACAACGATGAGGATAAAACGGATTCGGCAGCACTGTTGCCCTGTATCGAACAGGCCAGGGAGGGTATCCGTACCCTGCGCCAACTGCAGCTTCTGCACCAGAACCGATAAATATTACTCACCATACTTCATTCCACTGACGCCAGCCTGAACAGGGCTGGCGTTTTCATTTATCTGCAAAAAGGAATATCAATTATGTCTGAAATCACAGCCTCCCGTCCGGAAGTGGTCAACGGGGACATTATCTGCTCCACCTCAGTCAGCCACATTCTGGCTGTACAAAAGAGTACACAGCTGCAAATCGACACACTTATCCGGCATCAAGTGAGCGATATCAGTTAACAGATATAGATGGAGAAGATGCTTTTATCCGGATTGGTTCTATCGCGATGGTGCGAGTACTACTTGATGCAATGAAGCCTGTCGAGGAAGATGACGAGTAACAGAGCTCGGTATCTCAATCAGGAGCTGATTGTCCTGGTTCGATGCCGAAAACCAGTGATTTTTCGTGTTGGTATCTGTGTTGGTATAAGATGATATTGTTTATTATTAACAATTTTAAATCATGAGGTTAAGTCACATGTTCGAGTCCGGCCTTCGCACCTTCGCACCTTCGCACCATCGGAACATCAATAGACATCAACGGACGTTTTTTTATGACTGAAATCCGCGCCACACAAGGCTTTTCGCTATTTTTCGCTCAACCTAAGTCAACCTACATCAACTTACTGATGTGGATACAGCTACAGCTGCGGCTATACCCCGATTCGATAATGTTTGTACCCACACAAAACCCTTGAAAGGCTACAAGGCTGAAATTGTCTAAACCATAGAGATGATTTTTATGATCCAGTCTTTCTCTTGTTGAGATAGTTCCAGTTTGCTCACTCGTGTTAAGAAGGTATTGATCACCTGAACATCCGAATTGGTGAGCCTATTTAATAGAGCGGGTGGTATACCTTTACTAACAATCGCTTTGCGGTGACTTTCGTAGTTTTTATTACTCATTGTTGATCCTAAAAAATCATTGTATGGCGGCATTGATCGTTTCCAGCAACCTTTACTTACTCACTTCGAACTGCATCCTCGTAGACTGTTCCACTACAATAATCGAAAAGGCGCGGATGTCCATTCAGGTATCCCGCTAATACGTATAGCAATAACAATGGCTTATGCGGCGCGCGCTGTTCACCCTTGTGCCAGATTTTTATATTGGCAATTGCCTGCTGTAGCGATTTACTGGAAGCTATTGATATCCCTGGCAGTGAAATAATTGCGATCATGCTCGCAAATTTTCTGCTGTTCAAGCCTGCAAGTGAAGATATATTACCTTGATCTCATTTGTTTTTTTGCTGCCTGTTCTGAGAACGTATAAGGACATTCTCCATGAATAAACTCCCTGATCATCTTCCGCGGCGGTATATCATCGAAGCTATCCATTTATGGGATGCGGGAGAAACTCATCAGTTCCAGCCTGCGCGGTTGTATGAGATTGAATATCATGGCCGACGTTACCCCTCGAAGGCGATTGCTGGCATCGCAGCGACATTGATGACGGGGACGCAATTTACCCCTGCGGATTTCACCGGCGGAATAAAATCTAAATGTGTCAAGCTACTCATAGAGCAGGGATTTCATATTCATCTGGATAAAGCCGCTGCGGCTCCCATAGCCGACGTTCTGTTCCCGGATGAGTTGCCGTCGCAGGAGACATACCTTGAAGGTGCGGCGATAAAGGTGACAGTAAACCGCTATGAACGCGATAAAAAGGCCCGAGATAAAGCGGTCGAACATCATGGATGCCAGTGCAACGTATGCGGTGTTGATCTGGTGAAGATCTATGGTGATATCGCTGAAGGCTTTATCCATGTGCATCACCTGGTGCCGCTGTCAGCCATTAAAGAGGATTACCAGCTGGATCCAGTTAATGATTTGCTGCCTGTGTACCCTAATTGCCATGCGATGTTGCACCGACGCAAACCACCGTTTACGCCGGAGCAGTTAAAAGCGCTGATGGATGCGAATAAATCAAATTAATG
The DNA here is from genome assembly GCF_046486065.1 of Escherichia sp. WS547. Taxonomy (NCBI): domain Bacteria; kingdom Pseudomonadati; phylum Pseudomonadota; class Gammaproteobacteria; order Enterobacterales; family Enterobacteriaceae; genus Escherichia; species Escherichia sp. WS547. Next base: position 102,898 of record NZ_JBJQMA010000002.1, on the reverse strand, counting down.
AACGCTCACCTTTCGCGCCAAAACTGCAAAATTGCTTCTACAAACTTGTCAGAAATAATCCCCCGACGGGCTGCCGTGCTGAAATGACTGCTTCGCAGTGCCGTCGTCCAGTTCTCCGGTGACCGGTACGCTGAACCGTAATATCCCGTGCTTAAATCGTCCGGGTCTTCATCAGGCGCGTTCGTCAGTCCTCTTTCACCTTGTTGCTGGAAGTCGACGAAAATAATATTGGCTAAAACATTATTTTGATAATTGCCATAAATAACTTCATACGCATGAGGGAAATTTTCTTTCCAGTACCAGGTGGTATCGCCGCAAAACCACGGTGCGTCAGTAATATTATTAAGCTGAGAATGGTATTGTTTTAGATCCCTACGAAAGGCTTCAACCATATGATTAAAGTGTTGAGGGTGTGACGCGTAGTCACTGGTCATTAAGTCAAATTCGCCTTGCATCCAGCATACGCCGAGGAATTTGTTATGCGGATTTTTTGCCAGTGCGGCTCGCGTTCTGCTGACTAAATCCTGGTATAGCGGAGTATCCGTTCCCCAACGACAAGCATCATGGCTGGCTCCGTGCCGTTCTGAATATGTTCCTTCGCTGCCCGCGGTAAAAGCCGATCCGCCACGGCAACACGGAACGATGAGAACCCCTGCATTATCAGGAATAAAGGGCAGTAATTTCCGTGCTATATGCAGTGCCTGGCCAACGGTGCCGTACTGTGTTTGATGATTCGTTGCCAGAGGATGGTGATAACCCTGCATATCCTGAACATCGTGTGGGCAGTGAGTCAGTGGAATAATGTCGTTAAAGTGACATGACGGGCCTCCGGGATGCGTATGCGCAAATCTCGCTAATTGTTTAATTCTGGGATGAGGCGCATCTTCCCTGTCCGGTAATGGCAGTCCTTCGCCATACGCCATGGCATTAGACTGACCAGCAACGGTAAGAATATAGTAATAATCAGGCGATATTATTGCGTTCATATAAATTTCGCGTAATTGAAATGACAAATTGATAGCAGGGCCCCTTTACCGGGGCCCTGAAGCGTTAGTTTTGTACTGTGACTTTATTATCCTTCACAGAAATTAAAACTGAATCCATCACTGCTTTGCCGCCTGCAGTTTCACCGCCAATAATTAATAAACTATTATTCCAGGGCAATGATACTCCGTAGGCCCGACCTTGCGATAATTCACCCGATTTATCCCATTTCCCGTTATACCAAAGATGAATATCAACGCTATATGATTTTTTCAGGCCTTCATGCGCATAGTTCTTACCGTTCTGGTAATTTTCTCGTGAACCTTTGAATCCGGCCCCTCCAGCAAATATAAGAGAATCATTGCTTATCCCCGCAAAACCGCCAGCGACGCCATCTGGTGATGAGACGGGATCAAGCTTATTCCATTTTAAATTATCACCGGTGAAGTCAAGTTCAAATACGGCATCCGTTCGCAATCCTGGTTTGGCTTCGCCATTAATAAGCCAGGTTTTATCACCTTTATTCACAACCGCCGCACCAGCCGTTCCGTACCAGGGAGATTCGCCAGCGTAACTCCATTGCTGTGTTGAGGGATCAAAAGACAACAGAAACTTATTGAAGAAATAATCTTCTGCTTTTTTGTCAAAATAGTAGGCGTTGATTTTATCTATAGCGGTTGAATCTTTTCCAGCTTCGTTGAGATCTTCAAAATAGCCATTGAAGATATTCTGGTTAACACCGCCAGTAACATAAGCCTTGCCGTTGTGTACAAAAGTCACATGGCCCGCCATGCCCATCGGCGCGTGCGACATCAATTTAACCCAGCTATTGGTTTTGGGGTTGTATTTGTGTACGTCATTAAATACCTGAGTCAAGCCCTCGCTGTTTTTGCCAATGCCGCCAAACACATACAGATTGCCATCAATAAATGCAGAGGTTGCTTGATCTCTCGGTCCGCCAGGGAATGCAGCTAACGCTGTCCATCTTTTATCTTTGGCCTGTGTATCCAGCTTGTACCATGCCGTACCTGCGCTACCTAAACCAATGTAGACAGTGTCGTTATCAATTGCTCCGGTACCACTTTTAAATGGCACAGGAGTTTCCGGTAATACAGACGCGTTTGCGGCAAATGAAGCCATTATGATAGTAAGCGCCGTTATTGTTTTATTCATTGTGACTGTCTCCTGTCTACTACAGTTTAAATGACACACCAATGCGATAACTGTTTTCCGATAAATTATCTCTGCCGTTGTAAACACCCTGACGGTCAAGGTAGTCATATTCTATGTATGGCGTAATATCGGGCGTCATATGGTATTGTAGAACAAATGCATTTTCCGTCGCCCATTTCTTATGGTTTGCATAGCGATAATCGTTCTGTTTACTGTATAGCGTCGTTTGCCATGCGAAGGTGAAATCACTATTAATATGGTAAGTGACATATCCATCCCAACGATGAACGTTATCACGAGACATATCACCAGATAAGTCTTGTTGTCGGTAAGCTTTCCAGTCGTAACGATAGCGAATGCCAAAATTAAGATCTTTTGTCGCGTCCCAGGACAGTTTTACGTAGGGTCCGTAGCGTGTGCCATTGCTGCTAAAATGCGTTAACATTCCCGGGCGCACCGTCCATTGATCATCAAGTTTAATCGCGTAATTAACTTCAACCTGAACATCATTGAGTGCGGCATTTTCCTTTTTATTATCATGAATGGTATTCCAGGTATTACTTTCCATGCTTGCCCACCATCCATTTTGCCATCCCTCACTGACTTTGAGTCGAGTCTCATAGGCGTGGCTTCCACTACGATATCCACCACGTACGTCCAGTGTCGCAGCCTGAGAAATTAATGGGGACGAAAAGCACAGTAATAATACGCTAGAAAGTATTTTAGCCTTTTTCATAAATTTCACTCATTTGTAGGATACAGAAAGCAATACAAAGCCCGCATAAACAATTAGCATTTATGTTGTGTAATATTTTTTTGCCAGGCTTATAGTGTCTTTGGCAACCGGTAGCTGTATTTTATATTTTTTGTATAATATCTCCTGTGAAAAATCTCTTTCCACATTATTTAAATAAACAGAGGGCCAGATTAAATACCTGAGTATAAAATCTCTGCTGATGTTTAATTGATTTGAATTTTCGTAAGCTATATCGCTTACTCAATCCATTTTACCCAGAGTCATAAAATAGAGTGTCTGTTGATCTCATTTTCATATTCCTTTCAGACTGAAGTGCGTTTTCATCACCCGATGAGAAAGAACTGAAGTGATGTTTGCCATAGATTACGAGATGCCCAGTCTCATTGACTATCGCGGTGCACCTTTATACCTGTTATACCAGATCAAAAATCACGCAATCCATACAACAAAACCAGATTTGCAATTCGTGTCACAAAATATGTCGATCTTTTCCTAAGAAGCAGATGCCATGTGAAGCCAGACGAACACTTGCATTGGTCTTCAAAAACTAAAGGTTTTCTTTTAACAATCTGTTTTGTAAATAATTTATTTAGAATCTAAACAAAGAAAGCTTTGCAAGCTAACTCAGTGAGCTTGGTGAAAATAAGTGTTTACCCGCCATCAGGCTGAGTATAATTCTCATCATGAAATATGTTTCTTGGTTTGTGGCTTGTAACTGGTCACTCCTGATGTCGATCTGGAGAGGCTTGTTGATGTTGGTGTTTTCAGGATGATGTTTCACTTAGTTTGTTTGCCGTATCGCCCGGCGAATAGCTGTGATTGAGGAAGGTTTAAGTCGTAGTGACCAAAGCCATAGTTACCAACGGATGTAGATGAAAAAGCGTCGCCTGCGTTCCCCCATATCTCCAGGATAAAAGGGAATGTAACAATCTCATGGCCTAAGCTGACGAACCAGGCAGGAATAATCGCTAGGGATCTAAGAATTAGCATGATAATAGCCACTAAGAAATTACTGCGTTCCATGAAATAGCCATTTTGTGGCAAATGCAGTTGACTAATAATGTCATATGTGAGACGGCTAGTTGAACGAATATTAAATTTTGCTGAATTTTTTATGTTGATTTTACTTGTTACAGAACATATCACATGATATATAGATAAGATTAGTTGCATTAATGATGAGGGTTATTATTCGATTCGTATCAGATTTATAAATATATAAAGGTACATAGCATGCAAGAGCATGGCGTTTGTATGGCAAAGTTATTATAAGTAACTATCGCTACTCCATTTAAGTTCACTCAGAAGAACTGGTCCACTTACGTTAGTTATTAAGCAAACGTTCGCTTTTATAAACATAATCAGGATTAAAATGTTGGATTATTGCTAACCCAGCACAGCTAGTGCGCGTCTGTAATTATAAGGGAAAACGATGAAGAATAAGGCTGATAACAAAAAAAGGAACTTCCTGACCCATAGTGAAATCGAATCACTCCTTAAAGCAGCAAATACCGGGCCTCATGCAGCACGTAATTATTGTCTGACTTTGCTTTGTTTTATTCATGGTTTCCGGGCGAGTGAAATTTGTCGATTGAGGATTTCGGATATTGATCTTAAGGCAAAGTGTATCTATATCCATCGATTAAAAAAAGGCTTTTCAACAACGCACCCGCTATTGAACAAAGAAGTTCAGGCTTTAAAAAACTGGTTGAGTATCCGTACTTCGTACCCGCATGCTGAGAGCGAATGGGTATTTTTATCGCGTAAGGGGAATCCGCTTTCTCGGCAACAGTTTTACCATATTATCTCGACTTCCGGTGGTAATGCCGGGTTGTCACTGGAGATTCATCCGCACATGTTACGCCATTCGTGTGGTTTTGCTTTGGCGAATATGGGAATAGATACGCGACTTATCCAGGATTATCTTGGGCATCGCAATATTCGTCATACTGTCTGGTATACCGCCAGCAATGCAGGGCGTTTTTACGGCATCTGGGATAGGGCCAGAGGACGACAGCGTCACGCTGTTTTATAGAGATAGTTGAGATACCAGGGATGGTGTTAAAAACTACATTATTCTTACGATATATCAAAAATGATTAACCATTTATTAATTGATGTTATTGTAAGTGTGATTCTTAATTATAATAATAAACATTAAGTTAACCATATCCATACAAAATACAATGGTTTATGTTCTTCAAAATAAATAAACAAAATCATTCATAAATTTACACATCACTTAAATTCATCTGTTTTCACATTTTTTCTTTATTTTTTAAGCAACTGGAAGTTAATCCACTGCAATCTATTGTTATATTGAATCAAATCAATGAAAATAGATGTTATCACATCAGTGATATTTTATTTTTGTATGATATTTAATGTAATTGACTGATAGCCACATCACTTCGTGTGTGGTTATCTTTTTATCTATTGGGCTAATTTTGACCGATTGAGGTTTCCTATAGGTATTCATTCAAATATATCTCAGTCAGGAGTACTACTATTGTGAGTAAACGTCGTTATCTTACCGGTAAAGAAGTTCAGGCCATGATGCAGGCGGTTTGTTACGGGGCAACGGGAGCCAGAGATTATTGTCTTATTCTGTTGGCATATCGGCATGGGATGCGTATTAGTGAACTGCTTGATCTGCATTATCAGGACCTTGACCTTAATGAAGGTCGAATAAATATTCGCCGACTGAAGAACGGATTTTCTACCGTTCACCCGTTACGTTTTGATGAGCGTGAAGCCGTGGACGCTGGACCCAGGAACGTGCTAACTGGAAAGGCGCTGACCGGACCGACGCTATATTTATTTCTCGCCGCGGGAGTCGGCTTTCTCGCCAGCAGGCCTATCGCATTATTCGCGATGCCGGTATTGAAGCTGGAACCGTAACGCAGACTCATCCTCATATGTTAAGGCATGCTTGCGGTTATGAACTGGCGGAGCGTGGTGCAGATACCCGTTTAATTCAGGATTATCTCGGGCATCGAAATATTCGCCATACTGTGCGTTATACCGCCAGTAATGCTGCTCGTTTTGCCGGATTATGGGAAAGAAATAATCTTATAAACGAAAAATTAAAAAGAGAAGAGGTTTAATTTAACTTATTGATAGTAAAGGTAAAAAACAAATAAATACAAGACAATTGGGGCCAAAACTGTCCATATCATAAATAAGTTACGTATTTTTTCTCAAGCATAAAAATATTATAAAACGACAAAAAGCATCTAACTGTTTGATATGTAAATCATTTCTCTTGTAAATTAATTTCACATCACCTCCGCTAAATGTAAAGCTAACGTTTCTGTGTCTCGAAGCAACTTCCTCATTCTTCTCTCCAAAAACCACCTCATGCAATATAAAAATCTATAAATAAAGATAACAATAGAATATAAAGCCAACAAATAAACTGAAAAAGTTTGTGCGCGATGCTTTCCTCTATGAGTCAAAATGGCCCCAAATGTTTCATCTTTTGGGGGGAAACTGTGCAGTGTTGGCAGTCAAACTCGTTGACAAAACAAAGTGTACGGAACGACTGCCCATGTCGATTTAGAAATAGTTTTTTGAAAGGAAAGCAGTATGAAAATTAAAACTCTGGCAATTGTTGTTCTGTCGGCTCTGTCCCTGAGTTCTACAGCGGCTCTGGCTGAAACTACACCCACGACGGTAAATGGTGGGACCGTTCACTTTAAAGGGGAAGTTGTTAACGCCGCTTGCGCAGTTGATGCAGGCTCTGTTGATCAAACCGTTCAGTTGGGCCAGGTTCGTACCGCTAGTCTGAAGCAGACTGGAGCAACCAGCTCTGCTGTCGGTTTTAACATTCAGCTGAATGATTGCGATACCAGTGTTGCCACAAAAGCCGCTGTTGCCTTCTTGGGGACTGCGATTGACAGTGCTCATCCTAAAGTACTGGCTCTGCAGAGTTCAGCTGCGGGTAGCGCAACAAATGTTGGTGTGCAGATACTGGACAGAACAGGAAATGAGCTGACGCTGGACGGTGCGACATTTAGTGCACAAACAACCCTGAATAACGGTACCAACACCATTCCGTTCCAGGCGCGTTATTATGCAATCGGCGAGGCAACCCCGGGTGCTGCTAATGCGGATACGACCTTCAAGGTTCAGTATCAATAACCTACCCAGGTTCAGGGACGTCATTACGGGCAGGGATGCCCACCCTTGTGCGATAAAAATAACGATGAAAAGGAAGAGATTATTTCTATTAGCGTCGTTGCTGCCAATGTTTGCTCTGGCCGGAAATAAATGGAACACCACGCTGCCCGGCGGAAATATGCAATTTCAGGGCGTCATTATTGCGGAAACTTGCCGGATTGAAGCCGGTGATAAACAAATGACGGTCAATATGGGGCAAATCAGCAGTAACCGGTTTCATGCGGTAGGGGAAGATAGCGCACCGGTGCCTTTTGTTATTCATTTACGGGAATGTAGCACGGTGGTGAGTGAACGTGTGGGTGTGGCGTTTCACGGTGTCGCGGATGGTAAAAATCCAGATGTGCTTTCCGTGGGAGAGGGGCCAGGGATAGCCACCAATATTGGCGTAGCGTTGTTTGATGATGAAGGAAACCTCGTACCGATTAATCGTCCTCCAGCAAACTGGAAACGGCTTTACTCAGGCTCTACTTCGCTACATTTCATCGCCAAATATCGTGCTACCGGGCGTCGGGTTACTGGCGGCATCGCCAATGCCCAGGCCTGGTTCTCTTTAACCTATCAGTAATTGTTCAGCAGATAATGTGATAACAGGAACAGGACAGTGAGTAATAAAAACGTCAATGTAAGGAAATCGCAGGAAATAACATTCTGCTTGCTGGCAGGTATCCTGATGTTCATGGCAATGATGGTTGCCGGACGCGCCGAAGCGGGAGTGGCCTTAGGTGCGACTCGCGTAATTTATCCGGCAGGGCAAAAACAAGTGCAACTTACCGTGACAAATAATGATGAAAATAGCACCTATTTAATTCAATCATGGGTGGAAAATGCCGATGGTGTAAAGGATGGTCGTTTTATCGTGACGCCACCTCTGTTTGCGATGAAGGGAAAAAAAGAGAATACCTTACGTATTCTTGATGCAACAAATAACCAATTGCCACAGGATCGGGAAAGTTTATTCTGGATGAACGTTAAAGCGATTCCGTCAATGGATAAATCAAAATTGACTGAGAATACGCTACAGCTCGCAATTATCAGCCGCATTAAACTGTACTATCGCCCGGCTAAATTAGCGTTGCCACCCGATCAGGCCGCAGAAAAATTAAGATTTCGTCGTAGCGCGAATTCTCTGACTCTGATTAACCCGACACCCTATTACCTGACGGTAACAGAGTTGAATGCCGGAACCCGGGTTCTTGAAAATGCATTGGTGCCTCCAATGGGCGAAAGCACGGTTAAATTGCCTTCTGATGCAGGAAGCAATATTACTTACCGAACAATAAATGATTATGGCGCACTTACCCCCAAAATGACGGGCGTAATGGAATAACGCAGGGGGAATTTTTCGCCTGAATAAAAAGAATTGACTGCCGGGTGATTTTAAACCGGAGGAATAATGTCATATCTGAATTTAAGACTTTACCAGCGAAACACACAATGCTTGCATATTCGTAAGCATCGTTTGGCTGGTTTTTTTGTCCGGCTCTTTGTCGCCTGTGCTTTTGCCGCACAGGCACCTTTGTCATCTGCCGAACTCTATTTTAATCCGCGCTTTTTAGCGGATGATCCCCAGGCTGTGGCCGATTTATCGCGTTTTGAAAATGGGCAAGAATTACCGCCAGGGACGTATCGTGTCGATATCTATTTGAATAATGGTTATATGGCAACGCGTGATGTCACATTTAATACGGGCGACAGTGAACAAGGGATTGTTCCCTGCCTGACACGCGCGCAACTTGCAAGTATGGAGCTGAATACGGCTTCTGTCTCCGGTATGAATCTGCTGGCGGATGATGCCTGCGTGCCATTAACCTCAATGATCCATGACGCTACTGCGCATCTGGATGTTGGTCAGCAGCGACTCAACCTGACGATCCCTCAGGCATTTATGAGTAATCGCGCGCGTGGTTATATTCCTCCTGAGTTATGGGATCCTGGTATTAATGCCGGATTGCTCAATTATAATTTCAGCGGAAATAGTGTACAGAATCGGATTGGGGGTAACAGCCATTATGCATATTTAAACCTACAGAGTGGGTTAAATATTGGTGCGTGGCGTTTACGCGACAATACCACCTGGAGTTATAACAGTAGCGACAGTTCATCAGGTAGCAAAAATAAATGGCAGCATATCAATACCTGGCTTGAGCGAGACATAATTCCGTTACGTTCCCGGCTGACGCTGGGTGATGGTTATACCCAGGGCGATATTTTCGATGGTATTAACTTTCGCGGCGCACAATTGGCCTCAGATGACAATATGTTACCCGATAGCCAAAGAGGATTTGCTCCGGTGATCCACGGTATTGCTCGTGGTACTGCACAGGTCACTATTAAACAAAATGGGTATGACATTTATAATAGTACGGTGCCGCCGGGGCCTTTTACCATCAACGATATCTATGCCGCAGGTAATAGTGGTGACTTGCAGGTAACGATTAAAGAGGCTGACGGCAGCACGCAGATCTTTACCGTACCCTATTCGTCAGTCCCGCTTTTGCAACGTGAAGGGCATACTCGTTATTCCATTACGGCAGGAGAATACCGTAGTGGAAATGCGCAGCAGGAAAAACCCCGCTTTTTCCAGAGTACATTACTCCACGGCCTTCCGGCTGGCTGGACAATATATGGTGGAACGCAACTGGCGGATCGTTATCGTGCGTTTAATTTCGGTATCGGGAAAAACATGGGGGCACTGGGCGCTCTGTCTGTGGATATGACGCAGGCTAATTCCACACTTCCCGATGACAGTCAGCATGACGGACAATCGGTGCGTTTTCTCTATAACAAATCGCTCAATGAATCAGGCACGAATATTCAGTTAGTGGGTTACCGTTATTCGACCAGCGGATATTTTAATTTCGCTGATACAACATACAGTCGAATGAATGGCTACAACATCGAAACACAGGATGGTGTTATTCAGGTTAAGCCGAAATTCACCGACTATTACAATCTCGCTTATAACAAACGCGGGAAATTACAACTCACCGTTACTCAGCAACTCGGGCGCACATCAACACTGTATTTGAGTGGTAGCCATCAAACTTATTGGGGAACGAGTAATGTCGATGAGCAATTTCAGGCTGGTTTAAATACTGCATTCGAAGATATCAACTGGACGCTCAGCTATAGCCTGACGAAAAACGCCTGGCAAAAAGGACGGGATCAGATGTTAGCGCTTAACGTCAATATTCCTTTCAGCCACTGGCTGCGTTCTGACAGTAAATCTCAGTGGCGACATGCCAGTGCCAGTTACAGCATGTCACACGATCTCAACGGTCGGATGACCAATCTGGTCGGTGTATACGGTACGTTGCTGGAAGACAACAACCTCAGCTATAGCGTGCAAACCGGTTACGCCGGGGGAGGTGATGGTAATAGCGGAAGTACAGGCTACGCCACGCTGAATTATCGCGGTGGTTACGGCAATGCCAACATCGGTTACAGCCATAGCGATGATATTAAGCAGCTCTATTACGGAGTCAGCGGTGGGGTACTGGCTCATGCCAATGGCGTAACGCTGGGGCAGCCGTTAAACGATACGGTGGTGCTTGTTAAAGCGCCTGGCGCAAAAGATGCAAAAGTCGAAAACCAGACGGGGGTGCGTACCGACTGGCGCGGTTATGCCGTGCTGCCTTATGCCACTGAATATCGGGAGAACAGAGTAGCGCTGGATACCAATACCCTGGCTGATAACGTCGATTTAGATAACGCGGTCGCTAACGTTGTTCCCACCCGTGGGGCGATCGTGCGAGCAGAGTTTAAAGCGCGCGTTGGGATAAAACTGCTCATGACGCTAACCCACAATAATAAGCCGCTGCCGTTTGGGGCGATGGTGACATCAGAGAGTAGCCAGAGTAGCGGCATTGTTGCGGATAATGGTCAGGTTTACCTCAGCGGAATGCCTTTAGCGGGAAAAGTTCAGGTGAAATGGGGAGAAGAGGAAAATGCTCACTGTGTCGCCAATTATCAACTGCCACCAGAGAGTCAGCAGCAGTTATTAACTCAGCTATCAGCTGAATGTCGTTAAGGGGGCGTGATGAGAAACAAACCTTTTTATCTTCTGTGCGCTTTTTTGTGGCTGGCGGTAAGTCACGCTTTGGCTGCGGATAGCACGATTACTATCCGCGGCTATGTCAGAGATAACGGCTGTAGTGTGGCCGCTGAATCAACCAATTTTACTGTTGATCTGATGGAAAACGCGGCGAAGCAATTTAACAACATTGGCGCGACGACTCCTGTCGTTCCATTTCGTATTTTGCTGTCACCCTGTGGTAATGCCGTTTCTGCCGTAAAAGTTGGGTTTACCGGTGTTGCAGATAGCCACAATGCCAACCTGCTTGCACTTGAAAATACGGTGTCAGCGGTTGCGGGACTGGGAATACAGCTTCTGAATGAGCAACAAAATCAGATACCCATTAATGCCCCATCGTCCGCGATTTCGTGGACGACCCTGACGCCGGGTAAACCAAATACGCTGAATTTTTACGCCCGGCTAATGGCGACACAGGTGCCTGTCACTGCGGGGCATATCAATGCCACGGCTACCTTCACTCTTGAATATCAGTAACTGGAGAGGCTCATGAAATGGTGCAAACGTGGGTATGTATTGGCGGCAATATTGGCGCTCGCAAGTGCGACGATACAGGCAGCCGATGTCACCATCACGGTGAACGGTAAGGTCGTCGCCAAACCGTGCACGGTTTCCACCACCAATGCCACGGTAGATCTCGGCGATCTTTATTCTTTCAGTCTGATGTCTGCCGGGGCGGCATCGGCCTGGCATGATGTTGCGCTTGAGTTGACTAATTGTCCGGTGGGAACGTCGAGGGTCACTGCCAGCTTCAGCGGGGCAGCCGACAGTACCGGATATTATAAAAACCAGGGGACCGCGCAAAACATCCAGTTAGAGCTACAGGATGACAGTGGCAACACATTGAATAGTGGCGCAACCAAAACAGTTCAGGTGGATGATTCCTCACAATCAGCGCACTTCCCGTTACAGGTCAGAGCATTGACGGTAAATGGCGGAGCCACTCAGGGAACCATTCAGGCAGTGATTAGCATCACCTATACCTACAGCTGAAGCCGAAGAGATGATTGTAATGAAACGAGTTATTAACCTGTTTGCTGTACTGCTGATGGGCTGGTCGGTAAATGCCTGGTCATTCGCCTGTAAAACCGCCAATGGCACCGCTATCCCTATTGGCGGTGGCAGCGCCAATGTTTATGTAAACCTTGCGCCCGCCGTGAATGTGGGGCAAAACCTGGTCGTGGATCTTTCGACGCAAATCTTTTGCCATAACGATTACCCGGAAACCATTACAGATTATGTCACACTGCAACGAGGCTCGGCTTATGGCGGCGTGTTATCTAATTTTTCCGGGACCGTAAAATATAGTGGCAGTAGCTATCCATTTCCGACCACCAGTGAAACGCCGCGGGTTGTTTATAATTCGAGAACGGATAAGCCGTGGCCGGTGGCGCTTTATTTGACGCCTGTGAGCAGTGCGGGCGGGGTGGTGATTAAAGCTGGCTCATTAATTGCCGTGCTTATTTTGCGACAGACCAACAACTATAACAGCGATGATTTCCAGTTTGTGTGGAATATTTACGCCAATAATGATGTGGTGGTGCCCACTGGCGGCTGCGATGTTTCTGCTCGTGATGTCACCGTTACTCTGCCGGACTACCCTGGTTCAGTGCCGATTCCTCTTACCGTTTATTGTGCGAAAAGCCAAAACCTGGGGTATTACCTCTCCGGCACAACCGCAGATGCGGGCAACTCGATTTTCACCAATACCGCGTCGTTTTCACCTGCACAGGGCGTCGGCGTACAGTTGACGCGCAACGGTACGATTATTCCAGCGAATAACACGGTATCGTTAGGAGCAGTAGGGACTTCGGCGGTAAGTCTGGGATTAACGGCAAATTACGCACGTACCGGAGGGCAGGTGACTGCAGGGAATGTGCAATCGATTATTGCCGTGACTTTTGTTTATCAATAAAGAAATCACAGGGCATTGCTAATGCAGGTACGCAATATTACCTGAAGCTAAAACCTGCACGTTAGCCCTTTGTAGGCCAGATAAGACGCGTCAGCGTCGCATCTGGCATAAACAAAGCGCACTTTACCGACAATCCGAACAGAGCCTGCCAATGGCAGGCTCAGGTGCTCTTTTACGCTACCATGCTAATAATCAGCACAATAATCAGCCCAACCACGGAGTTGACCAGCTCCAGCAGACCCCAGGTTTTCAACGTGTCTTTTACTGACAGGTCAAAGTAACCTTTGAACAACCAGAATGAGGCATCGTTAATGTGGGTGAGGGTGTTGGAACCCGCAGCCGTCGCCAGTACTAGCAGCGCCGGATTCACGCCAACCAGCTGACCAGTTGCTGGATCAAGGATTGCTGCACTGATAATCCCGGCGGCGGTCATCGCTGAAACCACACCCTGACCCGTCGCCAGACGAATCAGTACGGTGATCAGCCATGCCATGATGTAGGGCGAGATATTGCCGTGGGACATCAGCATGCCGATGGTGTCGCCGATGCCGGTGTCGATGATGGTCTGCTTCAGCACGCCACCTGCACCGATGATCAGAATCACCATTGCAATGCTTTTCACCGCGCTTTCAAAAGCGTTCATTACCCACTGCATATCGTGCCCGCGCGCGGTGCCAAAGAGTACGAATGCAACCACCATCGCAATAAACATTGCAATCGGCGAGGAACCGATAAAGTTAACCACTTCCCACGCAGGGGTATCTTTTACCAGCCAGATATTGGCGATGGTGGTAGAGATCATAATGATCGCCGGGATCAACGGCACCAGAATCGAAACGCCGAAAGAGGGCAGATTATTCATATCTACCGGTTGATCTGCTTTCAGGAATGATGGCGTTGGGCGCTCAAGATTGCCGAGGAACTTCGGCAGGATCAGACCTGCGCAGATGACACTTGGGATCGTCACCAGTACGCCATAGATATAAACCATCCCCATATCCGCGCCATAAGCATTCACCAGCGCCACCGGACCCGGCTGCGGTGGGAACAGTGAATGTGCGGTAGTGGCAGCTGCTACTGCCGGGATCGCCAGTTTCAGGAACGGAATTTTAGCTTCGGCGGCAATAACAATAACCAGCGGTGCTAACATGATAAAGGCCACTTCATAGAACATCGCCAGACCGAAAATCAGGCCGATGATAATCACCGACAGCTGTACATAACGCAGACCGAGACGTGCCAGCAGCGTATGCGCTATCTGGTGAGCCGCGCCGGAGTCGACCATCAATTTACCGATGACCGCACCGAACACCACGATGATAGCCAGTTCCCCCAGCGTGTTGCCGAAGCCCGCTTTCATGGTGTGCAGCAGCGACATCAAATCCATGCCCGCCAGCATCCCGACGGACAGCGCCGCCACCAACAAGGCCACCATTGAATTGATTTTGAACTTCAAATTCAGTACCAGCATCAGACCAATGCCGAATACCACCCAGAGAATGTTAAGCACATGCATAACGTTTTACCTTACCTGGTTGAACCGTTGTTATTTTGGGCGACATGTTATGTAAATTGGTCAACCATTGTTGCGATGAATGTCACATCCTCTGATCAATAACCATCGATTACCTTTTGCTGCAATTTGCAGCAACAACCAGGAGAGTGAAATTCTTGTGATGTGGTTAACCAATTTCAGAATTCGGGTTGACATGTCTTACCAAAAGGTAGAACTTATACGCCATCTCATCCGATGCAACGCCACGGCTGCGGTCTGGTTGTTCATCCGGATACCTAAACAACTCCAGGGTTCCGCGTCTCTTTGCTGTGGAACCCACTATGTGAAAGAGGAAAAATCATGGAACAGACCTGGCGCTGGTACGGCCCAAACGATCCGGTTTCTTTAGCTGATGTCCGTCAGGCGGGCGCGACTGGCGTGGTTACCGCTTTGCACCATATCCCGAACGGTGAAGTATGGTCCGTAGAAGAGATCCTCAAACGCAAGGCTATCGTTGAAGATGCAGGCCTGGTGTGGTCTGTCGTAGAAAGCGTGCCAATTCACGAAGATATCAAAACCCACACTGGCAACTATGAGCAGTGGATCGCTAACTATCAGCAGACTCTGCGCAACCTGGCGCAGTGCGGTATTCGCACCGTGTGCTACAACTTCATGCCGGTGCTCGACTGGACCCGTACTGACCTCGAATACGTGCTGCCAGACGGCTCCAAAGCTCTGCGCTTCGACCAGATCGAATTCGCTGCATTCGAAATGCATATCCTGAAACGCCCAGGTGCGGAAGCGGATTACACCGAAGAAGAAATTGCTCAGGCAGCTGAACGCTTCGCCACTATGAGCGACGAAGACAAAGCGCGTCTGACCCGTAACATCATTGCCGGTCTGCCGGGCGCGGAAGAAGGGTACACCCTCGACCAGTTCCGTAAGCACCTGGAGCTGTACAAAGATATCGACAAAGCCAAACTGCGCGAAAACTTTGCCGTCTTCCTGAAGGCGATTATTCCGGTTGCCGAAGAAGTTGGCGTGCGTATGGCTGTTCACCCGGACGATCCGCCGCGCCCAATCCTCGGCCTGCCGCGCATTGTTTCTACCATTGAAGATATGCAGTGGATGGTTGATACCGTAAATAGCATGGCGAACGGTTTCACCATGTGCACCGGTTCCTACGGCGTGCGTGCTGACAACGATCTGGTTGATATGATCAAGCAGTTCGGTCCGCGTATTTACTTCACCCATCTGCGCTCCACCATGCGTGAAGATAACCCGAAAACCTTCCACGAAGCGGCGCACCTGAACGGTGACGTTGATATGTACGAAGTGGTGAAAGCGATTGTTGAAGAAGAACACCGTCGTAAAGCGGAAGGCAAAGAAGACCTGATCCCGATGCGTCCGGACCACGGTCATCAGATGCTGGACGACCTGAAGAAGAAAACCAACCCAGGTTACTCCGCAATTGGTCGTCTGAAAGGCCTGGCCGAAGTTCGCGGTGTCGAACTGGCGATCCAGCGCGCTTTCTTTAGCCGTTAATATCCACCGGCATGGCTGCGCGCCGTGCCGGTTCCTTCTTCCTTGCCGTCACTCTCTGAAGACGGATTCTGGAGTTTACGATGACTACTATTGTTGACAGCAATCTGCCGGTTGCCCGCCCGTCATGGGATCATTCTCGTCTGGAATCACGCATTGTGCATCTCGGTTGCGGGGCGTTTCACCGTGCGCACCAGGCGCTGTACACCCATCATCTGCTGGAAAGCACCGACAGCGACTGGGGTATCTGCGAAGTTAACCTGATGCCAGGCAACGACCGCGTGCTGATCGAAAACCTGAAAAAACAGCAACTGCTGTACACCGTGGCGGAAAAAGGCGCGGAAAGCACCGAGCTGAAAATTATCGGTTCGATGAAAGAAGCGCTGCACCCGGAAATCGACGGCTGCGAAGGTATTCTCAACGCGATGGCGCGTCCGCAAACGGCGATTGTCTCTCTGACGGTCACGGAAAAAGGCTACTGCGCTGATGCGGCAAGCGGTCAACTGGATCTCAATAACCCGCTGATCAAGCACGATCTGGAAAACCCGACTGCGCCGAAGTCCGCGATTGGTTACATCGTCGAAGCCTTGCGTCTGCGTCGTGAAAAAGGGCTGAAAGCATTTACGGTGATGTCCTGCGATAACGTGCGTGAAAACGGTCATGTGGCGAAGGTCGCGGTACTGGGGCTGGCTCAGGCGCGTGACCCGCAGCTAGCGGCATGGATTGAAGAGAACGTCACCTTCCCGTGCACCATGGTTGACCGCATCGTTCCGGCGGCGACGCCAGAAACCTTACAGGAAATTGCTGACCAGCTGGGCGTTTACGACCCGTGCGCCATTGCCTGCGAACCGTTCCGTCAGTGGGTGATTGAAGATAATTTCGTTAATGGTCGCCCGGACTGGGATAAAGTGGGCGCACAGTTCGTTGCAGACGTTGTGCCGTTCGAAATGATGAAGCTGCGTATGCTGAACGGTAGCCACTCTTTCCTGGCGTACCTCGGTTACCTCGGCGGCTATGAAACTATTGCCGACACCATGACTAACCCGGATTATCGCAAAGCGGCCTTTGCCCTGATGATGCAGGAACAAGCGCCAACGCTGTCGATGCCGGAAGGTACGGACCTGAACGCCTATGCGACGCTGCTGATCGAGCGTTTCAGCAACCCGTCTCTGCGTCACCGTACCTGGCAGATTGCGATGGACGGCAGCCAGAAGTTACCGCAGCGTCTGCTGGACCCGGTGCGTCTGCACCTGCAAAACGGCGGCAGCTGGCGTCACCTGGCGCTGGGCGTGGCTGGCTGGATGCGTTACACCCAGGGCGTGGATGAGCAGGGTAATGCCATTGACGTGGTCGACCCGATGCTGGCCGAGTTCCAGAAGATTAACGCGCAGTATCAGGGCGCAGACCGCGTGAAAGCGCTGCTAGGCCTGAGCGGTATTTTTGCCGATGATCTGCCGCAGAATGCCGACTTTGTTGGCGCGGTGACGGCGGCATATCAGCAGCTGTGCGAACGCGGTGCGCGCGAGTGTGTGGCTGCGCTGTAACTAACTGATTACCCTACAGACTTACTGGTCAATCAAACTGATATTTGGTTGACCAGTTTTCGTTTTTTTGCCCACCTGTACGTGCCAACTTCCAGTGCTAATGGTATAGTTTGAGATTAACAGGGGCCGTAAAATTGCCCGTTGTAGGCCGGATAAGGCGTTCACGCCGCATCCGGCAAAAATTTGATTAACCGCACCTAACGGACACAACACCATGAAATCTGCCACCTCTGCGCAAAGACCTTACCAGGAAGTCGGGGCGATGATCCGCGATCTGATCATAAAGACGCCGTACAATCCTGGCGAACGGCTGCCGCCGGAGCGTGAAATTGCAGAAATGCTTGATGTCACGCGGACGGTGGTACGTGAAGCGCTGATCATGCTGGAGATCAAAGGGCTGGTGGAAGTGCGCCGGGGTGCCGGTATCTATGTTCTTGATAGCTCAGGCAGCCACAACACAGACAGTTCGGATGCCAACGTCTGTAATGATGCGGGTCCTTTTGAGCTGTTACAGGCGCGTCAGTTACTGGAAAGTAACATCGCGGAATTTGCCGCTTTGCAGGCTACCCGCGAAGATATCGTCAAAATGCGTCAGGCATTGCAACTGGAAGAGCGTGAACTGGCTTCCAGCGCGCCGGGTAGCAGCGAAAGCGGTGATATGCAGTTCCATCTCGCCATTGCCGAAGCAACGCATAACAGCATGCTGGTGGAGTTATTCCGTCAGTCCTGGCAGTGGCGGGAAAACAATCCAATGTGGATCCAGTTGCACAGCCATCTGGATGACAGCCTGTATCGCAAAGAGTGGTTGGGCGATCACAAACAGATCCTCGCCGCGTTAATCAAAAAAGATGCCCGAGCGGCGAAGCTGGCAATGTGGCAGCATCTGGAAAACGTTAAGCAACGTCTGCTGGAATTCTCGAACGTTGACGATATTTATTTTGACGGCTATCTGTTTGATTCATGGCCGCTGGATAAAGTCGACGTCTGACTTATTATAATAAGCGCAAGGGTAAACGTTCCTTGCGCTTTCTTAAATTAAGAAGTCGCAATGAGTATTGCTTTGTAAATTGCAGGGTATTGTTTAAATATCTGTATAACCTGAATATTAGTACTCATTCTTCTCAGTGGCTATTTACCAATATAATTCCATTCACCATTTTTTAATTCAAACAGTTCTGGAAGAGATGACGGTTGCAGAGTCATGCGTTTGAGTGGCGCATCTTCATCACCGGGGATAACTTTATATCCCATTTTTGCATGGATCTCCGCGGTACCAGGATAGGCTTCTATACCAATGATTGGGTCATTTCCCATCTCAATATTAGCATTAAGTAATGCGGCAAGGGCGAATCCGGAAGAATTTGCTACCCCTGAGACAGTTATTATCTGATCAATATAGATATCAATTCTTGGCTGCTCATTGGTCCATCTTTTTGCCTGAGAAACTGGAAGGGTTGAAATATATCCTATCGTGGTTCCGGCGTAACCTGGAACATTGCAACCAGGGCCTAATGTTATTTCATGAACTGTATAGTCCTCAACAGGATCGAAAGGGCTCTTCATAAATAAATTTAGCCGTAAACCTTCTGCTAATTCTGTAGCAGCATGCGCCTTTTTACATATGCCACCATATATTTCGTCTAAAGCTGAGGTGATTTTCAAGTTTCGATAGAGCATACGTCCTGTTGTTGTAATACCATCGGATTCTCTGCATGCTTCTGTCACATAATTAAATGGCCAGGACTCTTTACTAATATCAAGTTTTCTAATTTCGACAACGCTTTTTCCATCGTAATTATGGTTATTGCCACGAGCAAGAGGCAGAAGATAGATATTTTCCGTATCCAGGCGTGCACGTTCATATTTACGTGTTAACTCACTGTCGACTTTTGGATGATGAAGGAAGTGATTATCTGTAATAATTTGGCTCTGAAGGGTATTGCTTAATGGCATAGACATAATAGTTACCTTTTATGAGTATTTCACTGATGTTTAGAAAAATAGATAAATTTTTCTGTAGTAAAATGAGAAGTAAACAAATGACATGCATGTTTCTGTTGTAGTGATATCAACTCTACACGATGATATTAAAGGGTAGGAAACACTCTAAAGTATCAAAAAACGCTCATTTGAAATTATTTTCATGCAATTTAAAAGCATATCTTATTACTAATTGGAATTTGATGTTGCTATATTGATGTCTATATTAATAATGCCTGTGAATGGTATTTTTGATGTATTTGATATGTTATCAATTTATATTATTTACAAACTAATTGTTTCAAATAATACATGGCTGATTATGCGGAAATAAATAATTTCACACCGGAATTAAGTAGCGGTGGTGACAAGTATTTTCATCTACGTAACTATTCGGAATATTCAGAATATACTAGCGGTTTTTTTTTGAGTTTGATGATTTTTATCAAATCATGACTTTTTTCCTGAAAAGTCAGTAGATATTCATAGGCAAGTAAGGTTTTATACTTTGCTGACAGGATTCAGGCCTGTCTCAGACTGACATGGATGTAATGAACAAAAGGGAATGGCTATGGAAAATGAGCATCAATACAGTGGTGCCCGGTGTTCAGGGCAAGCCGCATATGTTGCTAAACGTCAGGAGTGCGCAAAATGATGCGCCAATCACGTCAGGCTGTTTTACCTGAAATTTCAGGCAATAAAACGTCATCGCTGCGTAAATCAATATGTAGCGATCTCCTCACTCTTTTTAATTCTCCTCATTCGGCATTACCGTCATTACTTGTTTCAGGCATGCCCGAGTGGCAAGTGCATAACCAGAGCGACAAACATCTCCAGAGCTGGTATTGCCGTCAGCTGCGTTCTGCACTGTTATTTCATGAGCCACGGATTGCGGCGTTGCAGGTCAATCTGAAAGAAGCGTACAGCCACACGCTGGCGATCAGCCTTGAGATAATGCTGTACCACGACGATGAACCGCTAACGTTTGATCTGGTCTGGGATAATGGCGGTTGGCGTAGTGCGACGCTCGAGAATGTCAGCTAAGTACAATCTCCAGCTCGCGCAGTTCACGCCAGAAGCGTTCGGCAACTGGATTCATGCGGGTATTCATTCGGTATGCATAGGCCTGAATCGGGATCACCAGTTCGTCCCGATTCAGTACAACGAGCTGCCCGCTGCGAATTTCTTGTTGGATGGCGTACTCCGGCAGCCAGGCAATCCCACAGCCGTCGAGGGCAACCTGCTTTAAAAGCTCGCTCATCGAAGAGACAAAAAAGGTGCTGAAACTTAACTCACTGTGGCGCGTCAGGGTGCGATTAATCAATCGCCCCATGTAGGAGTTGCGGCTGTAATTCAGTAACGGAAAGTGTGGCTGCGCGAGGTTAAAAAGTGCTTCTCCGTGTTCGTCACTGGCGCAGACAGGGAACAATTGAGATTCAAATAAGCGAATGTGGTCAAACGGCGCTTCCAGCAAATCTTCGTCGTGAAAGGAAAAAATACAGTCACTTTGCCCTTCACGCAGTTTATCGACCGCTTCATCGACATCAATAGCTTCAATTGCCCAGGTAAAGAGCGGCGGCATCTGGCTGATAATGGACGGTAACAGCCCGAGGGAAAGAGAGTGTGCAGCGGCTATTTTAATTTTGCGTTGCGCGTAATCGCTGCCACCACGGAGTTCTGCAAGGTTGCTCTCTAACTGTTGCAACAGATGGCGGATCTGCGAATGGAATATTTTACCTTGTTCCGAGAGTTGCAGCGGCGTCACCTGGCGGTTAAACAATTCAACGCCAATCGCCTGTTCCAGCGCACGGATGCGGCGGCTGAATGCCGGTTGCGAGACGTTGCGACTGACTGCTGCCTGGGAAAAATTGCGGCATTTTTCCAGGGTCAGAAAATCATAAAGCCATTTAGTTTCAATATTATGCAAAACCGCACCACAGTCATCCATTACGTTTTACTCTGTCAGCCGCCCTTGCGGGCATTCTACGTCCATTCGGGCGGCTGACAACCGTTTATGCCGTTTCAAACGTTCCTTTCACGCAGGCTTTGCCGTCTTTGACCATCAGCTTGCCGCGAGCGTATACCTGCTCAATGCGTAATTCTGGCGTCATGACCAGTAAGTCTGCGTCATTGCCTGGCAGAATTTCGCCTTTCCCGCTCAGGTTAAGGAAACCGGCTACGCTACTGGTGAGCGGGCGCAGGGCATCGCTGATACTGAAATCATAATCTTTGACCAGCACCTGCACGGTTTCCAGCAACGTTTCAAAACCGGCAACACCGATATGGGTTAAATTCCCTTCGTCATCGAAGAACGGCTGGCTACCGTTGCCGTCGGAGCTGAGGGTGACGCGTGCCAGCGGAATACCCGCCTGAACGGCGCGGGCAATACCTTCGGCAGGGGCGACTGGTTCGTCAATGCTGCTGGTGATATCGATGGTGCCGCCTTTGCGCGCGAACTCCAGCGCCTGCTCAAACAACGGAACGTTGCGGTTAACGTGGGTCGGCAGCAACTTGCTAATCGGCACATCGCAGTTTTCCAGCAGGTCATAGACAGGCTGTAACGCCTTTTTGCTGTCGCCCATGTGGAACACGGTGACGCCAGGTTTACCGCCGAGCAAACCGCCAACGCGGGATTCCGCCGCCATATTAGCCAGGTGATAAACGTCCGGTGCGGCAGAACGGTGATCAGAGATGGCGCATTTCACGCCAATCACGCGATCGATAATCGCCACGTCTTTTTCCACGGAACCCGTAATAGTGCGGGAAGGGACATGATAAGCGCCGGTCAGCATCCAGGCGCTGATGCCTTCTTCATTGAGCGCACGGGTCTTGGCGAGCAGGGATTCCGGGTGGCGAGAGATAGAGTCGGTGCCCAGCAGACCAACCACTGACGTGACGCCTGCTTCCGTCAGACGACTTAACGCCACTTCCGGCGTGCGCGTCGTGGGACCTGCTTCGCCGCCACCGCCAATCAAATGGACGTGTTGATCAATAAAACCTGGGCAGAGGATCTGCCCGCTGAGATCGACAACCGTGCAGTCCGGTACAATGTCAGAAGGGATATTACTGGCAACGGCGATAATTTTGCCGTTAGCGACGAGGACATCGCAAATTCCCCGATCTTCCGGCGCATACAAATGCGCTCCCTGCAGCAGGGTAAAACCGGCTGCGGTATAATCAATCATGGTAACTCCTTGTTAAACAATAAGCTGCATAACCCAGATCGACAGCAATGCGTTAATCACGCAGACCGTAATGATATGCGGGTAATATTTGGCATTCACTTCGGCTGTCCCCAGGCAGCGACCGACATTTTGCACCGGGTTGCCCATTAAATACATCGCGGGCAGTAAAACGGTGACATCGTGACCGGTTAATGCGCCAGCGGTTGCCAGACTGGCGGCAACACCGACTGCGCCACCCATACTCATTAATGCGGCTAAAAGGACGGTTGCCGCTTCACCGGGTAATCCCCACAGCGCCATTACGGGTTCACAGATATGCCCCACCCAGTCGAGCAGGCCGGTAATTTTCAGCGCCTGAATGATGACAAACGCCATCACCACGTTTGGCAGCAGGTTGGTCGTGGCGATAGTAAAGCCACGGCGCGCACCATCGATAAACATATCCATGACGTTTTTGCGGACCTGAGTTGTCATGCTTGCGCTCCTTGCGTTGGGTTGCGACGTTCTTCGAAGTTAAGCCAGACGCGCAAAATGTTGGCTCCGACAAATTTAAACACCAGGATGACTGCTAAAGGTACGATTACGGACGTGCCCAGAAAGGCAAACACCGCGACGCCGGAAGAGAAGTAGTTGGTGATAATGGCGCTACCGCTGGTTTGATATGCGGCGAAAATCACTTTATCGCGTTCGGTAATTTCACCTTCCTGCGCCAGCTCTTTGGTCATACCTGCGGCGGCATCGGTGTTTTGCAGGTTAGCGATCAGCGCCAGCGAGCAGATCCCTGGAATGCCCAACAACGGTTTTAGCACTGGCGTCATTAACTGCTGCGCGGCGCGTAATCCGCCAAGACCATCGGTAATTGAAATAATCCCCAGAGAGAGAATGACTGACGGTGCCAGCTCCAGCGCAAAGAGAAAGCCATCTTTAGCCCCCGCGCCACCCGCGCCGCGAAACGAGGTGGTGGCTCCGTTCGCACCAGGCAGTTGCCCAAACGATCCGTTCAGAACGGAAAAATCAAAAACGCGCCACCAACTGTCTGTCCCGGAAAAAACACCGGAAAAAAAGATTATGGTGAGAAAAAAAGCCAGATACCCTTTAATGCCCACTTTTTCTGTCGCCAGCTCCCCGGCTACAGCATCCCCTTGTTGTGTCATAACAATCCCCATTGTTTTTTTGTGTTTGTGTGTTGCTTGAGCCAGGAAAATTCCTGGAGCTGAAAAACCTTATCAGCCATGTGGGTATGGGGAAAATGCAAGTATGTTTCTGACTATGCGTTTTTTGCATAGCGGTAAAATTACGCTGTGTGGAAAAGGTTCTACGCAGGATTGAGTTGCAGAAAATTCATAAACCCAGTGACAATGACATAGTAAATAAAAAACAGATAATCCAGGGACGAAAACGCGATGGCAAAGTACAACGAAAAAGAGCTGGCGGATACGAGCAAGTTTTTAAGTTTTGTCCTCCGACACAAACCGGAGGCGATTGGTATCGTACTGGACCGTGAAGGATGGGCGGATATCGATAAGCTCATACTTTGTGCCCAAAAAGCGGGCAAGCGGTTAACCCGTGCATTGCTGGATACTGTGGTTGCCACCAGCGATAAAAAGCGTTTTAGTTATTCCAGTGATGGTAGGTGCATCCGCGCGGTTCAGGGGCATTCGACTTCGCAGGTCGCTATTTCCTTTGCCGAAAAAACACCGCCACAGTTTCTCTACCACGGTACGGCAAGCCGTTTCCTTGACGAGATAAAAAAACAGGGGCTGATTGCAGGTGAGCGTCACTACGTACATCTCTCTGCTGATGAAGCAACGGCACGCAAAGTGGGAGCAAGACACGGATCGCCGGTTATTTTAACCGTCAAAGCACAGGAAATGGCGAAACGAGGCCTCCCTTTCTGGCAAGCGGAAAACGGGGTCTGGCTGACATCAACGGTTGCGGTTGAGTTTCTTGAGTGGTAAGGGAAACTTCCCTCATGAAGTGACCACTTGTAGCTTAAATAATTGCACTGTGCTGATAAGCGCAGCAATAAACAACGCCGCCGCGCCGCAGAGAGTGGCGCTGGCAAGCGCCGATGTTCCATTGCCGAGCATACTGGTCAGCGCCGGGCCGAGGATTTGCCCAATGCCGTAAATGAGCGTCACAAAGCCTAAAAGATTGAGATTTCCCGGTACGCTCAGTTGGCGGGCGATAGTCATCACCAGAGATGTCGTGCCCATAAAGGTACCGCCAAAACCAAGACTGCTGATGATAAGCAAGAGAGGCGAGTCGCTGGCGAGAGTAAGCAGCACACAGATAGCCTGCACCAGCAAATTCGCCGTCAGGCAGGGCAAAGCCCCCCAACGTTTTGCTGCCCATAGCCAGCCAAAGCAACCAGGCACAATTGATAAGCCGACTAACGTCCAGAGATGGGCGGTTAACAATGGTGAGCCTGCATCTTTCGCCATGAGCGGCAGGTAAGTCGCGACGATGATATAACCAAATCCCGCCAGGCCGTACAGAATAGCCAGTAACCACCAGCTCATTATCTGTTGCTCCGTTTTTGCCAATGGCATTGGTGTGATGGCGTGTTTTTTCGAGGGCATTAAAAGCGTAAGTGCAATCAGCATCATGCCAGAAAGCGCCCCGGCGCCTTGCCATAACGTTTGCGAGGAGAGGTCAAAATGCAGGCCTGCCAGAACATATTCATTGCCCAGTGCGATGCCAATGCCAACGCCAGAAAACAAAGCTGCCAGCACAAAAGGATGGCGCGTGTGCTGCATAATCAGCGTCGAACCAAAAATCAGCATACCGGCGCTGGCGACACCCGCCAGGACGCGAATCAATAACACCAGAATAAATGGCGGCAACCATGCCATTGCGAGGATCAACAACCCGCTCGCCAGGGCAGAAGCCAACAGAAATGGGCGCAGGCGCGATGGCTGGTGAAATGCGCCAAAAGAAAATAGCAGACTGCCAGCCAGATACCCCGCATAGTTGCCGCTGGCAATCCACGAGAGCTGGCTAAATGAAAACGATCCTTCCGCCATCATGACGGGCAACATAGGCGTATAAAGGAAGCGGCCTAAACCCATACCTAAGGTCAGAACCAGCATCCCGAAAAGCGCGGTGCTGAAAGAAAAGCGTTCTACGGGATGCGTGGACGAAGGCATGTTTAACCTTGTTTGTCATTTTTGTTGTTAACAAGTTAATAACAAAAAGGTGAAGCATGCCAGCCTGTTAATGCGATGATTGAGGGGTAAAGCGATAAAAACGATTTGGTTCGCTAACGATATAAATATTACCAGAGGCATCCATCGCAACCCCTTCGGCCTGTTTGATGTTATGCGACAAACCTCGACTGCCTTTGGTTAGTGACATTTCACCGATAACCTCGCCAACCAGCGTTACTTCCTGGAGTGCGCGAGATTCATGAGACAGCACCAGAAGCGTATTTTTTTGTTGGTTAAATTCTGCGCCGGACACATCATCTAAAGTAAATTGCCGTTGTAGTGCCTTGTCTTTGCTGATGTGCAATTCATTGCTACTTAATAGCCCGTTAACTTTGTAGACCTCAATCGGGTTTTTCTCTTTAAAAAACCAGAAAGTGTGATCCTGGCGAGAATAGGCCAATCCTTCAAAACCGCAATTGGTTGGGGATTCCTGCAGCGGGATTTTTATTTTTTTGAGGATTTTTACTTCCGAGTTTGGGGTCAGTGAAATCACATAAATGGCATAATCGCGCTCATCGCTAATGACAAACTGATTATCGCCAATGTATTCGATCGTCTCGAGATCCTTAACAAAATCCAGAGGAATTGTGCGGATCAAATCACCATTGGTGGTCATTTCAACAATGGCGGCAGGTTTGTTGATAGTGCTAAAAAGAGTATTGCTTTGTGCCGACCAGGTCAGCGAAGAGATATTATTCGTTATGCCTGCAATTTCTTTGCCGTCAATGGTGGCGTGGTAATTCTGAAATGATGCTGCATGATTGCTTTTACGGGCGCAAGATTGCACGAAGAAAGTACACACTGCCACAATGACAAAAAGAATCACAATAACGAAGATGCGTTTACTTAACGAAATACTTTTTGTCACGGTAATCCCTTTAAGGCAAATCAATAAGATATCGAGAAGTATACGTAGCGATCTTAATGAATCCTTAACGCGGAGAAATCCCGTAATGTGCAATGCAGCGCCAGCCACCATCCTGCTGACAATAAACTGATTCCGTATGCCCAGGGATCACCCATTGAATTTCCTCGCCAGGCGGACAGGTCAGCCAAATGCATAACCCGCAGCCGCCGCGTAAATCACGGGGAATATCGCTGACGCGAAAAGTCATGCCCGCTGCCTGCAACGCCTTGCGGGTTTGTATGACGCCGACCGTGGAG
The DNA here is from genome assembly GCF_046486065.1 of Escherichia sp. WS547. Taxonomy (NCBI): domain Bacteria; kingdom Pseudomonadati; phylum Pseudomonadota; class Gammaproteobacteria; order Enterobacterales; family Enterobacteriaceae; genus Escherichia; species Escherichia sp. WS547. The sequence continues at coordinate 75,675 of NZ_JBJQMA010000002.1, read as the reverse complement.
TGAAATAAAAATAGATACTCTTTCATGCGCGTTTTCTCTGCCGCTGACCGATCACCGCCGCGCCAATTGCACCAGCGAATTGCGCATCAGGGTGAGTTTGTACCGGCATTCCCAGATGGCTTTCCAGCATGTGGGTAAACCTTTGACAGTGGCTAACGCCACCAGTAAACAGAATCGGCGCTTCACAGGAGAGACGAGCAATGAAATTGGCACTCCGCCGCGCCATCGCGTTAATCACTCCGGCGAGAATCGCTTCTGGCGCGACGCCCGCTGAGCGCAGGCTGATCACTTCTGATTCGGCAAATACTGTGCACATACTCGTGATGGCGTGCGGCGTGACATTTTCGGTAATGCTGTCGAGCTGTTCGACGTTGGTGCCAAGCGTGCGCGAGATCACCTCCAGGAAACGCCCGGTGCCCGCCGCGCATTTGTCATTCATCAGGAAATCGCACAGGTTACCGTCATCATCAAGCTGAATCACTTTGCTGTCCTGACCACCGATGTCGATTACTGCGCGCGTTGCTGGCGCAAGAAACCGTGCGCCCAGCCCGTGACAGGAGATTTCCGTCACCTGTTTATCGGCAAAATCCACCAGTTGCCGTCCGTAGCCGGTGAGCGTCAGAAACGGCGTTGTTTCTAACCCTTCGCGCAGAGTTTCCCAGGCTTCAGTAATTGCTGTTGCCGGGCGAAAGGGTGTTGGAACGAGGAAACGGCGCGTAATCACGCCGTCTGCCAGTAAGATCCCTTTGGTGGCGGTTGAGCCGGAATCAATGCCAATCGAATATGCCACTGCCACTCCTTACAGCATCTCAATAAAGGCCGCGACACGGGTACTGAGCTGCCCGACATCCGAGGTGGAGTAGTCTGTTTCAATAGCGATATAAGGAATGTTGTGCTGCTGGCGCACATGACGTTTAATCGCCAGCGATTCCACCGCGTAGGTATGGCACGCCTGCAAAATCACATCAACTACGCCATCGACCTGATATTCCTCCACCATCTGGCTGAGCATTTTCAGGCGCTGATCGTTCGGCGAAACACAGGAGCAGCCAATCGCCAGATATTTATCCGCCAGCGCGTCGTAGACATCGCCCGTTTCTGCCACGCATTGCTCGGTCGCTTTCGCCCCGGTGCAGTTTTCATAACCGACAACCCAGCCGCCATTCTCTTCAATCGCGCGCACCACTTTTTCTGCTGCGCCGCCAATCGGGCAGCCGGTGATTAAAATGCGCGGACGCGGGTCCAGTCGCTGGCCTTCTTCCCACTGCTGACGAACGCGGGCGGTCATTGCATCCAGTTCATTGATCAACGCCTCTTTATCGAACCGGAAGGTTGCGCCGTAAACCACTTTCAGAATGTCGCTGCCGCTAAGCGCCGGAGGATTTAACTGCCCAAGATGATAAAAATTAGCCAGTGCGCGACGTTCGCGGTTTTTCAGCGCAATGGCATCGCGCAGAGCATCTTCGCTAATCTCGTGCCCAAAACGTTCTTCTACCGTTTTTTGCAAGCGCAGCATCTCGGCTTTCCATAACGCACGCGAGGCATCGTCCTTAACGCTGTTGGGCAATTGCATCACATGAACAGGCTTAAACTCCGCCATGTATTCATACATTTTCTTTTTGCCGTCGCAGGTGGTTTCACCGACCACCAGATCCGAAAAGTAGAAGTAGGGGCATTTATCGGTTTTGCCGAAGCCGTAGCTGCTTTTAATCAGCGGGCAGAGGTTGCGCGGCAGATCTTTCTCCGCTTCTTCAATGGTTTCATCAGAGGTGGAACAGAGCGAAACCACAACCGCACCGGCTGCCATCGGGATCTCTTGCGGCATAAAGGTGCAGTAAGTGCCAACCAGCGGAATGCCGCGCTCCTTGAGATCCATGACGGTGAGAAAGCCTGTCTGGCGAGCTTCAGAGAACTGATCGAAAATGGCGGGTAGATCGGTGACAAGTGACATGATTTTCCTTCCCCGTACCACGGGAGATAATGAAAAGAGGCCACATTATTACCATTCTTTTAGTATGGTTTATTTGATCTCTCTCGCGGTTAGCCACTTAGTTTTTCATGGATTTCTAAAAATTGCCGAGGGGGAACAAGGCCGGGAGCTGCGACAGCAAATATAAAATTAGCCCAATACAACCGCCAACCAGCGTACCGTTGACACGAATAAACTGCAGATCTTTGCCGATATTTAACTCTATTTGCCGCGACATATCCCGCGCATCCCAGCTTTTTACCGTATCGCTGATGTGGCGCGTCAGGAATGCGGAAAACTCAGGCGCGACGCGGTGCGCGGCTTGTTCAAGATGACCATTTAACGACGCCCGCAAGGCATCATCGGCAATTAACGTTTCGCCAAACCATTGACCCGCTCGTGCGATGCGTTCTTTCACACGAGAATCTTCACTGTTGATATCCACTTTCAGCCATTCCCGTAAATCCCCCCACAATTCACTGAGATAGCGATTAAAAGCTTCATCTTCTTTCAGATAGCTTTTTACGGCATCGGCTCGCGCTGCCATTTCCGGATCGTTTTTCAGCTTGTCGATCAGGGCGAAGGTGGCGCGATCAAACGCATGGCGGATCTGATGCGCACGATCGCGACTAATATCATCAAGCAAAGAATTCACCGCGTCAGAAACCAACTCCGCGCTATGTTCGCCCAACCATTCGGTGGGGAGAATTTTGGCTTTCAGTGGATGCTCGCTCTCCAGCCAGCGAACAATTTGCTGGGCGATAAACTTGCGCGATTTATCGCGCTGGAGAAGGGCGATCAACTGTGCGATCAGCGTATCCAGCAGCACCTGATGACGATCGTTTTTGGTCATACTCTCCAGCATCAACGCACTGGTGCCGGAAAGATCGACCTTATCAATCGCCCGATGGACCGCGCGCTTAAGCAGGCGCTGAATACGCGCATCATCGGTAAGTTCGAGAAAACCGCTCATGATCTGCAACAGATGCTGACCAACGCGGCGGGCGTTTTCTGGCTGGCTAAACCAGTTGCCAATCAGCAACGCCGGTTCGTGGCGTCGAATCAATGCCACCAGGGATTGAGTATCAAGAAATTTTTCCTGCACGAACTGGCCGAGATTTTCGCCAATCCGGTCTTTATTACGCGGGATAATCGCCGTATGGCGAGAAATGATCGGAATCGGCACGCGGCGAAACAGCGCCACCACCGCAAACCAGTCCGCCAGCGCGCCGACCATCGCCGCTTCAGCAATCGCCTTCACGCCGCTCACCCAAAAATTGGGCGGCAAAAACAGCGTAACGACAAAGGTAGCAGCGGCGATAAGCAGTAAAGAGAGCGCCAACATTTTGGCGCGTCTGAGTTCAATGAGTTTATTCATAACGTTAAGAATAGAGCCTGACGGCAGGATCGCGCAAAAATCACTGCTCCTCTGCCAGCTCGGCAGCCTGATGTTGGCGCACGCGATTAAGCAATCCCGCCAGGGTGAAAACGACGATAACGCCCGCCACGACGGCTAACAGATGAAACGGCAAGCGACCGCCGTTAAACCACAGCCACCGGCCGATTTCGACCGAGACAGACATCACCATCAGGATCACCATATTCAGCGATGCGGAGACGGTCCCTTTCGGTAAGTTATTGGAAAACAGCGTAAAGCGGAATAAGGTCGGGAAGATCAAACCAATCCCGAAAGCATACAAACTGGTGCCCAGCACCGACCACAGCCATACGTGCGGTGACAGCAGATTGCCGATAATCAACAGCGCGAGGCCAACCAGTTGAATGGGTACGGCACGCCAGATAAAGCGCGGTTCGGTCGGATCTTTAACGAAACGCGCCACGATGGCATTCGCGACAATCACCGCGCCGAACACCGGAACCTGTGTCCAGGCGAACTGCGAGGTCGTTAAGCCGCCTGCGTCAATCAGGATCACCGGCGAGACAGCCACCCAACTCATCATTGGGATATAGCTTAAAGAGATGGTTGCTGCACCAAAGAGGAACTGCCGATTGCAAAAGACATTACGAAAATCGCGCAAGACGCTTTTGGCGCTAAATGAAACCGCGCCGCGCTTCACCGTCTCTGGCATCGCCAGCAGTAAGCCAACAAATGAGATAAAACCCATAATCGCAATGATGGCAAAAAGGACTTTCCAGTGTACAAAGTGCATCAGAGCTGCGCCGGAAAGCGGGCCGATAATCGGCGCAATCAGTACGATGGAGGTGATAATCGCCATCAACCTGATCCCTTTTGTCTGGCCGAACGCCTCCTGCACCGTGACATAACCAACGGTGGCAATAAAACAGATACTGGTGCCCTGAATTGCACGCGCGATAAGAAACTGTGTCATAGACGTTGTGAACATTGTCGCAGCGCAGGCAAGGGTAAATATTAGCGCCCCGGTAATCAGCACCGGCCTGCGGCCAATCCTGTCGGAAAGCGGCCCCAGCAGCCACTGTAACGCCATACCGCCCGCGAGATAGAGACTGACGGCTGCCGGGGCCAGACTGACATCGGCATTAAAATCACGGACCACATTAATGATCCCCGGCTGAATCAGGTCCGTCGACAGGTACGCGGCAAAATCATACAAAATCAACGCCATCGGGAAAAACAGCGTGGCGGCATGCGTTGCTTTTAATCCCGCCATTAAGCCTTTACCAAAATGGTTATTCATCGTTCACCTTATTCGCTATATATCGCCATATATAGCGATGTTTTAGGCAAAGAACGACTTTTGCGCACGCTATTTTTTCATGCTTGTTTAAGACGTAATCCCGTAAGAGATAAACCTATCAGGAGAGATATTTATCAAACCATTTCAGTGTCCTTTGCCAGGCAAGATCGGCGGCAGATTTGTCATAACGGGGCGTGGAATCATTATGGAATCCGGGTAATGCTGCCAACTTACTGATTTAGTGTATGATGGTGATTTTAAGGTGCTTGCGTGGCTTCCATTTCCATCAGATGTCCTTCCTGCTCCGCTACTGAAGGCGTGGTGCGTAACGGCAAAAGCACTGCCGGACATCAGCGCTATCTCTGCTCTCATTGCCGTAAAACATGGCAACTACAGTTCACTTACACCGCCTCTCAGCCCGGTACGCACCAGAAAATCATTGATATGGCCATGAATGGCGTCGGATGTCGCGCCAGTGCACGCATTATGGGCGTTGGCCTCAACACGGTTTTACGTCACTTAAAAAACTCAGGCCGCAGTCGGTAACCTCGCGCATACAACCGGGCAGTGATGTGATTGTCTGCGCTGAAATGGACGAACAGTGGGGCTACGTCGGTGCTAAATCACGTCAGCGCTGGCTGTTTTACGCGTATGACAGGATACGGAGGACGGTTGTGGCGCACGTCTTCGGTGAACGCACTCTGGCCACACTGGAACGTCTTCTGAGCCTGCTGTCGGCCTTTGAGGTCGTGGTATAGATGACGGATGGCTGGCCGCTGTATGAATCACGCCTGAAGGGAAAGCTGCACGTTATCAGCAAGCGTTACACTCAGCGCATTGAGCGACATAATCTGAATCTGAGACAACATCTGGCAAGGCTGGGACGGAAGTCACTGTCGTTCTCAAAATCGGTGGAGCTGCATGACAAGGTCATCGGGCATTATCTGAACATAAAACACTATCAGTAAGTTGGAGTCATTACCCGACAGCGAGGTGTTTAGTGTGCCATGTCAGGCGAGAAATTCTATTGGATGAATCAAGTCCAACTTACTCATTGTCAATTTCATGGTTGATTATTCGAAACGTGATGCTATTTCCAACATCAACGCTATAATTGCAGAATAATTGTAGATACATTTTTGTATATACAATTAGGGATGGCAATTATGCCAATGGAGTTTGAATGGGATGAAAACAAGGCCAAAAGTAATCGGGTGAAACATGGCATCCGCTTTGAAGATGCGGTGTTATTGTTTGATGATCCACAACATTTGTCACAGCAAGAACGCATAGAAAACGGTGAGTATCGCTGGCAGACAATCGGCCTGGTTTACGGCATCGTGGTTATTCTGGTTGCGCATACCATCCGTTTCGAAAGCGGAAATGAAATTATTCGAATCATCAGTGCACGAAAAGCAGATCGTAAAGAGAGGAATCGCTATGAGCATGGTTAAACATAAACGAGGGACCTCCTCTACACTCGATGTGCAGCATGAGGCCGAACTGAAGGCGCTGGCGAATAAATCCGACGAAGATATTGATTACAGTGATATCCCACCTTCCAGCGATGAGCAATGGTCTAACGCCGAACGCGGTAAGTTTTATCGGCCATTGAAAACTCAGGCTTCGGTGCGTATTGATGCTGATGTGATGGAATGGTTGAAGCGACCAGGTAAAGGCTATCAAACTCGCCTGAACGCAATTTTACGTGAAGCGATGCTGCGCGATCAGAACAAAAAATAATTCAGGCCGCCACATGGCGGCCATCATCCAAAATTACTTCCTCAACCCCGCAAACGCTGCCCGAATCTCTTCCTCCGGCAACTGAATCCCGATAAACACCATCGTGCTATGCGGTTTTTCATCGCCCCACGGGCGGTCCCAGTCGGCGCTGTAGAGGCGTTGGACGCCCTGGAATAGCAGGCGGTTAGGTTCGCCGTCAATCCATAGCATCCCTTTGTAACGCAGTAGTTTATCCGCCGACTCCAGCAGCAGGTTTTCCATCACCCGGGAAACTTCGCTGATATCTACCGGGTAATCCAGTTCCACCACAATCGACGAAATATCGTTTTGTTTGTCCGCGATAAAGTGGAAACGCGGTTTGGTGCTGACGACGTTTTCTTCCAGCATAAAACCGTTGGTGTTGAACAGAAGGCCCAGGTCGATATCGCCGTGGGTAACGGTGTAGACCGGTGCGCGGGCGTTGATGCGCGCCAGGCGTTCACGCAGTTTCTCTGCTTCGCCTGCGACGTCGGTTTTCGTCAGCAGAATACGGTCGGCGTAGCCAACCTGGGACTGGGCGATGGTGAACTGGTTCATCTGCTCATCGGCATGTACCGCATCCACCAGCGCAATCACGCCGTCCAGCAGGTAGCGCTGGCATAAAATCTCATGGGAGAAAAAGGTCTGAATAATCGGGCCGGGATCGGCCATGCCGGTGCATTCAATGACCAGACGGTCGAACTGAATATTGCCCTTGTCGAGATTATCCAGCAGGTCGAGTAGTGCGTCTTCCAGCTCGTTGGAGCGCGAACAGCAGATGCAGCCGTTGGTCAGCGTTTTGATCTGCGTGGCGCGGTCGCCAATCAGTTGATCATCAACGGAGACTTCGCCGAATTCGTTTTCAATCACGGCAATCTTGTAGCCGTGTTGTTCGTTAAGAATATGGCGCAGCAGGGTGGTTTTGCCCGCGCCTAAAAAACCGGTGAGTAGGGTAACTGCAATCGGGTTCATGCTCTCTCCATTAACAACAGCGCATACCGCCTTTACCATCGCCGCCGTAGCGTGCGTTCTGGCGTTCGCGGAAGAATTCTTCATAGCTCATGTACGGCTTGTCGGGATGGTTGGTCTTCATATGCTCGACGTAGTTGTCGTAGTCTGGAATGCCAATCAACATCTTCGCCGCCTGGCCGAGATATTTTTTTGCCTGTCCTAAGTTACCAAACATAGTTCACTCTGATAAGAACAAAGCCCCGCCGAAGCGGGGCTAAACACGGTTAGTGGTGCGAAGAGATCTTCACGCCGCCTTCCGGGATTGGAACGTACGGTGTTTCTTTGTCAGTACGTTTGTCGCTGTTACGCACCGCAAGCCAGGTTTTGAAACCGTAGAAGATGATGCTGTACACCACAATCAGGAACAGAATACTCAGACCTGCGTTGGTGTAGTTGTTCACAACGATGTGGTTCATGTTGGCAATCTGCTGCGCCGTCAGGTCAGTACCGTTAGCAATCTTCTCTTTGTACTGGCTTGCCATGTAGAAGAAGCCTTCCATCTGCGGGTTGGTGCTGAACAGTTTCAGGCCCAGCGCCCAGGTGGTGCAGATAAGCAGCCATACAGCCGGAACAACAGTTACCCAGATGTATTGGGTGCGCTTCATCTTAATCAGCACAACGGTGCCCAGTACCAGCGCTACGGCTGCCAGCATCTGGTTGGAAATACCGAACAGCGGCCACAGGCTCTTAACGCCGCCCAGCGGATCGACCACGCCCTGATACAGCAGGTAGCCCCACAGACCCACACAGCCCGCAGTACCGATGATACCGGCAACCAGAGAGTCGGTTTTTTTCAGGAACGGGATGAAGTTACCCAGCAGGTCTTGCAGCATAAAGCGGCCAGAACGGGTACCCGCATCCAGCGCGGTCAGGATGAACAGTGCTTCGAACAGAATACCGAAGTGATACCAGAAGCCCATGTCAGCCATCGGCAGCACTTTGTGGAACACGTGAGCGATACCTACCGCCAGCGTCGGCGCACCACCTGCACGGTTCAGGACAGAAGGCTCACCAATGTCTTTCGCGGTTTGCAGGATCTGCTCTGGCGAAATCACGAAGCCCCAGGAGCTGACGGTCGCTGCCGCGTGTGCGGTAACGTCTTTCAGCTGCGCCATGATGATCGGCGCGTTCTCGCCACCCATTTCATGCAGGTTAGGCATGGTGATGCCAAGGCCAGCAGGCGGGGTGTTCATCGCGAAGTAAAGACCCGGTTCGATGATGGACGCAGCAACCAGCGCCATAATCGCCACGAAGGACTCCATCAGCATTGCGCCGTAGCCGATGAAACGCGCGTCGGTTTCATTAGCCAGCAGTTTTGGCGTCGTACCGGAAGAGATCAGCGCGTGGAAGCCAGATACCGCACCACAGGCGATGGTGATGAACAGGAACGGGAACAGAGCGCCTTTCCACAGCGGGCCAGTACCGTCAATGTACTGGGTCATGGCAGGCATTTTCAGTTCCGGGTTCAGCACCACGATACCCAGCGCCAGGCCGACGATAACGCCGATTTTCAGGAAGGTTGCCAGATAGTCGCGCGGTGCGAGGATCAGCCACACCGGCAGCAGTGCGGAAACAAACGCATAGCCAATCAGCGCGAAGGTAATGGTGGTGTCTTTAAAGGTCAGTGCCGGACCCCAGTACGGATCGTGAGCAATCACGCCACCGAAGTAGATAGAGGCAACCAGCAGCACGATACCAATGACAGAGACTTCACCCACACGCCCCGGACGAATAAAGCGCATGTAGATACCCATAAACAGCGCAATCGGTACGGTTGAGCAAACGGTGAAGACACCCCACGGACTTTCGGCCAGGGCTTTAACCACAATCAGCGCCAGGACGGCGAGGATGATGATCATGATTAAGAAACAGCCAAACAGCGCGATAGTCCCCGGTACTGGTCCCATCTCTTCTTTGATCATCTCACCAAGAGATGCGCCATTACGGCGAGAGGAGATAAACAGCACCATAAAGTCCTGAACCGCACCGGCCAGCACGACCCCCGCCAGCAGCCACAGCGTGCCAGGCAGGTAGCCCATCTGCGCGGCGAGAACCGGACCCACCAGCGGACCAGCACCGGCGATAGCGGCGAAGTGGTGACCAAACAACACGTAACGGTTGGTCGGAACGTAGTTCAGACCGTCGTTGTTAATAACCGCAGGCGTCGCGCGCGTGGGGTCGAGTTTCATCACCTTCTGGGCGATGTACAGACTGTAGTAGCGATACGCCACCAGATACACCGATACAGAGGCGACCACGATCCACAGGGCGCTGACGTGCTCCCCCCGACGTAATGCAACTACCGCGAGGCAGAATGCACCGATGATTCCGAGAATCACCCAGGGTATGTGCTTGAATATCTTTTTAGTATCCATAGTAAAACCTGGCATGTATTGATTAATAGTTGGCCGAAGCCGTTCTAGGTTTGCGTTGCGTTTGAGGAGGTAAATTGACCGCTATCCTGTAGTGATGTTGCCAGAGTTACGCGCGCGTAAAGTAAGGTAAATAACTGAGTGGTTATTTTAGGGATGTAAGCGGTCAGTTTTGCGGTTGAGCGGCAAAGGCGTCGTTTAAGTGACGATAAATATGTGATTCATATCACATATTTATATTGTGAATAATTTATGTAAATAATGGCTTTTTAAATTCAGAGTGTGAATAAAATTACTCGGCGTAATCTCCGCGGGATATTCATAAAGTTTTTCCTTTCCAGGCCGAAAATCTTGCATCGGTCCACAGGAAAGAGAAACCATGTTAAAACGTATCAAAATTGTGACCAGCTTACTGCTGGTTTTGGCCGTTTTTGGCCTTTTACAACTGACATCAGGCGGTCTGTTCTTTAATGCCTTAAAGAATGACAAAGAAAATTTCACTGTTTTACAAACCATTCGCCAGCAGCAATCCACGCTGAATGGCAGCTGGGTCGCGTTGTTGCAGACGCGTAACACCCTCAACCGCGCGGGTATCCGCTACATGATGGATCAGAATAATATTGGTAGCGGTTCAACCGTTGCTGAGCTGATGCAGAGTGCCAGTATTTCGCTGAAACAGGCGGAAAAAAACTGGGCGGATTACGAAGCGTTGCCGCGTGACCCGCGTCAGAGCACCGCCGCAGCGGCAGAGATCAAACGTAATTACGATATTTATCACAATGCGCTGGCGGAGCTGATCCAACTATTAGGTGCAGGCAAAATCAACGAGTTCTTTGATCAGCCGACCCAGGGATATCAGGACGGTTTCGAGAAGCAGTATGTGGCTTACATGGAGCAAGACGATCGGCTCTATGATATCGCCGTCAGCGATAACAATGCCTCCTACAGCCAGGCGATGTGGATTCTGGTGGGCGTGATGATCGTCGTACTGGCGGTCATCTTCGCCGTCTGGTTCGGTATTAAAGCCTCGCTGGTAGCGCCAATGAATCGCCTGATTGACAGCATTCGTCATATTGCAGGCGGCGATCTGGTGAAACCGATTGAGGTGGATGGCTCTAATGAGATGGGGCAACTGGCAGAGAGTTTGCGCCATATGCAGGGAGAGCTGATGCGTACCGTCGGTGATGTGCGCAACGGGGCCAATGCCATCTATAGCGGTGCCAGCGAAATCGCCACCGGCAATAACGATCTCTCTTCGCGCACCGAGCAACAGGCCGCTTCGCTGGAAGAGACGGCAGCCAGCATGGAGCAACTGACCGCAACGGTGAAACAGAACGCCGAGAATGCGCGTCAGGCCAGCCATCTGGCGTTAAGTGCTTCTGAAACGGCGCAACGCGGCGGCAAAGTGGTGGATAACGTAGTACAGACCATGCGCGATATCTCCACCAGTTCGCAGAAAATCGCCGATATTATCAGCGTAATTGACGGCATTGCCTTCCAGACCAATATTCTGGCTTTGAACGCGGCGGTTGAAGCAGCGCGCGCGGGTGAGCAAGGGCGCGGTTTTGCGGTGGTCGCGGGTGAAGTGCGTAATCTGGCTCAGCGCAGCGCTCAGGCGGCTCGTGAAATTAAAAGCCTGATTGAAGACTCGGTGGGGAAAGTAGATGTTGGCTCTACGCTGGTCGAAAGCGCAGGGGAAACAATGGCGGAGATTGTCAGTGCCGTGACCCGCGTGACGGACATTATGGGCGAAATTGCTTCTGCTTCTGATGAGCAGAGCCGTGGTATCGATCAGGTTGGCTTAGCGGTTGCTGAGATGGACCGGGTAACTCAACAGAACGCTGCGCTGGTGGAAGAATCTGCCGCTGCCGCCGCCGCGCTGGAAGAGCAGGCCAGTCGCCTGACCGAAGCTGTGGCAGTGTTCCGGATTCAGCAACAGCAGCAACAGCAGCGTGAAACATCGGCTGTGGTAAAAAACGTGACGCCAGCTACGCCGCGTAAAATGGCAGTGGCAGATAGCGGGGAGAACTGGGAAACGTTTTAATCGCCATAAAAATGCCCGATAAGCAAAATGTTATCGGGCATAGGGAGTTTAATCTTTACGCGGGTCGTTGATCGGCTGACGAACCAGGAAGATGTACGCCAGTGCTCCCGCTGCGGTGACGCAACCGCAGATGATTAGTGCCAGACGGAATGAGTGGGTGGTATCAACAATAAAACCAGTAATGATCGGCGCAAAAGAGGCGCAGATGAAGCTGGCAAAGTTCTGGATACTGCCCACCGACGCCGTCATGCGAGAAGCAACTGCGACGTGGATCAAGCCCCAGCAGGATGTTCCGGCAAAGTGAATACAGAACAGTGCCATGCCAATCAGCAGAACCGCCGTCATGGATGTTGTCGCTTGCGGTACGACCAGCGTAAAGGCGGCAGAACAGAACATCCCGGCAATAATGCAGATCTTACGGCTTTTAATCGGAGCCATTCCCCCTTTGACCAGCCAGTCAGTAACGTAACCGTTGACCAGCATCCCGGCAGCCCCAAACAGGAAAGGGATAGCCGCCATCAACCCTGTGCTTTTTAAATCCAGGTTATAGGCTGTTTGCAGGTAACCAGGAAGCCAGGCCAGATACAGCCACGCAGTGTAGTTGATGCCACTGAATCCGAGCATCATTCCCCACATTGTGCGGTTACGGAACAGGCTGCGCCATTCGGCAAAACTGAGCGGATCTCGGCGGGCATTGACGCTACCTGCATTGAGATAAGCTTGTTCAACGGCAGTCAGTTCTACGTGCTCGCGGTTGCGATAGAGCATATACCAGCCAATGGCGAGAAAAATCCCCAGCACACCAATGGTAATAAACATCCCACGCCAGCCCATCACCAGCATCATCGCCGCCAGAATCGGTGGGCTTACGGCAACGCCAATGGTAGAAGCTGCGTTGAAGAAGCCCATCGGGCGTCCGCGCTCTTTGATGTTGAACCAGTCGTTAATGACTTTTACGCCACATGGGTTCATCGGCGCTTCACCAATCCCCATACCGATACGCACCAACACGAACTGCGTAAAGCTGTGCACCATGCCAGACATGGCCTGGAACAGTGACCAGAAGAACATCCCCAGTCCCAGCATCAGGCGTGGGCCTTTACGATCCAATAGTGGGCCGCAAGGAAGTTGCGCAATCCCGTAAGCGAGTGAAAACACGGAGAGCAAAGCGCCGATTTCGGTGGCACTTAATCCCAATTCTTCACGAATCGTTAAATTTGCTACCGACAGCGAACTGCGGTCGAGATAATTGATTACCGCCGCAAAAAATAATAACAACATGGCGGTGGTTTGAATGCGTTTAATTCGGGTACTGCGTTGAACTAATCCATCTGGTGGCACGGGAATATCTGCCGACGAAGATGGAGTAAATGAAGAACGCGGATCGAGGGTGATATTTTCTTTTTCCACGCCGGACTCCTGTATTTATAATTTTAATTGTTTACGTAATTGTGCATTACGCAAGGTTGACATTAACGGCAGGTTAAAGTTTTAGGACTTTACTACCGCTCACAAAAACATTTTTAGTCGACTGATTGTGAGCATAGGTAAGCGGGAATTTCCCGGTATTTATCTTTTGATAAAACCGTGCACCCGCTAATAGTTTGCTGTTTTTAATCCGTACTTAATGAGCATAACGCGTGTTCTCATTAATGGATCGAATCATTGATTGTTTAGCTGAATTCAAATGGTTACGGAGCGCAAGGGTGGCATCAAGGTCACTGCGGCAAATCAGAGCGCTGAGAATGGTCATATGCTCATCGACGGCAATGATATTGCGCTGTTTAAGATCGCTTTCGTCCCATTGATAGTGAAAATGAAAGATGACTGAGATGATCTCAAGAGATTGATCAAAAAAGATATTGTCGGCAGCTGAAAGCAGTAAGGAGTGAAAATCTCTGTCAAGTTGCGAGAACATGCGAAAGCTATTGCCGATGTTGTCACGCAGTAGCCGATGACGTTCGAGCATGGTTTTCGCCTGCAGCCAGCGGGGATCATGATCAGGCAGGTTGAGAAAGTGCTGAAGTGAATGTGTTTCGAGCATTTCGCGTAGTTCAAACAGCTGCTCGGCGTAGGATTGATCGAATTGCTTCATGCTCCACTGGCCGCGCTTTTCGCTTTGAATAAGATTATAACGGCCGAATTTTAAAAGATATTCTCTTACTACAACCGGGCTGACACCCGCGGCCCGAGCCAGTTGCAGTTCAGAAAAAGTTTCCCCAGGGCGTAACTGGCGCTGGTTTATCATCGTGAAAAAAGCCTGCTCAAACACTTTGTTTTGTTCACTCATTGAAGCGGTAGTACAGGCGAAACCGTCATCATGGTCAGGTTTACGCGCAATCACATAGTCGTTTCCAACCTGCGTTAAGACGCCGCATTCGCGTAAGTGGCTGAGAATATGACGCACTGTAGTGCGGCTGATGTTGTACATTTCCGCCAGCGCACTTTGCGATGGAAGTGGGGAAGGGATATGACCCCGCGCCATATCATCAATGACCTGGTTAATCACATTGTGGCGTAAATTTTGTGAACGACTCATATTTTCCTCCTTGTGAGTCCATTAAAACCCGATTTAAAACATTTTTATGCGTGTGTTTTCACAAAACAGATTTTCCGTTCCGCTGCCATTTTTCATTTTCATTGATATCTAAGGCAACAAAAAATGGAGAGCCGAATCATGTCTACGATGAATGTTTTAATTTGCCAGCAGCCGAAAGAATTAGTCTGGAAACAACGCGAGATACCTATTCCGGGTGACAATGAAGCATTAATAAAAATTAAGTCTGTCGGGATTTGCGGTACCGATATTCATGCCTGGGGTGGAAATCAACCATTTTTTAGTTATCCACGGGTTTTAGGCCATGAAATATGTGGGGAGATTGTTGGGCTGGGTAAAAATATTGCAAATCTTAAAAATGGACAGCAAGTAGCGGTGATCCCTTATGTTGCCTGTCAGCAATGCCCGGCGTGTAAAAGCGGGCGTACCAATTGCTGTGAAAAAATTTCAGTCATTGGCGTGCATCAGGATGGCGGTTTTAGTGAGTATTTGAGCGTGCCGGTGGCGAACATTTTGCCCGCAGATGGTATTGACCCGCAGGCGGCAGCATTGATTGAACCTTTCGCTATTAGCGCTCATGCGGTACGTCGCGCAGCCATTGCTCCCGGCGAGCAGGTGCTGGTGGTCGGGGCGGGGCCAATCGGTCTGGGCGCGGCGGCAATCGCTAAAGCCGATGGCGCACAGGTGGTGGTGGCGGATACCAGTCCGGCGCGCCGTGAACATGTGGCAACGCGTCTGGAGTTGCCCGTGCTGGACCCATCAGCCGAAGATTTTGACGCGCAGCTGCGGGCGCAGTTTGGTGGTTCTCTGGCGCAGAAAGTGATCGACGCGACAGGTAATCAACATGCGATGAATAACACCGTGAATCTGATTCGTCACGGCGGCACGGTGGTATTTGTCGGTCTGTTTAAAGGTGAGTTGCAGTTCTCCGATCCAGAATTCCATAAAAAAGAAACGACGATGATGGGTAGCCGCAACGCCACGCCGGAAGATTTCGCTAAAGTCGGTCGACTGATGGCGGAAGGGAAAATCACTGCCGACATGATGTTAACCCATCGCTACCCGTTCGCCACGCTGGCAGAAACCTACGAGCGTGATGTGATTAACAATCGTGAGTTGATTAAGGGTGTAATTACTTTCTGATAAGGCGAGATTATTAAAGTTGCCATGCAGCGTCCGGGGAAGTGTTGGGCGCTGTTTTTTTTCTGTTTCTCAATGATGTTTTGTAGGCCGGAGAAGATGTGTAGGTCGCACCTTATGCGACCTACACATCAGTCAGAAATTACCCTTCACGTTCCACAACTTTAATTTCCACCATGCCGATCCCGAGCTTACGCGGCGAGTGTCCGAGGATATTCCCTTCGTTGGTTGAGACAGGTTCCGGCGGCACAATTACCAGTGTGTCGGCATCGGTTGGGTTATCGAAATGCAGTGTGGTGGTGGTCACTTCATTGCCCAGCACAAGAGTTTTTTCTTCATTGCCTACGCGTACCGGAATAGGACGGCTGGCGTTATTGCCGTATGCTTTGGCGGTAATCACCAGGTCAAATTTCTTCGGCAGCGGATGCTTGTACTCGATTTTTACTTCATCGCCCAGCTGCGCGTTGGACCAGCGGCCCCACGACTCCGGACGGGAAATCCCGCTAAACTGTTTCACCTCTTCTGGCGCACCGGCGACGTTAAAGATGAAACTGTCGGCTTTGTAGCGAATATCGTTATCAACAATCTTCAGCGTATCGACATTGCCTTTGTAACGCGCCATGTCGATGACCGTATCTTTAAATGCCGTTTTGCCCTGCCATGTTGTTTTGTCAACATGCTGAACAATTTGCTGACCGCCAAGCTGCCCTTGCGAGACACACCAGTCGGTGGAAAGTGCCAGTTCCGGAGCCCAGAGTTGTGCCATCTTGTAGCAACGGTCAACCCAGACGAAATTGTCGCGTGGAGCGAAATCGGCCAGCTGGAAACGCAGCGGTGCTGAGTATTCGCTTTCCGGCAGCGGTTCCACGCGTTTGTCTGAAACCCGCAACAGCAGCGGCAAACGGAAATGGCTACCCGAGAAGGCAATCATGTTTTTCTGCTGGTCGATGGTGAACTCTTTCATCTCTTTAGGGAATTTCCACAGGCGGATGATATCTGGCTTCCACGCCAATGTTTTCTCTTTGATATTGAGGAAGATTTCCGACATCGACTGCCCGGATAAACTGCTACGACCAAGTCCGAGATAGTTATCGCCACCGAGAATGTCCAGCACCGTCGCGCCGTTATCCATCGTGTTACGCTTCACTGCCAGCGTCTCTTGCTGCGGCTTGTCGCCACGAATGACAAAAAACAGGTTATTGCGATCCTGCTTATTGAGGTATTTCCACGCCGTGTTGTTCATCGCTAAATGGTCAGAAGAGACGACGATGACGGTATCTTTAAACCACGGTGACGCTTTGATTTTGTTGATAAACGTCGCGATGTTCTCCTGGCTGCAACTTACCGCGCTGAATGACTGATTCGGTTTACCGTCAAAATCATATTTTTTGCGGTTACAGGTACGAGAGATAAAACCATCCGGGTGATGGGTATCGACTGTCAGGGTAAACAGTGAGAATCGCTGACCTGAGCGGGAAAGCTCTTCAAACTTTTTCCACGCTTCATCGAGAACGGTATCGTCGTAGAATCCCCAGTCGTTGCGATAGTGCGGGTCGGCTACCACGCTTTTCAGCTCTTCTGAGCCGTATAAGTGGTCGAAGCCATGCGACTTCAGGAACACATCTTTACCGGCAAAACGCAGATTCGCGCCCTGCACGAAATAGTTCTGATAACCCGAGTTTTTCAGGATATCTCCCAGACAGATGTTCTGCGGGAAGAAGCTGGAGACAGAGGCGGAGGCGTTGCCTTCAAAGGGGGCAAACAGCGGTATGCCGCACTGAGAAGCCACCATGCCCGCAATCGTGTAATCTGTTCCCGGCAGCTGCTGCGTGTGGCTGAAATCCAGGCCTTCATTTTTCAACGCGCCCAGTTCAGGCGTGAGATCCGGGAAAGCCTCGTTATCAAAATAGGTCCGCTCGAGACTTTCGCCGTAGATATAAACCAGGTTGAGTTTCGGGTCAGGGATAGTTTTCGACGGCTCTTTATAATAAGCCGCAAAGTCCGGGTCGCCGTCGCGTGACTGGGATTTCACCAGTTCCGTTATCTGACGAAATGCCGGGCTGGCGTCCACCGAACCCAGCGCCAGTAAGAGCGCCAGCAGGCTGTAACCAAAATGGTGCGGATGATGGCGACGACGGCGCAGGATCCAGCCCAGCGCACCGAACACCGCTGTCAGCCCCAGCACAATGCCGATACCCGGCAAAATGTATTTGCTGACGCCAGCACCGGTCAGGCTGTTGGTTAAGGTATAGAGAACCGCGTCGTTAATACCATCGCCAGTAAAATAGTCGCTGGCAAACAGGGTGATATTTAAAACGACAAATAGCCCCAGCACCGTTAACGTGGCTGCAAACCACCAGGTGTTACGTCCCGCTTTCCATGCGTAAATCAGCACAGAGGCGAGAAAAAGGGCGAAAGAGAGTAGTTCTGACAACGGGCGATCCTCACTAAACCGGGCCGTTTAGCCAACGTTTAAGCTTTTTGAGAAGCACAATGTAATGGCGTCGCCATATTGCTGCAATTCTAGTGTCAAAAAAATGCGATGTTGTTAGGAATTAGTTTATAAACAGACTTTTTTGATTACGGTCACTTCCCGTGTAACAGGGGTA
The DNA here is from genome assembly GCF_046486065.1 of Escherichia sp. WS547. NCBI lineage: Bacteria > Pseudomonadati > Pseudomonadota > Gammaproteobacteria > Enterobacterales > Enterobacteriaceae > Escherichia > Escherichia sp. WS547. Next base: position 57,534 of record NZ_JBJQMA010000002.1, on the reverse strand, counting down.
AAACCGTCCAGGAGCAGGGAAAAGGGCAGGAGAGAGCCGCGTCAGCCGGGTAACAGCTAAAACGCGGCGTTTCGCGGTTCAGGAAATGAAGTTCAGCCCCTGTTTTAACACCAGATCGCAGGCTTTGGTTTTCACCTTTTCTGCCAGCGGAGTTGTTCCGATGTTATCCAGATTGAGTTGCTGACCATCTTTGGTTTTCAGCAAACCCTGAATGCCGTCCAGATAGTTGGTGTCTTCTTTTTGCTCTTCACTGTTCAGGCCCAGCTTTTCCAGCACCTGGTTCTTGATGTTTTCGGCATCGGTTACCGACGCCAGCTTTTGCTTCGCGCAGTATTGCAGAATGCCTGCGGCATTGTTCATGTTATCTGCGCTTAAGGCCTGGTTTCCGCTGCTAAGCAAGTTAGTTAATGACGCGAGCGACCAACCGCCTTCCTGTGTCGTGCTGTTTTGGTTGCCAAGTTCGCTGGCGGCGCTGGAGAGCGCATCTTTCCAGGACGCAGCATGCACCCCGGTGGAAATTAATGCGCTGGCGGCAATGGCACAGCACAGAAGATGTTTAACAGTTTTCATCATCATTACTCAAGGTGGAATTGTGTCGCAGTATACCGCCAGAAACGGGGATTAATACTCTTTACCTGTTACCCGGCTACGGTAGCTATCCCAGTTGAAGATCACCCACAAACTGTTACCCAGGCGCATACGGTCCATCACGCGTTCGCCCAGCAACTTGGTCATCTCTTCCATATTACTGTTGGTCAGCATCCCGGTTGGGCGTTTGGAAGAAGAGCGGCGATCGACGATCTGGTTGATGATCACTTTTTCGTATTTCGATTCGGTCTGCACGCCGATCTCATCGATCACCAGCAGATCAACGTTGCTCAGATCGTTAAGCAGTTGTTCTTCGCTGGTACCGCTATTCCTGAAGGTATCTTTCATCGCCGACATAATATCGGCCACGGTGATGATCAATACGGATTTACCGCGTAGCAGCAGCTCGTTGCAGATTGCCGCCGCCAGATGGTTTTTGCCGGTTCCTGGCTTACCAGAAAAGATGAAGCTGGCGATGTTGCCGTCAAACTCTTCGACATACTGGCGCGCTTTGCTTAACGCATTCATCTGCCCTTCACACTCAACGCGATAGTTCTCAAAGGAACAGTTCTGATGCAGTGGACGAATACCGGAGCGGTTAAAGGTGCGCTGCATTTTCATCGCCCGATTTTCACGTTCGAGAGCGGCGGAGCGGATCGCTCCTTGTTCTTTTTGCCAGGCCAGTAGTTCTTCACCCGTTTTGAATGCGGGTTTGATATGGGCAGGCATCATTTTTTGCAGGCGTTGCATCAGGTCGCCAACGTTTTTCATCGTTACCCTCTGAATCCTGGTGGAATTTGGCTGTCAGGTTCGCTGACCGTATTCACATCTCGTTTCGGCAGTCCGCCGTTGCTGGCACGACCGATTTGCAGGCTGCGCGCCAGTTTTTGTTGCCACTGCACATGGTGAAAGACTTTACCTTCCGCCTGCCAGTAGGCAATGAATGAGGCCAGTTCTTCGGTGGTCACCGGCTCTCTTAGCGCCACGCCCCATAGCGCCGCCAGGCGGATAAAATCGGCATCGGGTTGCCAGTCCGGATACATGGCGAATTTCCCCATGGGTACAGCAACGGGAGCGGCTTGCGGTTCCTGATAGAGTTGATCGTCCAGAGCGACATCGCTTCCCGGACGCGCCAGCTTTTCTTCCAGCGCCAGCAGTTCAGCCAGGCGTGCAGGCGTGACGGCATAAAACGCCGGGGCATTGTTAGCAAATACGGCAACCACACCGCCTTCAGCTTTTGCCAGAACGGTTTGGTGATCGTGTACCAGGGCGTCAATACCAACGACGTCCGGGGTCAAAACTCTGGAAGACATACTGTTTCTCAAATATGGAACGATGAACGAGAAGGGAGATAACTTTTATAGTAACACACGGAGGAGAGGAGGCTGTCTCTCATCCGTGTGCTTAAGCGAGGCAATTTTATACGCGAGGGCGCTTGCGGTACAACCATAATCCAGGAATGGAAAGACCGATGGATAACGCACCAACAATCGATGAAGCTGTAAGAAAGTTGGTTAACAGGGTAATCATCAACGGTTCGCTGTAACCTAACTGGCTGATTTTTACCGCCGAAATCATTGCGGTATAAGCCGATATGCCCGGGAACATAGGGATAACGGCCGCCACGGTAAACACTTTCGGATGCGCCAGATACCAGCGCGACCATTGAATACCAATGGTACCGACCAGCATAGAAGCCATAAAGGTTGACCACTCAATATTCAGCCCGCTGGTCATCAAGATCATTCGGGAACCATGACCTATCGAGCCAAGCAGCGCACACCAGCGTAACGCCCGCACGGGAACGTTGAACACCATCGCAAAGCCGACCGCAGGAATGGCGGCGAGGATCATATCCTGCGCCAACGCTAACAGAAATTCGATCACACCCATCCGCGTAGCCCCCAAATCGTCAGTGCCATCACTACGCCGACGCAGGTAGCCAGTGTCAGCAGACTGGCGATCGCCCAGCGTGCCAGTCCGGTATTGATGTGGCCTTTAAACATATCGGCGACGGCATTAATCAACGGAAAGCCCGGCACTAGCAGCAGAACGCTGGCGGCCATCGCAATGGTGGGGGTATTGCTGAAAGTGGGGAGTTGCAAAAGCAATCCGGAAATGGTGGTGGCGGCGAAAGCGGTAAGGCAAAAGTTGATCTGTGGATGAAGATGACGTTGTGCCAGCAGCTGGCGGATATACATCGCGGTCGTACTGGCAAAGAAGGTGATGACGGCACCATCCCAGCCACCGTTATTGAGTTTACAGAAACAGGCGCAAGAAAGGCCAACCATTAAGGCTACCAGCCATCTTGGGTAACGTAATGGCTGAATTTGGCTAAATCGTTTCTCTACGCCTTTGTAATCCAGCAGATGATGCTCCGCAAGAATCACAATGTGCTGGACTTCAGTCACCACATGCATATTAATGCCGCGATCGTGATTTTTACGTGTCGATGTCAGGCATTGCCCATCTTTAATAGTTGTCAGCACTATGGCGTTCGAAGAGATAGAACTTTCGACGCTGTCCATTCCCAGTGCCCGACCCAGTCGTGAGGAAAGCTCATCAACCAACGCGCTTTCCGCACCATGTTGCAAAAGAAATAATCCACACTGGATACAAAGCCGTGTTACGGCTCGCTGTTGCTCAGTTTGCATAACTCGCCCTTTGTCATAGACGTGCTGCGTATTGTTCAGATAATGAGAATCCATTTGTATCATGAAGCACGGTTGTTTTGCGGTAGGTTAAGATCAAAATTGCGCTGATTAATCCTGGTTATCGGGAGAAGCTCGGTGATAAAAAGCGAATTATCTCTCGCCGCAAACAAACTATCACATGAATATTATCATCATAATGAATTTATTGTTTGGCCTTTACGAATCAGGATAATAGATAACCGGGCACGTTTTTTAATGTTAACAAGCTAAAACCATCAGATTTCATTGAATAAATATTGGTTGTGTGATTTTGCATTCTGCGGGAAGGGATATCATTTAATTATAAATTAAATGAATGTGATTTCTGTTTTTCATTAAGTATTCCTAACAACTTAATGTAGATATTTTAAATGTCTCCAGGCTATTTCACCAGGTTATCATTTGATGCTAACCTTCTGACACATGCAGTGGAGTTGTTGTGCAGCAGGAGTATGCTGATATGAAAGTGAATGCTAAGGATAATTTATTCGCTTAATCTATTAATTTGCTGGAAACATTTAAGGAATGAATATCCTGAATAAACCATCATAATTTTTAGACAGTGGATGTGGAGGAAATATGTTGCCAGGATGCTGCAAAAATGGAATTGTTATCAGTAAAATACCTGTTATGCAAGCAGGGTTAAAAGAGGTCATGAGGACTCACTTCCCTGAATATGAAATAATATCCAGCGCCTCTGCGGAGGACCTTACCTTATTACAATTACGTCGTTCCGGATTAGTCATTGCTGATTTAGCCGGTGAAAGTGAAGATCCACGTTCTGTTTGTGAACATTATTATTCTTTAATCTCACAATATCGGGAAATTCACTGGGTTTTCATGGTGTCACGCTCCTGGTATTCCCAGGCAGTAGAACTGCTCATGTGCCCTACGGCGACGTTATTGTCTGATGTTGAACCCATTGAGAATCTGGTCAAGACCGTACGTTCCGGCAATACGCACGCAGAGCGTATCAGCGCCATGCTGACCTCCCCGGCAATGACTGAAACTCATGATTTTAGCTATCGCTCCGTCATTCTCACTCTTTCAGAGCGCAAGGTACTGCGGCTATTAGGTAAAGGATGGGGCATCAACCAGATAGCTTCATTGCTTAAGAAAAGTAATAAAACTATCAGCGCCCAAAAAAACAGTGCGATGCGTCGACTGGCAATTCACAGCAACGCTGAAATGTATGCATGGATAAATAGCGCGCAGGGTGCAAGAGAACTTAACTTGCCTTCTGTTTATGGAGATGCCGCAGAATGGAACACAGCCGAATTAAGAAGAGAAATGTCGCACTCATAGAAAAATGCGTCATGAGTAGTATCGGTATTGAGAGTTTATTCAGAAAGTTTGCGGGTAACCCTTATAAGCTCCATACCTATACCAGTCAGGAGTCATTTCAGGATGCCATGTCGCGGATCTCGTTTGCGGCGGTCATTTTTTCTTTTTCTGCCATGAGAAGTGAGCGCAGAGAGGGATTATCTTGCCTGACTGAACTGGCGATTAAGTTTCCGCGTACCCGGCGTTTAGTTATTGCGGATGATGATATTGAAGCTCGGCTGATTGGTTCATTGTCGCCATCACCGCTGGACGGTGTATTAAGTAAAGCGTCAACGCTGGAGATTTTTCATCAGGAACTCTTTTTGTCATTAAATGGTGTACGTCAGGCGACCGACCGACTGAACAATCAGTGGTACATTAACCAAAGCCGGACGTTAAGCCCGACGGAGAGAGAAATATTGCGCTTTATGTCGCGTGGCTACTCAATGACACAAATTGCCGAGCAGCTTAAACGCAATATCAAAACGATCCGTGCACATAAATTTAATGTGATGTCGAAACTGGGCGTCAGTTCTGACGCAGGGTTGTTGGAGGCCGCAGATATTCTGTTATGTATGCGGCATTGCGAAACAAGTAATGTGTTGCATCCCTATTAATCCGCATGATGCCGGGTTTACTTCCCCGGCAGTGCTTTCATTTCAGCGTACAATCGCCACATTGCTGCACATCCGGTAAGCGATAACGCTGGCAGCAAGTGCGGCGCACCAGCAGGCCGTCGCGCAGTACCACGGTACGCCAGAGTGGATTATCTTCACCGTTCGTGAGCGTTTTCTCAAAAAAGAGGGCATGGCGCAGCGATTCAACAGTAGCCTCGCCGAGCAGTTGCTTCATCTCAGTGAGATACCAGTTGATCAAATAACCGGTATTACTCCAGATAAGTTTGCCGTTGATCTCTCCGGTCGCTTCTAGTGCTTGCACAACCGGAACCAGCGCCTGGCTGATTAACGTTTCCATTCGATGCTGCGGCGAATGTGGTGTTGCGTTTTTATCTTCACACACATCGACCCAGAAACAGGCGACGCGTCCGGTTTCGTGAAACTCAGCATGGAAATGTTCCGGCGACACATCTAATGCCTTTTCCTGCGTCAGTAGCGCCAGCATTAATGGTGGCACCATCAGGCCGATATACCATTGTGCCCATAGTGAGATCAGCGGTTTGTTCTCGCGGATCATCATCGGTTGGTTGCGATAGATATGATCGGAATAGACCGCCAGCAGAGAACTTAGCACATTCGGTGATGACCATTGCGCCAGCGTCATGGCGTTAAGTGGGGCAGGTTCATCCAGGCGGATAAACTCCAGCAAATGTTCACGATGTTTTGCGATCGTCGCCCGCACGGCTTGCGCAAGCGTGGGATCCTGCGGCTGGAGATGCGTTCGCCAGATGACATCTTCATAGAGCGGTGCGGAACGATAGGCCATAATCGGGATAGTAATCTAAATGATAATGATTGCTAATCCTAGCGATAGGTTTACCCGATAGCAAGGGATTTATCTGGCTTGCAAATGATAAAAATTATCATATGATATTGGTTATCATTATCAATGAGAGAGATGAAATCATGTTGCAACGTACGCTGGGCAGTGGCTGGGGAGTGTTGCTGCCGGGATTGCTGATTGCAGGGCTGATGTATGCGGATTTATCGTCAGATCAGTGGCGGATTGTCATTCTGATGGGATTAGTATTGACGCCGATGATGCTGTATCACAAACAGTTGCGGCATTACATTTTGCTACCATCGTGCCTGGCACTTATTGCTGGCATCATGCTGATGATAATGAATTTGAATCAGGGATGAAAAATCAAGGAAGAAACAAGAAAGGAAGTAAAGATAATTGGTGCGAGGGGGGGGACTTGAACCCCCACGTCCGTAAGGACACTAACACCTGAAGCTAGCGCGTCTACCAATTCCGCCACCTTCGCACAGTCATCTTACTTTTTTTGATATCGCCTCGTTTGGTGCGAGGGGGGGGACTTGAACCCCCACGTCCGTAAGAACACTAACACCTGAAGCTAGCGCGTCTACCAATTCCGCCACCTTCGCCCAGTGCGAGCAATATCAACGTGGTTTTTGGTGCGAGGGGGGGGACTTGAACCCCCACGTCCGTAAGGACACTAACACCTGAAGCTAGCGCGTCTACCAATTCCGCCACCTTCGCATACCATCAATTCTTAAAAAGAATTGCTACCACGGAGGCGCATTCTAGTGGTTTTCAGCTTTTCGTCAATAGTTAATTATCGACAGAGGTGTAATTGCTGGAAAAATGTCCATCAGGAAACTAGCGTGCAGGTTTGGTATGCATGCGGGGGCAGATGCCAGATGCGACGCTGGCGCGTCTTATCTGGCCTACGAAGGGCTAACGTGCAGGTTTTGTAGGTCGGATAAGGCGTTCACGCCGCATCCGACACGGTATTCGGCGAGATAATTAACCTTTCTTCGCCTGGCGGGTCATAATGGCGCGATACACCTTGAAGCGCCCTGTTTGCGCGATCACTTCGTGGAAGCCAAATGTCTCATCCAGCACGTCCGGATAAGGCAGGAAGGCGTTCGCTACAATTCGCAGCTCGCCGCCGCTATTAAGATGACGCACCGCACCGCGAATCAGCGTTTGCGCCGCATCCAGGCTGGTTTGCATCCCATCGTGGAACGGCGGGTTGGAGATGATCATATCAAAACGACCTTTCACCTCGGAAAAGACGTTGCTGGCAAAGACTTCACCTTCAACACCGTTGGCCGCAAGTGTTGCGCGGCTGGCTTCTACCGCCGGGGCAGAGACATCGCACAAGGTGAGACGAATTTTCGGCGAATGGCGCGCAAAGGCAACTGAAAGCACGCCCGCGCCACAGCCGACATCCAGCACTTTACCTTTCGTGTGCGGAGTTAACGTCGAGAGCAGCAACTGGCTACCGACATCCAGACCGTCGCGGCTAAACACGCCAGGCAGCGTTTTGACCGTCAGGCCATCGACGCTGTATTCGCCCCAGAATTTCTCCGCATCAAATACCGGCTGTTTTTCCAGACGACCAAAATAGAGGCCACAGCGACGAGCGCTGTCGACTTTATTCAACGGCGCATAATCTGCCAGCATCTGCTCGGCGCTGCGCACGCCGCTGCGGTTCTCGCCAACGACAAAAATATCTGTCCCCACTGGCAGCAGAGAAAGTAAATTCATCAACTGGAACTGGGCTTCCGGTTTGTTCTTCGGCCAGTAGTAAATCAGCGTATCGCAATCTGCGACGTCATCCGCCGTGGCGACCAGACTGAAACGGGCGTTATCCCCCATCTGGCGGCTTAATACCTGCCAGTGGTGGAATTGCTGGGTATGAGCACGGCTGGCCGCGGTATCTAAACGCGCGGGCAGGTCATCCTGTAAGTCTCCGGCAAACAGAATACGGCTTTGTTCGAAATCATCACTGTGACGCAGCAAGACTTCACTTGCCGGGGTAAATGCAGACATGGAATGCTCCTCAATTGATACTGGCGGCGATTATAGCCATATGTTGGCGCGGTATCGACGAATTTGCTATATTTGCGCCCCTGACAACAGGAGCGATTCGCTATGACATCCCGACGAGACTGGCAGTTACAGCAACTGGGCATTACCCAGTGGTCGCTGCGTCGCCCTGGCGCGTTGCAGGGGGAGATTGCCATTGCGATCCCGGCACACGTCCGTCTGGTGATGGTGGCAAACGATCTTCCCGCCCTGACTGATCCTTTAGTGAGCGATGTTCTGCGCGCATTAACCGTCAGCCCCGACCAGGTGCTGCAACTGACGCCAGAAAAAATCGCGATGCTGCCGCAAGGCAGTCACTGCAACAGTTGGCGGTTGGGTACTGACGAACCGCTATCACTGGAAGGCGCTCAGGTGGCATCACCGGCGCTCACCGATTTACGGGCAAACCCAACGGCACGCGCCGCGTTATGGCAACAAATTTGCACATATGAACACGATTTCTTCCCTCGAAACGACTGATTTACCGGCGGCTTACCACATTGAACAACGCGCCCACGCCTTTCCGTGGAGTGAAAAAACGTTTGCCAGCAACCAGGGCGAGCGTTATCTCAACTTTCAGTTAACGCAAAACGGCAAAATGGCGGCGTTTGCGATTACGCAAGTGGTGCTGGATGAAGCTACATTGTTCAATATTGCGGTCGATCCTGACTATCAGCGTCAGGGATTGGGAAGGGCGCTGCTGGAACATCTGATCGACGAACTGGAAAAACGCGGCGTGGCGACACTATGGCTGGAAGTCCGTGCTTCAAACGCTGCCGCCATTGCCCTGTACGAAAGTTTAGGCTTTAACGAGGCGACGATTCGCCGCAATTACTACCCCACCACGGACGGTCGCGAAGACGCCATCATCATGGCGTTGCCAATCAGTATGTAATACAAGGTGGAATAATGAAGTGGGACTGGATTTTCTTTGATGCCGATGAAACGCTGTTTACCTTTGACTCATTCACCGGCCTGCAGCGGATGTTTCTTGATTACAGCGTCACCTTTACCGCTGAAGATTTTCAGGACTATCAGGCCGTTAACAAGCCACTGTGGGTGGATTATCAAAACGGCGCGATCACTTCATTACAGCTTCAGCACGGGCGGTTTGAGAGCTGGGCCGAACGGCTGAACGTCGAGCCAGGTAAACTCAACGAAGCCTTTATTAATGCGATGGCGGAAATCTGCACGCCGCTGCCGGGCGCGGTTTCTCTGCTTAACGCCATTCGTGGCAACGCCAAAATCGGCATCATCACCAACGGCTTTAGTGCCTTGCAACAGGTGCGTCTGGAACGCACGGGCCTGCGTGATTACTTCGATTTGCTGGTGATTTCCGAAGAAGTTGGCGTTGCCAAACCGAATAAGAAAATTTTCGATTATGCGCTGGAACAGGCGGGCAATCCTGACCGTTCACGCGTGCTGATGGTTGGCGACACTGCCGAGTCCGATATTCTCGGTGGCATCAACGCCGGGCTTGCGACCTGCTGGCTGAATGCACACCATCGCGAGCAACCAGAAGGCATCGCGCCCACCTGGACCGTTTCTTCGTTGCACGAACTGGAGCAGCTCCTGTGTAAACACTGATTGCCTCCCCCCCGTTGATGGGTAAAATAGCCGCAATTTTTCGTTTTCAACAAGCGCGGCGCGATGCCGCTTACTCAAGAAGAAAGAATTATGACGTTGTCTCCTTATTTGCAAGAGGTGGCGAAGCGCCGCACTTTTGCCATTATTTCTCACCCGGACGCCGGTAAGACTACCATCACCGAGAAGGTGCTGCTGTTCGGACAGGCCATTCAGACCGCCGGTACAGTAAAAGGCCGTGGTTCCAACCAGCACGCTAAGTCGGACTGGATGGAGATGGAAAAGCAGCGTGGGATCTCCATTACTACGTCTGTGATGCAGTTTCCGTATCACGATTGCCTGGTTAACCTGCTCGACACCCCGGGGCACGAAGACTTCTCGGAAGATACCTATCGTACCCTGACGGCGGTGGACTGCTGCCTGATGGTTATCGACGCCGCAAAAGGTGTTGAAGATCGTACCCGTAAGCTGATGGAAGTTACCCGTCTGCGCGACACGCCGATCCTCACCTTTATGAACAAACTTGACCGTGATATCCGCGACCCGATGGAGCTGCTCGATGAAGTTGAGAACGAGCTGAAAATCGGCTGTGCGCCGATCACCTGGCCGATTGGCTGCGGCAAGCTGTTTAAAGGCGTTTACCACCTTTATAAAGACGAAACCTATCTCTATCAGAGCGGTAAAGGCCACACCATTCAGGAAGTCCGCATTGTTAAAGGGCTGAATAACCCGGATCTCGATGCTGCGGTTGGTGAAGATCTGGCACAGCAGCTGCGTGACGAACTGGAACTGGTGAAAGGCGCGTCTAACGAGTTCGACAAAGAGCTGTTCCTTGCGGGCGAAATCACTCCGGTATTCTTCGGTACTGCGCTGGGTAACTTCGGCGTCGATCATATGTTGGATGGCCTGGTGGAGTGGGCACCTGCGCCGATGCCGCGTCAGACTGATACCCGTACCGTAGAAGCGAGCGAAGATAAATTTACCGGCTTCGTATTTAAAATTCAGGCCAACATGGACCCGAAACACCGCGACCGCGTGGCGTTTATGCGTGTGGTGTCCGGTAAATATGAAAAAGGCATGAAACTGCGCCAGGTGCGCACTGCGAAAGATGTGGTGATCTCCGACGCGCTGACCTTTATGGCGGGTGACCGTTCGCACGTTGAAGAAGCGTATCCGGGCGATATCCTCGGCCTGCACAACCACGGCACCATTCAGATCGGCGACACCTTTACCCAGGGTGAGATGATGAAGTTCACCGGTATTCCGAACTTCGCACCAGAACTGTTCCGTCGTATCCGCCTGAAAGATCCGCTGAAGCAAAAACAGCTGCTCAAAGGGCTGGTACAGCTTTCCGAAGAGGGCGCGGTGCAGGTGTTCCGTCCAATCTCCAACAACGATCTGATCGTTGGTGCAGTTGGTGTGCTGCAGTTTGATGTGGTGGTAGCGCGCCTGAAGAGCGAATACAACGTTGAAGCAGTGTATGAGTCAGTCAACGTTGCCACTGCCCGCTGGGTAGAATGTGCAGACGCGAAGAAATTCGAAGAGTTCAAGCGTAAGAACGAAAGCCAACTGGCGCTTGATGGCGGCGATAACCTCGCTTACATCGCTACCAGCATGGTCAACCTGCGCCTGGCACAGGAACGTTATCCGGACGTTCAGTTCCACCAGACCCGCGAGCATTAATTCTTGCCTCCAGGGCGCGGTAGCCGCTGCGCCCTGTCAATTTCCCTTCCTTATTAGCCGCTTACGGAATGTTCTTAAAACATTCACTTTTGCTTATGTTTTCGCTGATATCCCGAGCGGTTTCAAAATTGTGATCTATATTTAACAAAGTGATGACATTTCTGACGGCGTTAAATACCGTTCAATGCGTAGATATCAGTATCTAAAGCCGTCGATTGTCATTCTACCGATATTAATAACTGATTCAGAGGCTGTAATGGTCGTTATTCATCACTCATCGCTTTTGTGATGGCGACCATTGACTTCTGTAGAGGGTGAAGTCTCTCCCTATTCAGCAATGCAACCTCGTGTTGCCAGGCTCAAATTACGAGCAAACATACAGGAATAAATCGATGACTATGACAAGACTGAAGATTTCGAAAACTCTGCTGGCTGTAATGTTGACCTCTGCCGTCGCGACCGGCTCTGCCTACGCGGAAAACAACGCGCAGACTACCAATGAAAGCGCAGGGCAAAAAGTCGATAGCTCTATGAATAAAGTCGGTAATTTCATGGATGACAGCGCCATCACCGCGAAAGTGAAGGCGGCCCTGGTGGATCATGACAACATCAAGAGCACCGATATCTCTGTAAAAACCGATCAAAAAGTCGTGACCCTGAGCGGTTTCGTTGAAAGCCAGGCCCAGGCCGAAGAGGCAGTGAAAGTGGCGAAAGGCGTTGAAGGGGTGACCTCTGTCAGCGACAAACTGCACGTTCGCGACGCTAAAGAAGGCTCGGTGAAGGGCTACGCGGGTGACACCGCCACCACCAGTGAAATCAAAGCCAAACTGCTGGCGGACGATATCGTCCCTTCCCGTCATGTGAAAGTTGAAACCACCGACGGCGTGGTTCAGCTCTCCGGTACCGTCGATTCTCAGGCACAAAGTGACCGTGCTGAAAGTATCGCCAAAGCGGTAGATGGTGTGAAAAGCGTTAAAAATGATCTGAAAACTAAGTAATTCGTCGTAATTCGTCCTCCCGAACTTTGTCGGGAGGCGCGATGTGCACCACACTAAAAATATCGCATTGAGTGATTTTCACGCTCATATCAAGCGGTGACATTAACTATGGTAAAGGAGACGCTTATGTTTCGTTGGGGCATCATATTTCTGGTTATCGCGTTAATCGCCGCCGCACTTGGGTTTGGTGGTCTGGCCGGTACCGCTGCAGGCGCAGCTAAAATTGTCTTTGTCGTCGGGATTATTCTGTTCCTGGTGAGTTTGTTCATGGGCCGAAAACGACCCTAGATTTCAGACCATTAAGAAAATTTTATCCAAAGCCAGTCCAGCGGACTGGCTTTTGCGGTTTTAGCGAATAATAAATTGCGTTACTTTGTCATTCTTTCACAACAAAAACAGGAAGGCAGAGGTGGGGCAGCGAATACCTGTAACGCTTGGTAATATTGCGCCGTTGTCGCTAAGGCCGTTCCAGCCTGGACGAATAGCTCTGGTGTGCGAAGGCGGCGGACAGCGTGGAATTTTCACGGCTGGCGTGCTGGATGAGTTTATGCGCGCGCAGTTTAATCCTTTCGATCTTTATCTCGGCACATCTGCCGGGGCGCAGAACCTCTCGGCGTTTATCTGCAATCAGCCCGGTTACGCGCGCAAAGTCATCATGCGCTATACCACAAAACGCGAATTTTTCGATCCATTGCGCTTTGTCCGTGGAGGAAATCTTATCGATCTCGACTGGCTGGTGGAGGCCACTGCAAGCCAGATGCCGTTGCAAATGGATACCGCCGCGCGGTTGTTTGACAGCGGCAAATCGTTTTATATGTGCGCCTGTCGTCAGGATGACTACGCGCCGAATTACTTTTTACCAACCAAACAAAACTGGCTGGATGTGATTCGCGCCTCCAGTGCGATACCTGGCTTTTATCGTAGCGGAGTGTCGCTGGAAGGCATTAACTACCTGGATGGCGGGATCAGTGATGCGATTCCGGTTAAAGAGGCGGCAAGGCAGGGCGCTAAAACGTTGGTCGTCATTCGCACTGTGCCGTCACAAATGTACTACACGCCGCAGTGGTTCAAACGCATGGAACGCTGGCTGGGTGACAGTAGCCTGCAGCCGCTGGTCAATCTGGTGCAGCATCATGAAACCAGCTATCGTGACATTCAGCAATTTATTGAGAAACCACCGGGCAAGCTGCGGATATTCGAAATTTATCCGCCGAAGCCATTACATAGTATCGCGCTTGGCAGTCGGATTCCGGCGCTGCGTGAAGACTATAAACTTGGGCGTTTATGCGGTCGTTATTTCCTCGCCACGGTTGGCAAGCTATTAACTGAAAAAGCGCCGCTTACCCGCCATCTGGTGCCAGTGGTGACGCCGGAATCGATTGTCATTCCGCCTGCGCCAGTCGCCAACGATACGCTGGTTGCCGAAGTGAGCGACGCTCCGCAGGCGAACGACCCGACATTTAACAATGAGGATCTGGCTTGATTTGCCGTTTTATCGACACCCACTGCCATTTTGATTTCCCGCCGTTTAGTGGCGATGAAGAGGCCAGCCTGCAACGCGCGGCACAAGCGGGCGTAGGCAAGATCATTGTTCCGGCAACAGAGGCGGAAAATTTTGCCCGTGTGTTGGCATTAGCGGAAAATTATCAACCGCTGTATGCCGCATTGGGCTTGCATCCTGGTATGTTGGAAAAACATAGCGATGTGTCTCTTGAGCAGCTACAGCAGGCGCTGGAAAGGCGTCCGGCGAAGGTGGTGGCGGTGGGGGAGATCGGTCTGGATCTCTTTGGCGACGATCCGCAATTTGAGAGGCAGCAGTGGTTACTCGACGAACAACTGAAACTGGCGAAACGCTACGATCTGCCGGTGATCCTGCATTCACGGCGCACGCACGACAAACTGGCGATGCATCTTAAACGCCACGATTTACCGCGCACTGGCGTGGTTCACGGTTTTTCCGGCAGCCTGCAACAGGCCGAACGGTTTGTACAGCTGGGCTACAAAATTGGCGTAGGCGGTACTATCACCTATCCACGCGCCAGTAAAACCCGCGATGTCATCGCAAAATTACCGCTGGCATCGTTATTGCTGGAAACCGACGCGCCGGATATGCCGCTCAACGGTTTTCAGGGGCAGCCTAACCGCCCGGAGCAGGCTGCCCGTGTGTTTGCCGTGCTTTGCGAGTTGCGCCGGGAACCGGCGGATGAGATTGCGCAAGCGTTGCTTAATAACACGTATACGTTGTTTAACGTGCCGTAGGCCGGATAAGGCGTTCACGCCGCATCCGGCAGTTGGCGCACAATGCCTGATGCGACGCTTAACGCGTCTTATCATGCCTACAGGTTTGTGCCGAACCGTAGGCCGGATAAGGCGTTCACGCCGCATCCGGCAGTTGGCGCACAATGCCTGATGCGACGCTTGTCGCGTCTTATCATGCCTACAAGTCTGTGCCGAACCGTAGGCCGGATAAGGCGTTCACGCCGCATCCGGCAGTCGGCGCATAATGCCTGATGCGACGCTTGTCGCGTCTTATCATGCCTACAGGTTTGTGCCGAACCGTAGGCCGGATAAGGCGTTCGCGCCGCATCCGGCAGTTGGCGCACAATGCCTGATGCGACGCTTGACGCGTCTTATCAGGCCTACAAGTCTGTGCCGAACCGTAGGCCGTATCCGGCATGTCACAAATAGAGCGCCGGAAATATCAACCGGCTCACCCCGCGCACCTTTAACGCATCAGCCAACGGCTCAACGTCTTCCGGCGTGGCGCTCGCCCAGCTTTGCGCCTCGCCATACACGCCGTGGGCATGAAACGCGTTCAGGCGTACCGGAACATCGCCGAGTCCCTTGATAAACGCCGCCAGTTCTTCGATGTGTTGCAAATAATCCACCTGGCCAGGGATCACCAGCAAACGCAGTTCCGCCAGCTTGCCGCGCTCTGCCAGCAAATAGATGCTGCGCTTAATCTGCTGATTATCGCGTCCGGTGAGTTGTTGATGACATTCGCTCCCCCACGCTTTGAGATCGAGCATTGCGCCGTCGCACACCGGGAGCAATTTTTCCCAGCCGGTTTCGCTCAACATGCCGTTACTGTCCACCAGACAGGTGAGATGGCGCAGTTGCGGATCGTTTTTGATAGCAGTAAACAGCGCCACCACAAACGGCAGCTGGGTCGTGGCTTCACCGCCACTCACCGTTATCCCTTCGATAAACAGCACTGCTTTGCGGACATGGCTAAGCACTTCGTCCACGCTCATGGATTGCGCCATGGGCGTGGCATGTTGCGGACACCTCTTCAGGCAGGTATCACACTGCTCGCAAACCACAGCGTTCCACACCACTTTGCCGTCAACAATCTGCAACGCCTGATGCGGACACTGTGGCACGCACTCCCCACAGTCATTGCAACGTCCCATCGTCCACGGATTGTGACAGTTTTTGCAGCGCAGATTGCAGCCCTGCAAAAACAGAGCCAGACGACTGCCTGGCCCGTCAACGCAGGAGAAGGGGATAATCTTACTGACTAAAGCGCATCTGCTGTTCATGGCTTATCACGCGCGGCTGGCGTTCCAGAATACGAGTGTTGCGTGCGGCTTCTTCGCCCAGCCAGGTGGTGTTGGTGCGTGAACCTTCGGCGCGATATTTTTCTAAATCCGACAAACGCACCATATAACCGGTAACGCGAACCAGATCGTTACCGCTGACATTGGCGGTAAATTCACGCATTCCGGCTTTAAAGGCACCGAGGCAAAGCTGTACCAGTGCCTGCGGGTTACGTTTGATGGTTTCGTCGAGCGTCAGAATGTCGCTGATGCCGGAATAATAATAAGCATGATGCGGGGCGACAGTTTGCAGATGGGTGATCGGATCTGGCTCATCGCCATACGGCAAACGCGCGCCCGGCGTGGTGCCGATATCGGAACTGATCCCCGACTGTGCGTGTAACATGGCGCGTTTTTGCCAGCCATATTTCACGGGGGTATTGGCGACAAACTCCGCCAGTTGCGCGCTGATGCGATAACCTACTTCATTTGCGGCGGCTTCTTTACCGTAGCGCGCGGCAATCCCTTCTTTTTCACACAGCAAGTTAACCGCTTCCGCCAGCCCATACATGCCAAACATTGGCACAAAACGTTCAGGGTTAATCAGCCCTTCTTTCACCAGGAAGCTATTCTCAAAGAAGTGTGATTGTTGATAGAGGAATTCACACCGCGCATCGATGATGGCGATCTGCTGCTGGCAGTAGTGCGGTAGAGTGCGCGTAAAGAAGTCATCCAGCGATTCGCTGCGCTCGGCAATGGCTTTCAGGTTAAGGCGTACCAGCGTGCTGCCACCACCCGCCAGCGGCAGTGAGTTGTAACAGCTCACAATCCCGTAGCCCCCTTTTGTGAAAATTTTATCATGCACCGGACCGTTGGCGATGTGCGGTTTGCTACATTCACAGATGTTCTTCGCCACTTCCAGCAGCAGGTCATCAGGGGTGATTTCAGGATCGTAGATAAAGGTCAGGTTCGGTGAAACCTGCTTCAACTCTGCATCTGCACGTAAGATCGCGCGGGTAATGGGCGAATCAGACGGGCCGATATTGGCGTGCATAAAGGCGTCTGGCAGGGTTCTGTCGAGGTAACGCCAGAAACGTTTTATTCGAACATCGATCTCGTCTTGTGTTAGAATTCTAACATACGGTTGCAACAACGCATCCAGTTGCCCCAGGTAGACCGGCATCGATGTGACCGACGGTACGTGGTGGTAAAGAATGGTCAGCAGAGAGAGTGCGTCATCAAGATCTTTCGCGCCTTCCAGCTCCAGCCATTCGGAACCGTTCGCCAGAAAACGGGCGTAATCGGGTAAGACATAGCGCGGTTTGTACGGCGCATGACCTTCAAACATATCGCAGATTACACCTTCATCCAGCGCGCGGCGGGCTTCGGCAGGAAGCTGTGGGTAAGGCAGATTGTTTTCTGCTTCCAGTGCCAGAAAATGGCGCTTCTGCTCCGGGCTAAGCACTGGGCTGGTGACAATTTGCTGGCAACGTTGTTGCAGTGCATTTTCATGAGAAGTGGGCATCTTCTTTTCCTTTTATGCCGAAGGTGATGCGCCATTGTAAGAAGTTTCGTGATGTTCACTTTGATCCTGATGCGTTTGCCACCACTGACGCATTCATTTGAAAGTGAATTATTTGAACCAGATCGCATTACAGTGATGCAAACTTGTAAGTAGATTTCCTTAATTGTGATGTGTATCGAAGTGTGTTGCGGAGTAGATGTTAGAATACTAACAAACTCGCAAGGTGAATTTTATTGGCGACAAGCCAGGAGAATGAAATGACTGATCTGAAAGCAAGCAGCCTGCGTGCACTGAAATTGATGGACCTGACCACCCTGAATGACGACGACACCGACGAGAAAGTGATCGCCCTGTGTCATCAGGCCAAAACTCCGGTCGGCAATACCGCCGCTATCTGTATCTATCCTCGCTTTATCCCGATTGCTCGCAAAACTCTGAAAGAGCAGGGCACCCCGGAAATCCGTATCGCTACGGTAACCAACTTCCCACACGGTAACGACGACATCGACATCGCGCTGGCAGAAACCCGTGCGGCAATCGCCTACGGTGCTGATGAAGTTGACGTTGTGTTCCCGTACCGCGCGCTGATGGCGGGTAACGAGCAGGTTGGTTTTGACCTGGTGAAAGCCTGTAAAGAGGCTTGCGCGGCAGCGAATGTACTGCTGAAAGTGATCATCGAAACCGGCGAACTGAAAGACGAAGCGCTGATCCGTAAAGCGTCTGAAATCTCCATCAAAGCGGGTGCGGACTTCATCAAAACCTCTACCGGTAAAGTGGCTGTGAACGCGACGCCGGAAAGCGCGCGCATCATGATGGAAGTGATCCGTGATATGGGCGTAGAAAAAACCGTTGGTTTCAAACCGGCGGGCGGCGTGCGTACTGCGGAAGATGCGCAGAAATATCTCGCCATTGCAGATGAACTGTTCGGTGCTGACTGGGCAGATGCGCGTCACTACCGCTTTGGCGCTTCCAGCCTGCTGGCAAGCCTGCTGAAAGCGCTGGGTCACGGCGACGGTAAGAGCGCCAGCAGCTACTAAGTAAGATGCTTTACGCCTGATGCGCTGCGCTTATCAGGCCTACGAGACGTATCTACCCGTAGGCCGGATAAGGCGTAGACGCATCCGGCAAAAGCCGCCTCATACTCTTTTCCTCGGGAGGTTACCTTGTTTCTCGCACAAGAAATTATTCGTAAAAAACGTGATGGTCATGCGCTGAGCGATGAAGAAATTCGTTTCTTTATCAACGGTATTCGCGACAACACTATCTCCGAAGGGCAGATTGCCGCCCTCGCGATGACCATTTTCTTCCACGATATGACAATGCCTGAGCGTGTCTCGCTGACCATGGCGATGCGAGATTCAGGAACCGTTCTCGACTGGAAAAGCCTGCATCTGAATGGCCCGATTGTTGATAAACACTCCACCGGTGGCGTCGGCGATGTGACTTCGCTGATGTTGGGGCCGATGGTCGCAGCCTGCGGCGGCTATATTCCGATGATCTCTGGTCGCGGCCTCGGTCATACTGGCGGTACGCTCGACAAACTGGAATCCATCCCTGGCTTCGACATTTTCCCGGATGACAACCGTTTCCGCGAAATTATTAAAGACGTCGGCGTGGCGATTATCGGTCAGACCAGTTCACTGGCTCCGGCTGATAAACGTTTCTACGCGACCCGTGATATTACCGCAACCGTGGACTCCATCCCGCTGATCACCGCCTCTATTCTGGCGAAGAAACTTGCGGAAGGTCTGGACGCGCTGGTGATGGACGTGAAAGTGGGTAGCGGCGCGTTTATGCCGACCTACGAACTCTCTGAAGCCCTTGCCGAAGCGATTGTTGGCGTGGCTAACGGCGCTGGCGTGCGCACCACCGCGCTGCTCACCGACATGAATCAGGTACTGGCCTCCAGTGCAGGTAACGCGGTTGAAGTTCGTGAAGCGGTGCAGTTCCTGACGGGTGAATATCGTAACCCGCGTCTGTTTGATGTCACGATGGCGCTGTGCGTGGAGATGCTGATCTCCGGCAAACTGGCGAAAGATGACGCCGAAGCGCGCGCGAAATTGCAGGCGGTGCTGGACAACGGTAAAGCGGCAGAAGTCTTTGGTCGTATGGTAGCGGCACAAAAAGGCCCGACCGACTTCGTTGAGAACTACGCGAAGTATCTGCCGACAGCGATGCTGACGAAAGCAGTCTATGCTGATACCGAAGGTTTTGTCAGTGAAATGGATACCCGCGCGCTGGGGATGGCAGTGGTTGCAATGGGCGGCGGACGCCGTCAGGCATCTGACACCATCGATTACAGCGTCGGCTTTACTGATATGGCGCGTCTGGGCGACCAGGTAGACGGTCAGCGTCCGCTGGCGGTTATCCACGCGAAAGACGAAAACAACTGGCAGGAAGCGGCGAAAGCGGTGAAAGCGGCAATTAAACTTGCCGATAAAGCACCGGAAAGCACACCAACTGTCTATCGCCGTATCAGCGAATAACGGTATACTGATCTGATCATTTAAATTTGAAGCACTGAGTACGGAGAACATATGAAACGTGCATTTATTATGGTGCTGGACTCATTCGGCATCGGCGCTACAGAAGATGCAGAACGCTTTGGTGACGTCGGGGCTGACACCCTGGGTCATATCGCAGAAGCTTGTGCCAAAGGCGAAGCTGATAACGGTCGTAAAGGCCCGCTCAATCTGCCAAATCTGACCCGTCTGGGGCTGGCGAAAGCACACGAAGGTTCTACCGGTTTCATTCCGGCGGGAATGGACGGCAACGCTGAAGTTATCGGCGCGTACGCATGGGCGCACGAAATGTCATCCGGTAAAGATACCCCGTCTGGTCACTGGGAAATTGCCGGTGTCCCGGTTCTGTTTGAGTGGGGATATTTCTCCGATCACGAAAACAGCTTCCCGCAAGAGCTGCTGGATAAACTGGTCGAACGCGCTAATCTGCCGGGTTACCTCGGTAACTGCCACTCTTCCGGTACGGTCATTCTGGATCAACTGGGCGAAGAGCACATGAAAACCGGCAAGCCGATTTTCTATACCTCCGCTGACTCCGTGTTCCAGATTGCCTGCCATGAAGAAACTTTCGGTCTGGATAAACTCTACGAACTGTGCGAAATCGCCCGTGAAGAGCTGACCAACGGCGGCTACAATATCGGTCGTGTTATCGCTCGTCCGTTTATCGGCGACAAAGCCGGTAACTTCCAGCGTACCGGTAACCGTCACGACCTGGCTGTTGAGCCGCCAGCACCGACCGTGCTGCAGAAACTGGTTGATGAAAAACACGGCCAGGTGGTTTCTGTCGGTAAAATTGCGGACATCTACGCCAACTGCGGTATCACCAAAAAAGTGAAAGCGACTGGCCTGGACGCGCTGTTTGACGCCACCATCAAAGAGATGAAAGAAGCGGGTGATAACACCATCGTCTTCACCAACTTCGTTGACTTCGACTCTTCCTGGGGCCACCGTCGCGACGTCGCCGGTTATGCCGCGGGTCTGGAACTGTTCGACCGCCGTCTGCCGGAGCTGATGTCTCTGCTGCGCGATGACGACATCCTGATCCTCACCGCTGACCACGGTTGCGATCCGACCTGGACCGGTACTGACCACACGCGTGAACACATTCCGGTACTGGTATATGGCCCGAAAGTAAAACCGGGCTCACTGGGTCATCGTGAAACCTTCGCGGATATCGGCCAGACTCTGGCAAAATATTTTGGTACTTCTGATATGGAATATGGCAAAGCCATGTTCTGATGGATTTGGGCGGAGCGTTGACTCCGCCTTTGTTATGTCACAAAAAGGATAAAACAATGGCTACCCCACACATTAATGCAGAAATGGGCGATTTCGCTGACGTAGTTTTGATGCCAGGCGACCCGCTGCGTGCGAAGTATATTGCTGAAACTTTCCTTGAAGATGCCCGTGAAGTGAACAACGTTCGCGGTATGCTGGGCTTCACCGGTACTTACAAAGGCCGCAAAATTTCCGTAATGGGTCACGGTATGGGTATCCCGTCCTGCTCCATCTACACCAAAGAACTGATCACCGATTTCGGCGTGAAGAAAATTATCCGCGTGGGTTCCTGTGGCGCAGTTCTGCCGCACGTAAAACTGCGCGACGTCGTTATCGGTATGGGTGCCTGCACCGATTCCAAAGTTAACCGCATCCGTTTTAAAGACCATGACTTTGCCGCTATCGCTGACTTCGACATGGTGCGTAACGCAGTAGATGCAGCTAAAGCACTGGGTATTGATGCTCGCGTGGGTAACCTGTTCTCCGCTGACCTGTTCTACTCTCCGGACGGCGAAATGTTCGACGTGATGGAAAAATACGGCATTCTCGGCGTGGAAATGGAAGCGGCTGGTATCTACGGCGTCGCTGCAGAATTTGGCGCGAAAGCCCTGACCATCTGCACCGTATCTGACCACATCCGCACTCACGAGCAGACCACTGCCGCTGAGCGTCAGACTACCTTCAACGACATGATCAAAATCGCACTGGAATCCGTTCTGCTGGGCGATAAAGAGTAATTGTGTTTCGCTGCAAGGCGATTGCCTTGTGAAGCCGGAGCGGGAGACTGCTCCGGCTTTTTAGTATCTATTCATTTTTCTCTCCAGCTTGAATATTTTCGCTATACTTTTCAGTGAAATGTGTTAATAAATCTATTCAAGTATCTATTCACGAATCTATTCATTAATGAGCGAGCTGACTGATCTTTTACTGCAAGGGCCGCGTTCTGCCCCGGAATTGCGCCAGCGTCTGGCAATCAGTCAGGCGACGTTCTCACGCCTTGTTGCCAGAGAAGATCGGGTGATTCGCTTTGGTAAAGCACGGGCAACGCGATATGCACTGCTGCGTCCTTATCGCGGAATTGAGCGTATTCCCGTCTGGCGGGTGGACGATACCGGAAAGGCGCATAAATTCGCCGACATCCGGTTGTGCTGGCCGCAGGGAAGTTGTCTGGTAACAGGCGCAGATGGCGACGAACAGTGGTTTGATGGTTTGCCCTGGTATTTGACCGATCTCCGACCGCAGGGCTTTTTAGGGCGCGCGTGGGGCAGGAAGTTAGCCGCGCAACTGAATCTGACTGATGATATACGTCTCTGGCAGGAAGAAGATGTGCTCTACGCCCTGACCGTATTTAACGGTGAATATACTGGCGGTTGGTTGGTCGGGGAGGGGAATTATCAGCGATGGATTACTGCACAACACCCTGCGGAAATTCCTCTGGATCAAAAACTCACCCATTACGAACAGCTGGCAAGTGATGCACTGGCAGGAGAAATTGTGGGTTCTTCTGCGGGCGGCGAGCAGCCAAAATTTACCTACTATGCACAAACGCCGTCAGGCAATAAACATGTGTTGGTGAAATTCACCGTACCACAGCAAACCGCGGTCAGCCAACGTTGGGGTGACCTGCTAATTGCTGAATCTATTGCCGCGCAAATCCTGCGTGACGGTGGGATCCACGCCATCGAGTCAACGGTGCTTGTAACAAGTAACAGGCAGGTATTCCTCGAAGCGGAACGCTTTGACTGCAAAGGTAACGATGGTCGCTTGCCTATTGTGTCGCTGGAGGCGGTGCAGAGTGAGTTTATCTCTTCTCCGGGATCGTGGCCGCAGGCAATGCGCCGTTTGTGTGAGCAACAACTTGTCACTCACCAGAGCGTGGCGCAAACAGAAGTGATCTGGGCATTTGGGCGACTTATCGCCAACAGCGATATGCACGCAGGTAATTTATCGTTTTATTTATCTGAACCGCCATTTGCGCTGACGCCCGTCTACGACATGCTGCCGATGGTCTATGCACCAAACAGCGCTGGAATGCTGCGTGATGCTGCCATTGAGGTGAAGTTTGATCTTAACGTCAGTAAAAGCGCTTGGTTAACGGCGATCCCGCTGGCGCAGCAGTTCTGGCAAACGGTCGCCAGAGATCCGCGTATCAGCGAGGCGTTTCGCCACATTGCGCAAGAAATGCCGGAAAAAATCCGGCAAATCGAAGAGAAAGTTGCCCGCATGGGCGGGTAACTACCTTACAGCCCCCGCCATCCATGCCGATAACTCCCGTAGCTCTTTTTCCTGTTCCGGGAAGTCAACCAACAGCGCTTCGCACTCCTGTTGCAGCATATCTGCGCGGTACAGGCAGCCTTGCAGTCGTCCGGCGAGGGCTTCCAGCGGCGCGGGGTTGAGGCTGTCGGTAAACACCTGGGCGCGGGTGATATGGCCTTTTTCAACGTCGAAATGCAGTTCCACGCCGCCCCAGGTAAAGCGTTCATCCAGCAGATGCGAGAATGCCGGAGCCTGACCGAAGTTCCATTCCCAGCTACTCTGGCGGGCAAAGGTTTCGGCGAAGTTTGGCAAGTCTGGCGTTTTGTTCGGGGAGATGATTTCCGCTTCCACGCGCTCGCCATAATGGGCGAAAAAGGCCTCGGTTATGGCCTCGCAAACCTGCTCATGGGTGATCCCCGGCAACAGCTCGGTGAGGTTGGTCACGCGGGAACGTACCGACGTAATGCCTTTCGCCGCCAGTTTCTTTTTATCCGGATTGAGATAGTTTGCCAGGCGGCTGAGGTCGGCATTGAGTAGCAAGGTGCCGTGGTGGAAGCCGCGATCTTTGGTTTCGCGATAGGCCGAGCCTGAGACTTTGCGGTCGCCTTCGACGGTTTTCACCACCAGATCGTTACGTCCGGACGCTTCGGCGCTGACGCCGAGCGCGTTCAGCGCATTGAGCACAATCGACGTGGAGATAGTTTTATCGTACTCCGGCTTGCCAGCCATAAAGGTAAAGCAGGTATTGCCGAGATCGTGGAACACCGCGCCGCCACCGCTACTGCGCCGCGCCAGGCGGACGTTATCTTCTTCCATCCGCCGGGTATTACACTCTTTCCACGGGTTCTGCGCGCGACCAATTACTACCGTGTCGGCATTGCGCCAGAGAAACAGAACGCGCTGCGTGGCGGGCATTTGGCGAAAAATACACTCTTCCACCGCCAGGTTAAACCACGGGTCGTAAGAGTCAGAGATGAGCAGGCGTAATGTGGACATAACGATTTCCTTTCTTGTAGTAATGGGTCACTCTTTTTTCTCGCTTTCTTCCTCTTCCGGCACCGGTTTGCTGGCGGTTAACAGGAAGGGCGATTGCTGCCAGCGGGTGCGTTTACCCTGTAGCAGCGTGCGGGTCAGCACTACACCGATTGCCAGTGAGAGCAGCAACATCAGGCGTAAAATGTTAGTGGTGTTATCCACCTGTTGGGCTTCGGTGGCGAGCGTATGGGTGTCGAGTGTCAGGCGCAGATAGCCGAGCGGTCCGTTTTTACCCGCAATTGGCTCGACAATCTGCTGGTTAAAATAGCCGCCTGCTTTTTTACCGTCGAGCGCCAGCCGGTCGCGCACTTCGACGCTTTCGCCAGAACGTGCGATAAGATCGCCTTGTTCGTCATACACACCCGCGTCGAGGATACGGCTTTCATCCGTTAACTGATCGAGGATCGCCTGAATGCGTTTTTCATCCGGTGAGTCGGTACGCATCAGCGGTGCAACGTTCAGCGTCACCTGACGCGCCAGGGTGCGGGCCAGTTCTTCCAGCTGTGGATTACGCTGTCGCTGGTGGTTTTGACTAAACCATGACGCTCCCTGCATCAGCGCCACTAACAAGGCAAGACAGAACAGGACAATCACTGCCCGATGCAGCCGGAATTTCAGTTTTGTGCGAGCCATCTTCCACCCTTTGAAAATTTGAGACTTAATGTTGCCAGAAGCAATGGATACAAGGTAGCCTCATGCGTTATTTTCCCTGCTTCGAACGATTTTACAGGAGCCTTAATGCCTAACATTACCTGGTGCGACCTGCCTGAAGATGTCTCTTTATGGCCGGGTCTGCCTCTTTCATTAAGTGGTGATGAAGTGATGCCACTGGATTACCACGCAGGTCGTAGCGGCTGGCTGCTGTATGGTCGTGGGCTGGATAAACAACGTCTGACCCAATACCAGAGCAAACTGGGTGCGGCGATGGTGATTGTTGCCGCCTGGTGCGTGGAAGATTATCAGGTGATTCGTCTGGCAGGTTCACTCACCGCACGGGCTACACGCCTGGCCCACGAAGCGCAGCTGGATGTCGCCCCGCTGGGGAAAATCCCGCACCTGCGCACGCCGGGTTTGCTGGTGATGGATATGGACTCCACCGCCATCCAGATTGAATGTATTGATGAAATTGCCAAACTGGCCGGAACGGGCGAGATGGTGGCGGAAGTAACCGAACGGGCGATGCGCGGCGAACTCGATTTTACCGCCAGCCTGCGCAGCCGTGTGGCGACGCTGAAAGGCGCTGACGCCAATATTCTGCAACAGGTGCGTGAAAATCTGCCGCTGATGCCAGGCTTAACGCAACTGGTGCTCAAGCTGGAAACGCTGGGCTGGAAAGTGGCGATTGCCTCCGGCGGCTTTACTTTCTTTGCTGAATACCTGCGCGACAAGCTGCGCCTGACCGCCGTGGTAGCCAATGAACTGGAGATCATGGACGGTAAATTTACCGGCAATGTGATCGGCGACATCGTAGACGCGCAGTACAAAGCGAAAACTCTGACTCGCCTCGCGCAGGAGTATGAAATCCCGCTGGCGCAGACCGTGGCGATTGGCGATGGAGCCAATGACCTGCCGATGATCAAAGCGGCAGGGCTGGGGATTGCCTACCATGCCAAGCCAAAAGTGAATGAAAAGGCGGAAGTCACCATCCGTCACGCTGACCTGATGGGGGTATTCTGCATCCTCTCAGGCAGCCTGAATCAGAAGTAATTGCTCGCCCGCCATCCTGCGGGCGGCACAGCATTAACGAGGTACACCGTGGCAAAAGCTCCAAAACGCGCCTTTGTTTGTAATGAATGCGGGGCCGATTATCCGCGCTGGCAGGGGCAGTGCAGTGCCTGTCATGCCTGGAACACCATCACCGAGGTGCGTCTTGCTGCGTCGCCAATGGTGGCGCGTAACGAGCGTCTCAGCGGCTATGCCGGTAGCGCCGGGGTGGCAAAAGTCCAGAAACTCTCCGATATCAGCCTTGAAGAGCTGCCGCGTTTTTCCACCGGATTTAAAGAGTTCGACCGCGTACTAGGCGGCGGCGTGGTGCCAGGAAGTGCCATTCTGATTGGCGGTAACCCTGGTGCGGGGAAATCCACGCTGCTACTGCAAACGCTGTGCAAACTGGCCCAGCAGATGAAAACGCTGTATGTCACCGGCGAAGAGTCGCTGCAACAGGTGGCAATGCGCGCTCATCGCCTTGGCCTGCCGACTGACAATCTCAATATGTTGTCGGAAACCAGCATCGAACAGATCTGCCTGATTGCCGAAGAAGAGCAACCGAAGCTGATGGTAATTGACTCGATCCAGGTGATGCATATGGCGGATGTACAGTCATCGCCTGGTAGCGTGGCGCAGGTGCGTGAAACGGCGGCTTATTTGACACGCTTCGCCAAAACGCGCGGTGTGGCGATTGTCATGGTGGGGCACGTAACCAAAGATGGTTCGCTGGCTGGCCCGAAAGTGCTGGAACACTGTATCGACTGTTCGGTGCTTTTGGATGGCGATGCCGACTCCCGTTTTCGCACCTTGCGCAGCCATAAAAACCGCTTCGGCGCGGTGAATGAGCTGGGCGTCTTCGCGATGACCGAACAGGGGCTGCGTGAAGTCAGCAACCCTTCGGCAATTTTCTTAAGTCGCGGCGATGAAGTGACCTCCGGTAGCTCAGTGATGGTGGTATGGGAAGGAACGCGTCCACTGCTGGTGGAGATTCAGGCGCTGGTCGATCACTCGATGATGGCGAACCCACGCCGCGTGGCAGTGGGGCTGGAACAAAACCGTCTGGCAATCCTGCTGGCTGTGTTGCACCGTCACGGTGGTCTGCAAATGGCCGATCAGGATGTGTTTGTGAACGTGGTCGGCGGCGTGAAGGTAACCGAAACCAGTGCCGACTTAGCGTTACTGCTGGCGATGGTTTCCAGCCTGCGCGACAGACCGCTGCCGCAGGATCTGGTGGTGTTTGGTGAAGTCGGGCTGGCAGGGGAGATCCGCCCGGTGCCCAGCGGTCAGGAACGAATCTCTGAAGCGGCGAAACACGGTTTTCGCCGGGCGATTGTTCCGGCGGCTAACGTGCCGAAAAAAGCGCCGGAAGGGATGCAGATTTTTGGCGTTAAAAAACTCTCCGACGCGCTTAGCGTGTTCGACGACTTATAATGAGATATACGGAGGGAGATATGTCGTCATTTGATTACCTGAAAACTGCCATCAAGCAACAGGGCTGCACGCTACAGCAGGTAGCTGATGCCAGCGGTATGACCAAAGGGTATTTAAGCCAGTTACTGAATGCCAAAATCAAAAGCCCCAGCGCGCAAAAGCTGGAGGCGTTGCACCGTTTTTTGGGGCTTGAGTTTCCCCGGCAGAAGAAAACGATCGGTGTCGTATTCGGTAAGTTCTACCCACTGCATACCGGACATATCTACCTTATCCAGCGCGCCTGTAGCCAGGTTGACGAGCTGCATATCATTATGGGTTTTGACGATACCCGTGACCGCGCGTTGTTCGAAGACAGTGCCATGTCGCAGCAGCCGACCGTGCCGGATCGTCTGCGTTGGTTATTGCAAACTTTTAAATATCAGAAAAATATTCGCATTCATGCTTTCAACGAAGAGGGCATGGAGCCGTATCCGCACGGCTGGGATGTGTGGAGCAACGGCATCAAAAAGTTTATGGCTGAAAAAGGGATCCAGCCGGATCTGATCTACACCTCGGAAGAAGCCGATGCGCCACAGTATATGGAACATCTGGGGATCGAGACGGTGCTGGTCGATCCGAAACGTACCTTTATGAGTATCAGCGGTGCGCAGATCCGCGAAAACCCGTTCCGCTACTGGGAATATATTCCTACCGAAGTGAAGCCGTTTTTTGTGCGTACCGTGGCGATCCTTGGCGGCGAGTCGAGCGGTAAATCCACCCTGGTAAACAAACTTGCCAATATCTTCAACACCACCAGTGCGTGGGAATATGGCCGCGATTATGTCTTTTCACACCTCGGCGGTGATGAGATCGCATTGCAGTATTCTGACTACGATAAAATCGCTCTGGGCCACGCTCAATACATTGATTTTGCGGTGAAATATGCCAATAAAGTGGCATTTATCGATACCGATTTTGTCACCACTCAGGCGTTCTGCAAAAAGTACGAAGGGCGGGAACATCCGTTCGTGCAGGCGCTGATTGATGAATACCGTTTCGATCTGGTGATCCTGCTGGAGAACAACACGCCGTGGGTGGCGGATGGTTTACGCAGCCTCGGCAGTTCGGTGGATCGCAAAGAGTTCCAGAACTTGCTGGTGGAGATGCTCGAAGAGAACAATATCGAATTTGTGCGGGTTGAAGAGGAAGATTACGACAGTCGTTTCCTGCGCTGCGTGGAACTGGTGCGGGAGATGATGGGGGAGCAGAGATAACCGTGATGAAACTGCTCAAAGGCGAGGTATAAAATGAGTTTTTTTGATGAGTTGAAAACCTCTCTGGAAGAGGCTGTCGAGATTAAACAAGGTTTGAAAAAACCTGCACGGGTGACCCGCCACGAAATTGAGGATGCTAAGGCTGTTGTAGACCGGAAACGGTGTTCACGCCGCATCCGGCATTCGGTGCTCAATGCCTGATGCGACGCTTACCGCGTCTTATCAGGCCT
Source organism: Escherichia sp. WS547 (assembly GCF_046486065.1). Classification (NCBI taxonomy): domain Bacteria; kingdom Pseudomonadati; phylum Pseudomonadota; class Gammaproteobacteria; order Enterobacterales; family Enterobacteriaceae; genus Escherichia; species Escherichia sp. WS547. The sequence goes on along the minus strand of NZ_JBJQMA010000002.1, from coordinate 28,373 downwards.
ACAGTTTTACAACGTATTGAAATTGCTGGTTTTGTAGGCCGGATAAGGCGTTCGCGCCGCATCCGGCATTTTACGCATTACTTCGCAATACGCTTGTACTTGATACGCTTCGGCTCCAGCGCGTCTGCGCCCAGCGTGCGTTTCTTGTACTCTTCGTACTCGGTAAAGTTACCTTCGAAGAACTCAACTTTACCTTCATCCTGGTAATCCAGAATGTGCGTGGCGATACGGTCGAGGAACCAACGGTCGTGCGAGATAACCATCGCACAGCCCGGGAACTCCAGCAGGGCGTTTTCCAGCGCGCGCAGGGTTTCGATATCCAGGTCGTTGGTTGGTTCGTCGAGCAGCAGCATGTTGCCGCCAACCTGCAGCAGCTTCGCCAGATGCAGACGACCGCGCTCACCACCGGAGAGTTCACCAACGCGTTTACCCTGATCAACCCCTTTAAAGTTAAAGCGGCCAACGTAGGCGCGGCTTGGCATCTCGGTGTTGCCGATCTTCATGATATCCAGCCCGCCGGAAACTTCTTCCCAAACGGTTTTGCTGTTATCCATTGAGTCACGGAACTGATCAACCGACGCCAGTTTCACCGTTTCACCCAAAGTGATGGTGCCGCTGTCCGGCTGTTCCTGACCAGAGATCATACGGAACAGGGTCGATTTACCCGCACCGTTCGGACCGATGATCCCGACGATCGCTCCTTTCGGGATCGAGAAGCTCAGGTCATCAATCAGCAGACGATCGCCATAGGATTTACGCAGGTTGCTGACTTCCAGCACTTTATCGCCCAGACGCGGTCCAGGTGGAATAAACAGTTCGTTGGTTTCGTTACGTTTCTGATATTCGGTGCTGTTCAGTTCTTCAAAGCGCGCCAGACGTGCTTTACCTTTCGACTGACGGCCTTTAGTACCTTGACGTACCCATTCCAGCTCTTTCTCAATCGACTTACGACGCGCCGCTTCTTGTGAAGCTTCCTGCGCCAGGCGCTGATCTTTCTGCTCCAGCCAGGAGGAGTAGTTACCTTCCCACGGAATACCTTCACCGCGGTCAAGTTCGAGGATCCAGCCTGCAACGTTATCGAGGAAGTAACGGTCGTGGGTAATCGCCACAACGGTGCCTTCGAAGTCGTGCAGGAAGCGTTCCAGCCAGGCCACGGATTCGGCATCCAGGTGGTTGGTCGGTTCGTCGAGCAGCAGCATGTCTGGTTTTTCCAGCAGCAGGCGGCACAACGCTACGCGACGACGTTCACCACCGGAGAGGTTAGCGATTTTCGCGTCCCAGTCCGGCAGACGTAGCGCATCCGCCGCACGCTCCAGCTGTACGTTCAGATTATGACCGTCGTGAGCCTGAATGATCTCTTCCAGACGGCCTTGTTCAGCGGCCAGCTTGTCAAAATCGGCATCCGGATCGGCGTACAGCGCATACACTTCATCCAGGCGTTTCAGGGCGTTAACCACTTCTGAAACCGCTTCTTCAATGGACTCACGCACGGTGTGTTCCGGGTTCAGCTGCGGTTCCTGCGGCAGATAACCAATCTTGATGTCTGGCTGCGGACGCGCTTCACCTTCGATGTCTTTATCAATGCCCGCCATAATGCGCAGCAGGGTGGACTTACCCGCGCCATTCAGACCCAGGACACCAATTTTTGCCCCAGGGAAGAAACTCAGAGAGATGTTTTTCAAAATATGACGTTTCGGCGGAACAACTTTGCCGACACGATGCATGGTATAAACGAATTGAGCCACGTTGGACTTCGCCTCTATGTTTATCGTGATAATGAGTTTTCAAAGGCGAAGTGTAGCCTTTTTCCCCGCCTAATCCCAGCCGGTCGATCACCCTCGCAGTAAAAGTAAAAAAGTGTCCGTAACGTGGCGTAAACGGCAATGACTGGTTAGCATAAATCTATTACGCGGCATGACGCTGCATTGATGTATTTACACTTAGAGGATGCGCTTGTGGAAAAAGCCAAACAAGTTACCTGGCGGCTGTTGGCTGCCGGTGTCTGTCTGCTGACGGTCAGCAGCGTGGCGCGAGCCGACTCACTGGATGAGCAGCGTAGTCGTTACGCGCAAATCAAGCAGGCCTGGGATAATCGACAAATGGATGTGGTCGAACAAATGATGCCTGGACTGAAGGATTATCCGCTTTATCCCTACCTGGAATACCGCCAGATCACCGATGATCTGATGAATCAACCGGCGGTGACGGTCACTAACTTTGTTCGCGCTAACCCCACGCTTCCTCCCGCTCGCACGCTGCAATCTCGTTTCGTCAATGAACTGGCGCGGCGTGAAGACTGGCGTGGCTTGTTAGCCTTTAGCCCGGAAAAGCCCGGAACTACCGAAGCGCAATGTAATTACTACTATGCGAAATGGAACACCGGGCAGAGTGAAGAAGCCTGGCAAGGGGCGAAAGAGCTGTGGCTAACCGGCAAGAGCCAGCCTAACGCCTGTGACAAGTTATTTAGCGTCTGGCGTGCGTCAGGTAAACAAGATCCGCTGGCGTATTTAGAGCGTATCCGTCTGGCGATGAAAGCGGGTAACACAGGCCTGGTAACAGTGCTGGCAGGGCAGATGCCTGCCGATTACCAGACTATCGCCTCGGCAATCATTTCACTGGCGAACAACCCTAATACGGTACTGACCTTCGCGCGTACAACTGGCGCGACCGATTTTACCCGTCAAATGGCGGCGGTGGCGTTTGCCAGTGTGGCGCGGCAGGATGCTGAGAATGCACGGCTGATGATCCCATCGCTTGCCCAGGCGCAGCAGCTTAATGAAGATCAGATTCAGGAGCTGCGCGATATCGTCGCCTGGCGTTTGATGGGCAACGATGTCACCGACGAGCAGGCGAAATGGCGCGATGACGCCATTATGCGCTCGCAATCTACTTCGCTTATTGAACGCCGTGTACGAATGGCGCTTGGCACCGGCGATCGTCGCGGCCTGAATACCTGGCTGGCGCGTCTGCCTATGGAAGCGAAAGAGAAAGATGAATGGCGTTACTGGCAGGCGGATTTATTGCTGGAACGCGGACGTGAAGCTGAAGCAAAAGAGATTTTGCATCAACTCATGCAACAGCGTGGTTTCTACCCGATGGTTGCAGCACAACGCATCGGCGAAGAGTATGAGCTGAAGATTGATAAAGCGCCGCAGAATGTTGACAGCGCCCTGACTCAGGGGCCGGAGATGGCGCGCGTGCGCGAGTTGATGTACTGGAATCTCGATAATACCGCGCGTAGCGAGTGGGCCAATCTGGTGAAGAGCAAGTCAAAAACAGAGCAGGCTCAACTGGCGCGGTATGCTTTCAACAACCAATGGTGGGATCTTAGCGTTCAGGCAACGATCGCCGGGAAGCTGTGGGATCATCTGGAAGAGCGATTCCCGCTGGCTTACAACGATCTTTTCAAACGCTACACCAGCGGTAAGGAGATCCCGCAAAGCTATGCGATGGCAATTGCTCGTCAGGAGAGCGCCTGGAATCCGAAAGTGAAATCACCGGTAGGGGCCAGCGGCTTGATGCAGATTATGCCTGGTACAGCGACCCATACGGTGAAGATGTTCTCTATTCCCGGTTATAGCAGTCCTGGGCAATTGCTGGATCCGGAAACGAATATCAACATTGGCACCAGTTACCTGCAATATGTTTATCAGCAGTTTGGCAATAATCGTATTTTCTCCTCAGCAGCTTATAACGCCGGACCAGGGCGGGTGCGAACCTGGCTTGGCAACAGCGCCGGGCGTATCGACGCAGTGGCATTTGTCGAGAGTATTCCATTCTCCGAGACGCGCGGTTATGTGAAGAACGTGCTGGCTTATGACGCTTACTACCGCTATTTCATGGGGGATAAACCGACGTTGATGAGCGCCACGGAATGGGGACGTCGTTACTGATCCGCACGTTTATGATATGCTATCGTACTCTTTAGCGAGTACAACCGGGGGAGGCATTTTGCTTCCCCCGCTAACAATGGCGACATATTATGGCCCAACAATCACCCTATTCAGCAGCGATGGCAGAACAGCGTCACCAGGAGTGGTTACGTTTTGTCGACCTGCTTAAGAATGCCTACCAAAACGATCTCCATTTACCGTTGTTAAACCTGATGCTGACGCCAGATGAGCGCGAAGCGTTGGGGACTCGCGTGCGTATTGTCGAAGAGCTGTTGCGCGGCGAAATGAGCCAGCGTGAGTTAAAAAATGAACTCGGCGCAGGCATCGCGACGATTACGCGTGGATCTAACAGCCTGAAAGCCGCGCCCGTCGAGCTGCGCCAGTGGCTGGAAGAGGTGTTGCTGAAAAGCGATTGATTTTGTAGGCCTGATAAGACGTGGCGCATCAGGCATCGTGCACCGAATGCCGGATGCGGCGTGAACGCCTTATCCGTCCTACAAATACCCGTAATTTCAATATGTTTGGTAGGCATGATAAGACGCGGCAGCGTCGCATCAGGCGCTTAATACACGGCATTATGAAACGGACTCAGCGCCAGGATCACCGCCTGGTGATAGACGCTGGCGCGAGTGAGTTTCCCGGCGGTAAACACGCCGATCGCCCCTTCCTTACGACCAATCTCATCAATACCGGTATAACGCGACATCACGGGACCAAGCGCCTCACCTTCACGCACTTTTTCCAGAATCACCGCAGGCAACGGCAAAGTAGCCGAACGCGCCTCGCCGCGCTGGCTGGCGTTTTCAATCACCACCCAACTGAAAGTGCTGTCACCATCGATGCCAGCTTCAATCGCCACCCAAAAATCAGCCTCTGGAAGTAAACGGCGGGCATTGGCTACCCGATTTCGTGCGCCAGCGCGCGTTTCCTCACTGCCAAAGGGCTGTTCCGGTACACCGCTCTCGACGGCAACGGATGCAATATGGCAGGATCCTTCGCCGAAGATCTCGTGAAATGCCTGCAGAATGGCCTGAATTTTAGCGGGATTGGTGGTCGCACAGACAACTTGGTGCATAATCAGCATTACTCAGAAAATTAACGTTACAGCAGTATACGGAAAAAAAGCATGTTACAGGTATACCTAGTCCGCCACGGTGAAACGCAGTGGAACGCCGAGCGACGTATTCAGGGCCAGTCTGACAGCCCGCTGACCGCCAAAGGTGAGCAACAGGCGATGCAGGTGGCAACCCGTGCCAAAGAGCTTGGCATTACGCATATCATCAGTAGCGATTTAGGACGCACCCGGCGTACGGCGGAAATCATCGCCCAGGCCTGCGGCTGTGACATCATCTTTGATTCTCGCCTGCGTGAATTAAACATGGGTGTGCTGGAAAAAAGACATATCGATTCTCTGACCGAAGAAGAAGAGAACTGGCGTCGGCAGCTGGTCAATGGCACCGTTGACGGGCGTATTCCTGAAGGCGAGTCAATGCAGGAGCTCAGCGATCGCGTCAATGCGGCACTGGAATCTTGCCGGGACTTACCGCAGGGAAGCCGACCGCTGCTGGTGAGTCATGGTATTGCACTGGGATGCCTGGTGAGTACGATTCTCGGATTACCAGCATGGGCAGAGCGCCGCTTACGTCTGCGTAACTGTTCTATTTCGCGCGTGGATTATCAGGAAAGCCTGTGGCTGGCGTCTGGCTGGGTCGTTGAAACCGCAGGGGACATCTCGCATCTGGACGCCCCTGCATTAGATGAGCTGCAGCGTTAACGACGGATCGGAATCAGCAGTTCACAGCGTAGATTAATTGGGCGATCTCCCGCTTTGGCATCTTCTGCCGGGTAGTATCGCTCAATATCCTGACCTTTACGGCGCGTCAGGTTGAGCATTGGCATGCACGTTCCGTATACCGTCAGGATAAACTCCTGCACGCCGGTTCCCAGACCTTCATAGGTAAACATCACATATTCGCCGCCCTGCAGCATCACCGGATGCCCCGTCAGTACATAGCCATCTGCCTGATCCTGGGCTAACGCGGTGGTATAGAATACCTCTTGCTCGTCGTCTTTATCCTGACTCGGACGCGTTTCATTCAGGCCGTAGAGCACCGGCGGAATGGTCGGCGCGTTGCCGAGAAAATCGTGCCAGAACTGATAACGCATTTCATGGCGGAAATCAGAGATTTGCTCCAGCGAACAGGAGTAGCTCTGGGTAACACCAATCAGCGGCGTATCTTCCAGGGTGACAAATTTGTGCTCTGGCATAGTGAATTCACCCAGGCGTAGCGGCGGGCGAATACCAAAGGCGCTCCATTCAGGAGAACGGCGGTAAAGTGCAGGAGTCTGGGCAAACTGCTTCTTGAATGCGCGGGTAAATGTCTGTTGAGAGTCGAAGCGGTATTGCAGCGCGATGTCCAGAATCGGACGCGCAGTCAGGCGTAGTGCGACCGCCGATTTCGACAAACGACGAGCACGAATATACGCGCCAATAGCATGGCCAGTGACATCTTTAAACATTCTCTGTAAGTGCCACTTGGAATAACCTGCTTTCGCCGCTACATTGTCGAGCGACAGGGGCTGATCCAGATGACCTTCCAGCCAGATTAAAAGGTCGCGAATAATGCCGGCCTGATCCATAAAATATCCTCATCCTTTCAACAACGAGCACCTGACATCAGGTAATTGGATAATAGCATTTTTTGCTGTTTTAGCATTCAGTGTTTTTTTCTTAGTAGAGTATGTTTTAGGGCTTGACGGAAATAAAAGTATTGAGATTTTGTTCTTAATCAATATGTTATTTACCGTGACGAACTAATTGCTCGTGTAATAGATAAAAATGGTAACAATATGAAATACAAGCATTTGATCCTGTCTTTAAGCCTGATAATGCTGGGGCCATTGGCTCATGCAGAAGAGATTGGTTCGGTCGACACCGTATTTAAAATGATCGGCCCGGATCACAAAATTGTTGTGGAAGCCTTTGATGATCCCGATGTGAAAAATGTCACCTGTTATGTGAGCCGGGCGAAAACCGGTGGTATTAAAGGGGGATTGGGTCTGGCGGAAGATACCTCCGATGCGGCCATTTCTTGTCAGCAAGTCGGGCCGATTGAACTGTCGGATCGTATTAAAAACGGCAAAGCTCAGGGCGAGGTAGTATTCAAAAAACGCACGTCCCTGGTCTTTAAGTCGTTACAGGTCGTGCGCTTTTATGATGCCAAACGCAACGCGCTCGCTTATCTGGCTTACTCCGACAAAGTTGTAGAAGGTTCGCCGAAAAACGCGATTAGCGCGGTTCCTGTCATGCCGTGGCGGCAATAACAGAGGCGATTTATGCAACGGGAAACGGTCTGGTTAGTGGAAGATGAGCAAGGGATAGCCGACACGCTGGTCTACATGTTGCAGCAGGAAGGTTTTGCCGTCGAGGTCTTTGAGCGAGGCTTGCCGGTGCTGGATAAAGCTCGCAAGCAGGTACCCGACGTCATGATTCTCGATGTTGGTCTGCCGGATATTAGCGGCTTTGAATTGTGCCGCCAGTTACTGGCGCTCCATCCGGCGTTACCTGTACTGTTCCTGACGGCCCGAAGTGAAGAGGTCGATCGCCTGCTTGGGCTGGAAATTGGTGCTGACGACTACGTGGCTAAACCGTTTTCACCCCGCGAAGTGTGCGCCAGGGTGCGCACCTTACTGCGTCGGGTGAAGAAGTTCTCGACGCCGTCTCCCGTCATCCGTATTGGACATTTTGAATTGAATGAACCCGCGGCGCAGATCAGCTGGTTTGACACGCCATTAGCGCTGACTCGGTATGAGTTTTTATTGTTGAAGACGTTACTCAAGTCACCGGGCCGCGTCTGGTCCCGCCAGCAACTGATGGATAGCGTATGGGAAGATGCGCAGGACACCTACGATCGCACCGTCGATACCCACATTAAAACGCTGCGTGCCAAGCTGCGCGCCATCAACCCCGATCTTTCACCGATTAATACTCATCGCGGCATGGGATATAGCCTGAGGGGCCTGTAATGCGTATCGGCATGCGGTTGTTGCTGGGCTATTTTTTACTGGTGGCGGTGGCAGCCTGGTTCGTACTGGCCATTTTTGTCAAAGAAGTTAAACCGGGCGTGCGAAGAGCAACGGAGGGGACGTTGATCGACACCGCAACGTTGCTGGCGGAGCTGGCGCGTCCCGATTTGCTCTCTGGGGACCCAACGCATGGGCAACTGGCGCAGGCGTTTAATCAGCTACAACATCGCCCGTTTCGCGCCAATATCGGTGGCATTAACAAAGTGCGCAATGAATATCATGTCTATATGACCGATGCGCAGGGCAAAGTATTGTTCGATTCGGCAAATAAAGCCGTTGGACAGGATTATTCGCGCTGGAATGACGTCTGGCTAACGTTGCGTGGTCAGTATGGTGCGCGCAGCACGTTGCAAAATCCTGCCGATCCCGAAAGTTCTGTGATGTATGTTGCCGCACCGATTATGGACGGCTCGCGGCTTATTGGCGTTTTGAGCGTAGGCAAACCGAACGCGGCGATGGCTCCGGTCATTAAGCGTAGCGAGCGGCGAATTTTATGGGCCAGCGCCATTTTGTTGGGGATTGCACTGGTGATTGGCGCAGGCATGGTTTGGTGGATCAACCGCTCTATTGCCCGGCTCACTCGCTATGCTGATTCCGTCACTGACAATAAGCCCGTTCCTCTCCCCGATCTCGGTAGTAGCGAGTTGCGTAAACTCGCGCAGGCGCTGGAAAGTATGCGCGTGAAGCTGGAAGGGAAAAACTATATTGAGCAGTATGTTTACGCATTAACTCATGAGCTAAAAAGCCCACTGGCGGCGATTCGTGGAGCGGCGGAAATTTTACGCGAAGGTCCGCCGCCGGAAGTGGTGGCTCGTTTTACTGACAACATTCTGACGCAAAATGCGCGTATGCAGGCATTGGTAGAAACGTTACTACGCCAGGCAAGACTGGAGAATCGTCAGGAAGTCGTTCTGACTGCTGTTGATGTGGCGGCATTATTCCGCCGCGTCAGCGAAGCGCGCACCGTGCAGTTGGCAGAAAAAAAAATCACTCTGCATGTTACGCCCACCGAGGTTAACGTTGCTGCTGAACCGGCGTTACTGGAGCAGGCGCTGGGAAATTTACTGGATAACGCCATCGATTTTACCCCCGAGAGCGGTTGCATCACGCTAAGCGCCGAAGTGGATCAGGAACACGTCACGCTTAAGGTGCTGGATACCGGTAGTGGTATTCCTGACTACGCGCTTTCACGTATTTTTGAACGCTTTTACTCTTTGCCTCGTGCAAATGGGCAAAAAAGCAGCGGTCTGGGGTTGGCGTTCGTCAGTGAGGTCGCCCGTTTGTTTAACGGCGAAGTCACGCTGCGCAACGTGCAGGAAGGTGGCGTGCTGGCCTCGCTTCGACTTCACCGTCACTTCACATAGCTTCAAATTCTTCCCACATAGTCTTCGTATCCTGCTGCCATTGCAAAGGAGAAGACTATGTTGAAATCCCCCCTGTTCTGGAAAATGACTAGCCTGTTTGGTGCAGTATTGCTGTTGTTGATTCCGATAATGCTGATTCGGCAGGTGATTGTCGAACGTGCTGATTACCGTAGCGATGTGGAAGATGCGATTCGCCAAAGTACCAGCGGGCCGCAAAAACTCGTTGGGCCGCTCATCGCTATTCCTGTGACCGAGCTTTATACGGTGCAGGAAGAGGATAAAACCGTGGAGCGGAAACGAAGTTTTATCCATTTTTGGTTACCTGAGTCATTGATGGTTGATGGCAATCAGAACGTGGAAGAACGCAAGATAGGGATTTATACCGGTCAGGTCTGGCACAGTGATTTAACGTTAAAAGCCGATTTCGATGTTTCGCGTCTTAGCGAACTCAACGCGCCAAATATCACCTTAGGCAAGCCATTTATTGTGATTAGCGTCGGGGATGCGCGTGGTATTGGTGTGGTGAAAGCGCCTGAAGTTAACGGAACGGCGCTGACCATTGAACCCGGCACCGGGTTAGAGCAAGGCGGGCAGGGCGTGCATATCCCTTTACCTGAAGGGGACTGGCGGAAGCAGAACCTGAAGCTGAATATGGCCCTGAATTTAAGCGGTACCGGCGATCTTTCTGTGGTGCCTGGCGGGCGTAATAGCGAAATGACCTTAACCAGCAACTGGCCGCATCCCAGTTTTTTAGGTGATTTTCTACCAGCCAAACGGGAAGTTAGCGAGTCAGGTTTTCAGGCGCACTGGCAAAGCAGCTGGTTTGCTAATAATCTCGGTGAGCGTTTTGCTTCAGGCAATGATACCGGCTGGGAAAACTTCCCGGCGTTTAGCGTCGCAGTAACGACGCCAGCCGATCAATACCAATTAACTGACCGGGCGACTAAGTACGCCATTCTGCTGATTGCACTGACTTTTATGGCGTTCTTTGTTTTTGAAACGCTCACCGCGCAACGTTTACACCCAATGCAATATTTGCTGGTGGGGCTTTCATTGGTGATGTTTTATTTGCTCTTGCTGGCGCTTTCTGAACATACCGGTTTTACCGTGGCATGGATAATCGCCAGTCTGATTGGGGCGATAATGAACGGTATTTATTTGCAAGCGGTATTGAAAGGTTGGTGCAACAGCATGTTGTTTACCCTCGCGCTGTTGTTGCTGGATGGTGTGATGTGGGGACTGCTCAACTCTGCCGATAGCGCGCTGTTGTTGGGAACCAGTGTGCTGGTGGTGGCGCTGGCCGGCATGATGTTTGTGACCCGTAATATCGACTGGTATGCGTTTTCACTGCCGAAAATGAAAGCCAGTAAAGAAGTTACAACGGACGATGAGTTACGTATCTGGAAATAAGGTTGAAAAATAAAAACGGCGCTAAAAAGCGCCGTTTTTTTTGACGGTGGTAAAGCCGATTAATCTTCCAGATCACCGCAGAAGCGATAACCTTCACCGTGAATGGTGGCGATGATTTCCGGCGTATCCGGCGTAGATTCGAAATGTTTACGAATACGGCGGATCGTCACGTCTACAGTACGGTCGTGCGGTTTCAGCTCACGGCCGGTCATTTTCTTCAGCAGTTCAGCACGGGACTGAATTTTGCCTGGGTTTTCACAGAAGTGAAGCATGGCGCGGAACTCGCTGCGCGGCAGCTTGTACTGCTCGCCATCAGGGCCGATCAACGAACGGCTGTTGATGTCCAGTTCCCAACCATTGAACTTGTAGCTTTCAACGCTACGACGTTCTTCGCTGACAGTACCCAGATTCATGGTACGGGACAGTAGGTTGCGTGCACGAATCGTCAGTTCACGCGGGTTGAACGGTTTGGTGATGTAGTCATCTGCACCGATTTCGAGGCCGAGAATTTTATCGACTTCGTTGTCACGGCCAGTCAGGAACATCAACGCAACATTCGCCTGCTCGCGCAGTTCACGCGCTAACAGAAGACCGTTCTTACCCGGCAGATTGATATCCATGATCACCAGGTTGATGTCATATTCAGAGAGGATCTGATGCATTTCCGCGCCATCTGTCGCTTCGAAAACATCATAGCCTTCCGCTTCGAAAATACTTTTCAACGTGTTGCGTGTTACCAACTCGTCTTCAACGATAAGAATGTGCGGGGTCTGCATGTTTGCTACCTAAATTGCCAACTAAATCGAAACAGGAAGTACAAAAGTCCCTGACCTGCCTGATGCATGCTGCAAATTAACATGATCGGCGTAACATGACTAAAGTACGTAATTGCGTTCTTGATGCACTTTCCATCAACGTCAACAACATCATTAGCTTGGTCGTGGGTACTTTCCCTCAGGACCCGACAGTGTCAAAAACGGCTGTCATCCTAACCATTTTAACAGCAACATAACAGGCTAAGAGGGGCCGGACACCCAATAAAACTACGCTTCGTTGACATATATCAAGTTCAATTGTAGCACGTTAACAGTTTGATGAAATCATCGTATCTAAATGCTAGCTTTCGTCACATTATTTTAATAATCCAACTAGTTGCATCATACAACTAATAAACGTGGTGAATCCAATTGTCGAGATTTATTTTTTATAAAATTATCCTAAATAAACAGAAGGATATGTAGCATTTTTTAACAACTCAACCGTTAGTACAGTCAGGAAATAGTTTAGCCTTTTTTAAGCTAAGTAAAGGGCTTTTTCTGCGACTTACGTTAAGAATTTGTAAATTCGCACCGCGTAATAAGTTGACAGTGATCACCCGGTTCGCGGTTATTTGATCAAGAAGAGTGGCAATATGCGTATAACGATTATTCTGGTCGCACCCGCCAGAGCAGAAAATATTGGGGCAGCGGCGCGGGCAATGAAAACGATGGGGTTTAGCGATCTGCGGATTGTCGATAGTCAGGCACACCTGGAGCCAGCCACCCGCTGGGTCGCACATGGATCTGGTGATATTATTGATAATATTAAAGTTTTCCCGACATTGGCTGAATCGTTACACGATGTCGATTTCACTGTCGCCACCACTGCGCGCAGTCGGGCGAAATATCATTACTACGCCACGCCAGTTGAACTGGTGCCGCTGTTAGAGGAAAAATCTTCATGGATGAGCCATGCCGCGCTGGTGTTTGGTCGCGAAGATTCCGGGTTGACTAACGAAGAGTTAGCGTTGGCTGACGTTCTTACTGGTGTGCCGATGGTGGCGGATTATCCTTCGCTCAATCTGGGGCAGGCGGTGATGGTCTATTGCTATCAATTAGCAACATTAATACAACAACCGGCGAAAAGTGATGCAACGGCAGACCAACATCAACTGCAAGCTTTACGCGAACGAGCCATGACATTGCTGACGACTCTGGCAGTGGCAGATGACATAAAACTGGTCGACTGGTTACAACAACGCCTGGGGCTTTTAGAGCAACGAGACACGGCAATGTTGCACCGTTTGCTGCATGATATTGAAAAAAATATCACCAAATAAAAAACGCCTTAGTAAGTATTTTTCAGCTTTTCATTCTGACTGCAACGGGCAATATGTCTCTGTGTGGATTAAAAAAAGAGTGTCTGATAGCAGCTTCTGAACTGGTTACCTGCCGTGAGTAAATTAAAATTTTATTGACTTAGGTCACTAAATACTTTAACCAATATAGGCATAGCGCACAGACAGATAAAAATTACAGAGTACACAACATCCATGAAACGCATTAGCACCACCATTACCACCACCATCACCATTACCACAGGTAACGGTGCGGGCTGACGCGTACAGGAAACACAGAAAAAAGCCCGCACCTGACAGTGCGGGCTTTTTTTTTCGACCAAAGGTAACGAGGTAACAACCATGCGAGTGTTGAAGTTCGGCGGTACATCAGTGGCAAATGCAGAACGTTTTCTGCGTGTTGCCGATATTCTGGAAAGCAATGCCAGGCAGGGGCAGGTGGCCACCGTCCTCTCTGCCCCCGCCAAAATCACCAACCACCTGGTGGCGATGATTGAAAAAACCATTAGCGGCCAGGATGCTTTACCCAATATCAGCGATGCCGAACGTATTTTTGCCGAACTTTTGACGGGACTCGCCGCCGCCCAGCCGGGGTTCCCGCTGGCGCAATTGAAAACTTTCGTCGATCAGGAATTTGCCCAAATAAAACATGTCCTGCATGGCATTAGTTTGTTGGGGCAGTGCCCGGATAGCATCAACGCTGCGCTGATTTGCCGTGGCGAGAAAATGTCGATCGCCATTATGGCCGGCGTATTAGAAGCGCGCGGTCACAACGTTACTGTTATCGATCCGGTCGAAAAACTGCTGGCAGTGGGGCATTACCTCGAATCTACCGTCGATATTGCTGAGTCCACCCGCCGTATTGCGGCAAGCCGCATTCCGGCTGATCACATGGTGCTGATGGCAGGTTTCACCGCCGGTAATGAAAAAGGCGAACTGGTGGTGCTTGGACGCAACGGTTCCGACTACTCTGCTGCGGTGCTGGCTGCCTGTTTACGCGCCGATTGTTGCGAGATTTGGACGGACGTTGACGGGGTCTATACCTGCGACCCGCGTCAGGTGCCCGATGCGAGGTTGTTGAAGTCGATGTCCTACCAGGAAGCGATGGAGCTTTCCTACTTCGGCGCTAAAGTTCTTCACCCCCGCACCATTACCCCCATCGCCCAGTTCCAGATCCCTTGCCTGATTAAAAATACCGGAAATCCTCAAGCACCAGGTACGCTCATTGGTGCCAGCCGTGATGAAGACGAATTACCGGTCAAGGGCATTTCCAATCTGAATAACATGGCAATGTTCAGCGTTTCTGGTCCGGGGATGAAAGGGATGGTCGGCATGGCGGCGCGCGTCTTTGCAGCGATGTCACGCGCCCGTATTTCCGTGGTGCTGATTACGCAATCATCTTCCGAATACAGCATCAGTTTCTGCGTTCCACAAAGCGACTGTGTGCGAGCTGAACGGGCAATGCAGGAAGAGTTCTACCTGGAACTGAAAGAAGGCTTACTGGAGCCGCTGGCAGTGACGGAACGGCTGGCCATTATCTCGGTGGTAGGTGATGGTATGCGCACCTTGCGTGGGATCTCGGCGAAATTCTTTGCCGCACTGGCCCGCGCCAATATCAACATTGTCGCCATTGCTCAGGGATCTTCTGAACGCTCAATCTCTGTCGTGGTAAATAACGATGATGCGACCACTGGCGTGCGCGTTACTCATCAGATGCTGTTCAATACCGATCAGGTTATCGAAGTGTTTGTGATTGGCGTCGGTGGCGTTGGCGGTGCGCTGCTGGAGCAACTGAAGCGTCAGCAAAGCTGGCTGAAGAATAAACATATCGACTTACGTGTCTGCGGTGTTGCCAACTCGAAGGCTCTGCTCACCAATGTACATGGCCTTAATCTGGAAAACTGGCAGGAAGAACTGGCGCAAGCCAAAGAGCCGTTTAATCTCGGGCGCTTAATTCGCCTCGTGAAAGAATATCATCTGCTGAACCCGGTCATTGTTGACTGCACTTCCAGCCAGGCAGTGGCGGATCAATATGCCGACTTCCTGCGCGAAGGTTTCCACGTTGTCACGCCGAACAAAAAGGCCAACACCTCGTCGATGGATTACTACCATCAGTTGCGTTATGCGGCGGAAAAATCGCGGCGTAAATTCCTCTATGACACCAACGTTGGGGCTGGATTACCGGTTATTGAGAACCTGCAAAATCTGCTCAATGCAGGTGATGAATTGATGAAGTTCTCCGGCATTCTTTCTGGTTCGCTTTCTTATATCTTCGGCAAGTTAGACGAAGGCATGAGTTTCTCCGAGGCGACCACGCTGGCGCGGGAAATGGGTTATACCGAACCGGACCCGCGAGATGATCTTTCTGGTATGGATGTGGCGCGTAAACTATTGATTCTCGCTCGTGAAACGGGACGTGAACTGGAGCTGGCGGATATTGAAATTGAACCTGTGCTGCCCGCAGAGTTTAACGCCGAGGGTGATGTTGCCGCTTTTATGGCGAATCTGTCACAACTCGACGATCTCTTTGCCGCGCGCGTGGCGAAGGCCCGTGATGAAGGAAAAGTTTTGCGCTATGTTGGCAATATTGATGAAGATGGCGTCTGCCGCGTGAAGATTGCCGAAGTGGATGGTAATGATCCGCTGTTCAAAGTGAAAAATGGCGAAAACGCCCTGGCCTTCTATAGCCACTATTATCAGCCGCTGCCGTTGGTACTGCGCGGATATGGTGCGGGCAATGACGTTACAGCTGCCGGTGTCTTTGCTGATCTGCTACGTACCCTCTCATGGAAGTTAGGAGTCTGACATGGTTAAAGTTTATGCCCCGGCTTCCAGTGCCAATATGAGCGTCGGGTTTGATGTGCTCGGGGCGGCGGTGACACCTGTTGATGGTGCATTGCTCGGAGATGTAGTCACGGTTGAGGCGGCAGAGACATTCAGTCTCAACAACCTCGGACGCTTTGCCGATAAGCTGCCGTCAGAACCACGGGAAAATATCGTTTATCAGTGCTGGGAGCGTTTTTGCCAGGAACTGGGTAAGCAAATTCCAGTGGCGATGACCCTGGAAAAGAATATGCCGATCGGTTCGGGCTTAGGCTCCAGTGCCTGTTCGGTGGTCGCGGCGCTGATGGCGATGAATGAACACTGCGGCAAGCCGCTTAATGACACTCGTTTGCTGGCTTTGATGGGCGAGCTGGAAGGCCGTATCTCCGGCAGCATTCATTACGACAACGTGGCACCGTGTTTTCTCGGTGGTATGCAGTTGATGATCGAAGAAAACGACATCATCAGCCAGCAAGTGCCAGGGTTTGATGAGTGGCTGTGGGTGCTGGCGTATCCGGGGATTAAAGTCTCGACGGCAGAAGCCAGGGCTATTTTACCGGCGCAGTATCGCCGCCAGGATTGCATTGCGCACGGGCGACATCTGGCAGGCTTCATTCACGCCTGCTATTCCCGTCAGCCTGAGCTTGCCGCGAAGCTGATGAAAGATGTTATCGCTGAACCCTACCGTGAACGGTTACTGCCAGGCTTCCGGCAGGCGCGGCAGGCGGTCGCGGAAATCGGCGCGGTAGCGAGCGGTATCTCCGGCTCCGGCCCGACCTTGTTCGCTCTGTGTGACAAGCCGGAAACCGCCCAGCGCGTTGCCGACTGGTTGGGTAAGAACTACCTGCAAAATCAGGAAGGTTTTGTTCATATTTGCCGGCTGGATACGGCGGGCGCACGAGTACTGGAAAACTAAATGAAACTCTACAATCTGAAAGATCACAACGAGCAGGTCAGCTTTGCGCAAGCCGTAACCCAGGGGTTGGGCAAAAATCAGGGGCTGTTTTTTCCGCACGACCTGCCGGAATTCAGCCTGACTGAAATTGATGAGATGCTGAAGCTGGATTTTGTCACCCGCAGTGCGAAGATCCTCTCGGCGTTTATTGGTGATGAAATCCCACAGGAAATCCTGGAAGAGCGCGTGCGCGCGGCGTTTGCCTTCCCGGCTCCGGTCGCCAATGTTGAAAGCGATGTCGGTTGTCTGGAATTGTTCCACGGGCCAACGCTGGCATTTAAAGATTTCGGCGGTCGCTTTATGGCACAAATGCTGACCCATATTGCGGGTGATAAGCCAGTGACCATTCTGACCGCGACCTCCGGTGATACCGGAGCGGCAGTGGCTCATGCTTTCTACGGTTTACCGAATGTGAAAGTGGTTATCCTCTATCCACGAGGCAAAATCAGTCCACTGCAAGAAAAACTGTTCTGTACATTGGGCGGCAATATCGAAACTGTTGCCATCGACGGCGATTTCGATGCCTGTCAGGCGCTGGTGAAGCAGGCGTTTGATGATGAAGAACTGAAAGTGGCGCTAGGGTTAAACTCGGCTAACTCGATTAACATCAGCCGTTTGCTGGCGCAGATTTGCTACTACTTTGAAGCTGTTGCGCAGCTGCCGCAGGAGACGCGCAACCAGCTGGTTGTCTCGGTGCCAAGCGGAAACTTCGGCGATTTGACGGCGGGTCTGCTGGCGAAGTCACTCGGTCTGCCGGTGAAACGTTTTATTGCTGCGACCAACGTGAACGATACCGTGCCACGTTTCCTGCACGACGGTCAGTGGTCACCCAAAGCGACTCAGGCGACGTTATCCAACGCGATGGACGTGAGTCAGCCGAACAACTGGCCGCGTGTGGAAGAGTTGTTCCGCCGCAAAATCTGGCAACTGAAAGAGCTGGGTTATGCAGCCGTGGATGATGAAACCACGCAACAGACAATGCGTGAGTTAAAAGAACTGGGCTACACTTCGGAGCCGCACGCTGCCGTAGCTTATCGTGCGCTGCGTGATCAGTTGAATCCAGGCGAATATGGCTTGTTCCTCGGCACCGCGCATCCGGCGAAATTTAAAGAGAGCGTGGAAGCGATTCTCGGTGAAACGTTGGATCTGCCAAAAGAGCTGGCAGAACGTGCTGATTTACCCTTGCTTTCACATAATCTGCCCGCCGATTTTGCTGCGTTGCGTAAATTGATGATGAATCATCAGTAAAATCTATTCATTATCTCAATCAGGCCGGGTTTGCTTTTATGCAGCCCGGCTTTTTTATGAAGAAATTATGGAGAAAAATGACAGGGAAAAAGGAGAAATTCTCAATAAATGCGGTAACTTAGAGATTAGGATTGCGGAGAATAACAACCGCCGTTCTCATCGAGTAATCTCCGGATATCGACCCATAACGGGCAATGATAAAAGGAGTAACCTGTGAAAAAGATGCAATCTATCGTACTCGCACTTTCCCTGGTTCTGGTCGCTCCCATGGCAGCACAGGCTGCGGAAATTACGTTAGTCCCGTCAGTAAAATTACAGATAGGCGATCGTGATAATCGTGGCTATTACTGGGATGGAGGTCACTGGCGCGACCACGGCTGGTGGAAACAACATTATGAATGGCGAGGCAATCGCTGGCACCTACACGGACCGCCGCCACCGCCGCGCCACCATAAGAAAGCTCCTCATGATCATCACGGCGGTCATGGTCCAGGCAAACATCACCGCTAAATGACAAATGCCGGGTAACAATCCGGCATTCAGCGCCTGATGCGACGCTGGCGCGTCTTATCAGGCCTACGTTAATTCTGCAATATATTGAATCTGCATGCTTTTGTAGGCAGGATAAGGCGTTCACGCCGCATCCGGCATTGACTGCAAACTTAACGCTGCTCGTAGCGTTTAAACACCAGTTCGCCATTGCTGGAGGAATCTTCATCAAAGAAGTAACCTTCGCTATTAAAACCAGTCAGTTGCTCTGGTTTGGTCAGCCGATTTTCAATAATGAAACGACTCATCAGACCGCGTGCTTTCTTAGCGTAGAAGCTGATGATCTTAAATTTGCCGTTCTTCTCATCGAGGAACACCGGCTTGATAATCTCGGCATTCAATTTCTTCGGCTTCACCGATTTAAAATACTCATCTGACGCCAGATTAATCACCACATTATCGCCTTGTGCTGCGAGCGCCTCGTTCAGCTTGTTGGTGATGATATCTCCCCAGAATTGATACAGATCTTTCCCTCGGGCATTCTCAAGACGGATCCCCATTTCCAGACGATAAGGCTGCATTAAATCGAGCGGGCGGAGTACGCCATACAAGCCGGAAAGCATTCGCAAATGCTGTTGGGCAAAATCGAAATCGTCTTCGCTGAAGGTTTCGGCCTGCAAGCCGGTGTAGACATCACCTTTAAACGCCAGAATCGCCTGGCGGGCATTCGCCGGCGTGAAATCTGGCTGCCAGTCATGAAAGCGAGCGGCGTTGATACCCGCCAGTTTGTCGCTGATGCGCATCAGCGTGCTAATCTGCGGAGGCGTCAGTTTCCGCGCCTCATGGATCAACTGCTGGGAATTGTCTAACAGCTCCGGCAGCGTATAGCGCGTGGTGGTCAACGGGCTTTGGTAATCAAGCGTTTTCGCAGGTGAAATAAGAATCAGCATATCCAGTCCTTGCAGGAAATTTATGCCGACTTTAGCAAAAAATGAGAATGAGTTGATCGATAGTTGTGATTACTCCTGCGAAACATCATCCCACGCGTCCGGAGAAAGCTGGCGACCGATATCCGGATAACGCAATGGATCAAACACCGGGCGCACGCCGAGTTTACGCTGGCGTAGATAATCACTGGCAATGGTATGAACCACAGGCGAGAGCAGTAAAATGGCGGTCAAATTGGTAATAGCCATGCAGGCCATTATGATATCTGCCAGTTGCCACATCAGCGGAAGGCTTAGCAAGGTGCCGCCGATGACCGTTGCGAAGGTGCAGATCCGCAAACACCAGATCGCTTTAGGGTTGTTCAGGCGTAAAAAGAAGAGATTGTTTTCGGCATAAATGTAGTTGGCAACGATGGAGCTGAAGGCAAACAGAATAACCACAAGGGTAACAAACTCAGCACCCCAGGAACCCATTAGCACCCGCATCGCCTTCTGGATAAGCTGAATACCTTCCAGCGGCATGTAGGTTGTGCCGTTACCCGCCAGTAATATCAGCATGGCGCTTGCCGTACAGATGACCAGGGTGTCGATAAAAATGCCAATCATCTGGACAATCCCTTGCGCTGCCGGATGCGGAGGCCAGGACGCCGCTGCCGCTGCCGCGTTTGGCGTCGAACCCATTCCCGCCTCATTGGAAAACATACTGCGCTGAAAACCGTTAGTAATCGCCTGGCTTAAGGTATATCCCGCCGCGCCGCCTGCCGCTTCCTGCCAGCCAAAAGCACTCTCAAAAATAGACCAAATGACGTGGGGAAGTTGCCCGATATTCATTACGCAAATTACCAGGCTGGTCAGTACCCAGATTATCGCCATCAACGGGACAAACCCCTGCATGAGCCGGGCGACGCCATGAAGACCGCGAGTGATTGCCAGCAGAGTAAAGACAGCGAGAATAATGCCTGTCACCAGCGGGGGAAAATCAAAAGAAAAACTCAGGGCGCGGGCAACGGCGTTCGCTTGAACTCCGCTGAAAATTATGCCATAGGCGATGAGCAAAAAGACGGCGAACAGAACGCCCATCCAGCGCATCCCCAGCCCGCGCGCCATATACCATGCCGGTCCGCCACGAAACTGCCCATTGACGTCACGTTCTTTATAAAGTTGTGCCAGAGAACATTCGGCAAACGAGGTCGCCATGCCGATAAACGCGGCAACCCACATCCAAAAGACGGCTCCAGGTCCACCGGCGGTAATAGCCAGCGCAACGCCGGCCAGGTTGCCGCTACCCACGCGCGCCGCAAGACTGGTACACAATGACTGAAATGAGGTTAAACCGCCTGGCTGTGGATGAATGCTATTTTTAAGACTTTTGCCAAACTGGCGGATGTAGCGAAACTGCACAAATCCGGTGCGAAAAGTGAACCAACAACCTGCGCCGAAGAGCAGGTAAATCATTACCGATCCCCAAAGGACGCTGTTAATGAAGGAGAAAAAATCTGGCATGCATATCCCTCTTATTGCCGGTCGCGATGACTTTCCTGTGTAAACGTTACCAATTGTTTAAGAAGTATATACGCTACGAGGTACTTGATAACTTCTGCGTAGCATACATGAGGTTTTGTATAAAAATGGCGGGCGATATCAACGCAGTGTCAGAAATCCGAAACAGTCTCGCCTGGCGATAACCGTCTTGTCGGCGGTTGCGCTGACGTTGCGTCGTGATATCATCAGGGCAGACCGGTTACATCCCCCTAACAAGCTGTTTAAAGAGAAATACTATCATGACGGACAAATTGACCTCCCTTCGTCAGTACACCACCGTAGTGGCCGACACTGGGGACATCGCGGCAATGAAGCTGTATCAACCGCAGGATGCCACAACCAACCCTTCTCTCATTCTTAACGCAGCGCAGATTCCGGAATACCGTAAGTTGATTGATGATGCTGTCGCCTGGGCGAAACAGCAGAGCAACGATCGCGCGCAGCAGATCGTGGACGCGACCGACAAACTGGCAGTAAATATTGGTCTGGAAATCCTGAAACTGGTTCCGGGCCGTATCTCAACTGAAGTTGATGCGCGTCTTTCCTATGACACCGAAGCGTCAATTGCGAAAGCAAAACGCCTGATCAAACTCTACAACGATGCTGGTATTAGCAACGATCGTATTCTGATCAAACTGGCTTCTACCTGGCAGGGTATCCGTGCTGCAGAACAGCTGGAAAAAGAAGGCATCAACTGTAACCTGACCCTGCTGTTCTCCTTCGCTCAGGCTCGTGCTTGTGCGGAAGCGGGCGTGTTCCTGATCTCGCCGTTTGTTGGCCGTATTCTTGACTGGTACAAAGCGAATACCGATAAGAAAGAGTACGCTCCGGCAGAAGATCCGGGCGTGGTTTCTGTATCTGAAATCTACCAGTACTACAAAGAGCACGGTTATGAAACCGTGGTTATGGGCGCAAGCTTCCGTAACATCGGCGAAATTCTGGAACTGGCAGGCTGCGACCGTCTGACCATCGCACCGGCACTGCTGAAAGAGCTGGCGGAGAGCGAAGGGGCTATCGAACGTAAACTGTCTTACACCGGCGAAGTGAAAGCGCGTCCGGCGCGTATCACTGAGTCCGAGTTCCTGTGGCAGCACAACCAGGATCCAATGGCAGTAGATAAACTGGCGGAAGGTATCCGTAAGTTTGCTATTGACCAGGAAAAACTGGAAAAAATGATCGGCGATCTGCTGTAATCATTCTTAGCGTGACCGGGAAGTCGGTCACGCTACCTCTTCTGAAGCCTGTCTGTCACTCCCTTCGCAGTGTATCATTCTGTTTAACGAGACTGTTTAAACGGAAAAATCTTGATGAATACTTTACGTATTGGCTTAGTTTCCATCTCTGATCGCGCATCCAGCGGCGTTTATCAGGATAAAGGCATCCCTGCGCTGGAAGAATGGCTGACATCGGCGCTAACCACGCCGTTTGAACTGGAAACCCGCTTAATCCCCGATGAGCAGGCGATCATCGAGCAAACGTTGTGTGAGCTGGTGGATGAAATGAGTTGCCATCTGGTGCTCACCACGGGCGGAACTGGCCCGGCGCGTCGTGACGTAACGCCCGATGCGACGCTGGCAGTAGCGGACCGCGAGATGCCTGGCTTTGGTGAACAGATGCGCCAGATCAGCCTGCATTTTGTACCAACTGCGATCCTTTCGCGTCAGGTGGGCGTGATTCGCAAACAGGCGCTGATCCTTAACTTACCCGGTCAGCCGAAGTCTATTAAAGAGACGCTGGAAGGTGTGAAGGACGCTGAGGGTAACGTTGTGGTACACGGTATTTTTGCCAGCGTACCGTACTGCATTCAGTTGCTGGAAGGGCCATACGTTGAAACGGCACCGGAAGTGGTTGCAGCATTCAGACCGAAGAGTGCAAGACGCGACGTTAGCGAATAAAAAAATCCCCCCGAGCGGGGGGATCTCAAAACAATTAGTGGGATTCACCAATCGGCAGAACGGTGCGACCAAACTGCTCGTTCAGTACTTCACCCATCGCCAGATAGATTGCGCTGGCACCGCAGATCAGCCCAATCCAGCCGGCAAAGTGGATGATTGCGGCGTTACCGGCAATGTTACCGATCGCCAGCAGGGCAAACAGCACGGTCAGGCTAAAGAAAACGAATTGCAGAACGCGTGCGCCTTTCAGCGTGCCGAAGAACATAAACAGCGTAAATACGCCCCACAGACCCAGGTAGACACCAAGGAACTGTGCATTTGGCGCATCGGTCAGACCCAGTTTCGGCATCAGCAGAATCGCAACCAGCGTCAGCCAGAAAGAACCGTAAGAGGTGAATGCGGTTAAACCGAAAGTGTTGCCTTTTTTGTACTCCAGCAGACCAGCAAAAATTTGCGCGATGCCGCCGTAGAAAATGCCCATGGCAAGAATAATACCGTCCAGAGCGAAATAACCCACGTTGTGCAGGTTAAGCAGAATGGTGGTCATGCCGAAGCCCATCAGGCCCAGCGGTGCCGGATTAGCCAACTTAGTGTTGCCCATAATTCCTCAAAAATCATCATCGAATGAATGGTGAAATAATTTCCCTGAATAACTGTAGTGTTTTCAGGGCGCGGCATAATAATCAGCCAGTGGGGCAGTGTCTACGATCTTTTGAGGGGAAAATGAAAATTTTCCCCGGTTTCCGGTATCAGACCTGAGTGGCGCTAACCATCCGGCGCAGGCAGGCGATTTGCAGTACGGCTGGAATCGTCACGCGATAGGCGCTGCCGCGGACCGCTTTAACCCCATTTAGTGCCGCACCTACAGGGCCTCCCAGCCCCGCGCCGCGCAGCAAACCATGCCCAAGTACGCTCATTGCTGCGTGGGTGCGTAAAATGCGGGTCAGTTGGCTGGAAAGCAAATGCGACACACCTTTTGCCAATAATTTGTCTTTCATCAGCAGCGGCAGCAGCTCTTCCAGCTCATTCACCCTGGCATCGACCGCGTGCAGAAACTCCTGCTTATGTTCCTCGTCCATTTTCTTCCAGGTATTACGCAGAAATTGTTCCAGTAACTGTTGCTCAATTTCAAACGTAGACATCTCTTTGTCGGCTTTCAGCTTCAATCGCTTTGAAACATCGAGCAAAATGGCCCGATACAATTTACCGTGTCCGCGCAGTTTGTTGGCGATACTATCGCCACCAAAATGCTGTAATTCTCCGGCAATCAGCTGCCAGTTGCGGCGATGTTGCTCGGGATGCCCTTCCATCGATTTAAACAGTTCGTTGCGCATCAGTACGCTGGAGAGGCGAGTTTTGCCTTTTTCATTATGGGTGAGCAATCGGGCGAAATTTGCCAACTGTTCCTCACTACAATGCTGAAGAAAATCCAGATCTGAATCATTCAGGTAATTAACATTCATTTTTTGTGGCTTCTATATTCTGGCGTTAGTCGTCGCCGATAATTTTCAGCGTGGCCATATCCGATGAGTTCACCGTATGACCCGAAAAGGTGATTTTTGAGACGCAGCGTTTATTGTCGTTATCGCTGTTAATGTTGATCCAGTCAGTGGTTTGCCCTTCTTTTATTTCTGAAGGAATATTCAGGCTCTGACTGGCGCTACGGGCGGCTTTGAAATAAACCGATGCACCGCTTAACTGTAAATCGCCATGGTCGGCAGAGAGTTGTATGCGTTTCACAATGCGACAAACAGGAAGTTTCAGCGCCAGATCGTTGGTTTCGTTACGCGGCATTGCAATGGCGCCGAGGAGTTTATGGTCGTTTGCCTGCGCCGTGCAGCACAGCATCAGGCTAATCGCCAGGCTGGCGGAAATCGTAAAAACGGATTTCATAAGGATTCTCTTAGTGGGAAGAGGTAGGGGGATGAATACCCACTAGTTTACTGCTGATAAAGAGAAGATTCAGGCACGTAATCTTTTCTTTTTATTACAATTTTTTGATGAATGCCTTGGCTGCGATTCATTCTTTATATGAATAAAATTGCTGTCAATTTTACGTCTTGTCCTGCCATATCGCGAAATTTCTGCGCAAAAGCACAAAAAATTTTTGCATCTCCCCCTTGATGACGTGGTTTACGACCCCATTTAGTAGTCAACCGCAGTGAGTGAGTCTGCAAAAAAATGAAATTGGGCAGTTGAAACCAGACGTTTCGCCCCTATTACAGACTCACAACCACATGATGACCGAATATATAGTGGAGACGTTTAGATGGGTAAAATAATTGGTATCGACCTGGGTACTACCAACTCTTGTGTAGCGATTATGGATGGCACCACTCCTCGCGTGCTGGAGAACGCCGAAGGCGATCGCACCACGCCTTCTATCATTGCCTATACCCAGGATGGTGAAACTCTAGTTGGTCAGCCGGCTAAACGTCAGGCAGTGACGAACCCGCAAAACACTCTGTTTGCGATTAAACGCCTGATTGGTCGCCGCTTCCAGGACGAAGAAGTACAGCGTGATGTTTCCATCATGCCGTTCAAAATTATTGCTGCTGATAACGGCGACGCATGGGTCGAAGTTAAAGGCCAGAAAATGGCACCGCCGCAGATTTCTGCTGAAGTGCTGAAAAAAATGAAGAAAACCGCTGAAGATTACCTGGGTGAACCGGTAACTGAAGCTGTTATCACCGTACCGGCATACTTTAACGATGCTCAGCGTCAGGCAACCAAAGACGCAGGCCGTATCGCTGGTCTGGAAGTAAAACGTATCATCAACGAACCGACCGCAGCTGCGCTGGCTTACGGTCTGGACAAAGGCACTGGCAACCGTACTATCGCGGTTTATGACCTGGGTGGTGGTACTTTCGATATTTCTATTATCGAAATCGACGAAGTTGACGGCGAAAAAACCTTCGAAGTTCTGGCAACCAACGGTGATACCCACCTGGGGGGTGAAGACTTCGACAGCCGTCTGATCAACTATCTGGTTGAAGAATTCAAGAAAGATCAGGGCATTGACCTGCGCAACGATCCGCTGGCAATGCAGCGCCTGAAAGAAGCGGCAGAAAAAGCGAAAATCGAACTGTCTTCCGCTCAGCAGACCGACGTTAACCTGCCATACATCACTGCAGACGCGACCGGTCCGAAACACATGAACATCAAAGTGACTCGTGCGAAACTGGAAAGCCTGGTTGAAGATCTGGTAAACCGTTCCATTGAGCCGCTGAAAGTTGCACTGCAGGACGCTGGCCTGTCCGTATCTGATATCGACGACGTTATCCTCGTTGGTGGTCAGACTCGTATGCCAATGGTTCAGAAGAAAGTTGCTGAGTTCTTTGGTAAAGAGCCGCGTAAAGACGTTAACCCGGACGAAGCTGTAGCAATCGGTGCTGCTGTTCAGGGTGGTGTTCTGACTGGTGACGTAAAAGACGTACTGCTGCTGGACGTTACCCCGCTGTCTCTGGGTATCGAAACCATGGGCGGTGTGATGACGACGCTGATCGCGAAAAACACCACTATCCCGACCAAGCACAGCCAGGTGTTCTCTACCGCTGAAGACAACCAGTCTGCGGTAACCATCCATGTGCTGCAGGGTGAACGTAAACGTGCGGCTGATAACAAATCTCTGGGTCAGTTCAACCTAGATGGTATCAACCCGGCACCGCGCGGCATGCCGCAGATCGAAGTTACCTTCGATATCGATGCTGACGGTATCCTGCACGTTTCCGCGAAAGATAAAAACAGCGGTAAAGAGCAGAAGATCACCATCAAGGCTTCTTCTGGTCTGAACGAAGATGAAATCCAGAAAATGGTACGCGACGCAGAAGCTAACGCCGAAGCTGACCGTAAGTTTGAAGAGCTGGTACAGACTCGCAACCAGGGCGACCATCTGCTGCACAGCACCCGTAAGCAGGTTGAAGAAGCAGGCGACAAACTGCCGGCTGACGACAAAACTGCTATCGAGTCTGCGCTGACTGCACTGGAAACTGCTCTGAAAGGTGAAGACAAAGCCGCTATCGAAGCGAAAATGCAGGAACTGGCACAGGTTTCCCAGAAACTGATGGAAATCGCCCAGCAGCAACATGCCCAGCAGCAGACTGCCGGTGCTGATGCTTCTGCAAACAACGCGAAAGATGACGATGTTGTCGACGCTGAATTTGAAGAAGTCAAAGACAAAAAATAATCGCCCTATAAACGGGTAATTATACTGACACGGGCGAAGGGGAATTTCCTCTCCGCCCGTGCATTCATCTAGGGGCAATTTAAAAAAGATGGCTAAGCAAGATTATTACGAGATTTTAGGCGTTTCCAAAACAGCGGAAGAGCGTGAAATCAGAAAGGCCTACAAACGCCTGGCCATGAAATACCACCCGGACCGTAACCAGGGTGACAAAGAGGCCGAGGCGAAATTTAAAGAGATCAAGGAAGCTTATGAAGTTCTGACCGACTCGCAAAAACGTGCGGCATACGATCAGTATGGTCATGCTGCGTTTGAGCAAGGTGGCATGGGCGGCGGCGGTTTTGGCGGCGGCGCAGACTTCAGCGATATTTTTGGTGACGTTTTCGGCGATATTTTTGGCGGCGGACGTGGTCGTCAACGTGCGGCGCGCGGTGCTGATTTACGCTATAACATGGAGCTCACCCTCGAAGAAGCTGTACGTGGCGTGACCAAAGAGATCCGCATTCCGACTCTGGAAGAGTGTGACGTTTGCCACGGTAGCGGTGCAAAACCAGGTACACAGCCGCAGACTTGTCCGACCTGTCATGGTTCTGGTCAGGTGCAGATGCGCCAGGGATTCTTCGCTGTACAGCAGACCTGTCCACACTGTCAGGGCCGCGGTACGCTGATCAAAGATCCGTGCAACAAATGTCATGGTCATGGTCGTGTTGAGCGCAGCAAAACGCTGTCCGTTAAAATCCCGGCAGGGGTGGACACTGGAGACCGCATCCGTCTTGCGGGCGAAGGTGAAGCGGGCGAGCATGGCGCACCGGCAGGCGATCTGTACGTTCAGGTTCAGGTTAAACAGCACCCGATTTTCGAGCGTGAAGGCAACAACCTGTATTGCGAAGTCCCGATCAACTTCGCTATGGCGGCGCTGGGTGGCGAAATCGAAGTACCGACCCTTGATGGTCGCGTCAAACTGAAAGTGCCTGGCGAAACCCAGACCGGTAAGCTATTCCGTATGCGCGGTAAAGGCGTCAAGTCTGTCCGCGGTGGCGCACAGGGTGATTTGCTGTGCCGCGTTGTCGTCGAAACACCGGTAGGCCTGAACGAAAGGCAGAAACAGCTGCTGCAAGAGCTGCAAGAAAGCTTCGGTGGCCCAACCGGCGAGCACAACAGCCCGCGCTCAAAGAGCTTCTTTGATGGTGTGAAGAAGTTTTTTGACGACCTGACCCGCTAACCTCCCCAAAAGCCTGCCCGTGGGCAGGCCTGGGTAAAAATAGGGTGCGTTGAAGATATGCGAGCACCTGTAAAGTGGCGGGGATCACTCCCATAAGCGCTAACTTAAGGGTTGAACCATCTGAAGAATGCGACGCCTCGGTGCCTCGTTAAGACGATGCCTCGCGTTCTTCAATTGCGTTTTGTAGGCTGTCAGGGATA